>NZ_BAAAYL010000001.1:7100629-7409353 GCF_039536205.1 Streptomyces sannanensis | reverse complement strand
CCTTACACACCCAATCTTAACTGGCCGTTGAGGTAGACCACGGGGATGCCGGAACCGCCGGTGTCGGTGACGGCCAGGGCCGTTTCGTCGACCGGCACCATGCCGGTCCACTTCGAATCGGTTGAGGAAGCGCTGTTGTTTGCCATGTTCCACCTGGTTGTGTGAGTGTGCCTGGTTCGACTCCTCCGGGCCTTGCCGCGTGGATCGCTGGCTCTTGGACCTGATTGCCTGTTCAGGTGCTGTTTCGGAACTCGGATTGAGTGATCGTCCGTGCCTACGCGTCAGGCGCGTCGTCCTGGGGAATGGTGTCGAGCGGCCAGCCGCCGGAGACCTGCTTTCCGGGGGCGTTGCCGGCGTTGGCGTGGCTGAGCCAGGTCTCGCCGGCCTGCTCGACCACCTCGGTGGACGGGATCTGCGACGGCTTCTGGTGGCCGGTCGGCCCGCGTCTCATCGCGCTGCGCCGAGGTGAACGAACCGCGCGTGCGGGTTACGCCCGCTGGCATGGGGCGGCGGTGTTACGTCTCGGTCGTGCCGGGCTCCCGGCTGATGGATTCCCGGTAGACGTCCGCATAGGTGCGTGAGTCCTTGACCAGGTCGTCACAGAACGCGGCGACGTCGTTGCCGATGAGTTCCAAGACCCCCTTGCCCGCGCCGACGCCCTCCGCGAAGCGAAGGACCTCCGCGCACCACGAGGTGCACCATCGTGCAGCATCTCCGGTGGGCGCCCTGCCCGCGGACCCGGGACCGAGGGCCCAGGCTCCGCAGCGGCGGCTACCTCATCGGCCCCGGCTCCGTAGTCGGCGGGGGCTCGTACGTCATCACCGCAACGCCCCGATCCTCGACCTCCCCAGGTGGCTGTAGAACAGGGCAAGGAAGGCGACGGCCAGGTAGGTCGCGCGAGGGATCGTCCGCTTCGGCTCCCGCGCCTCCTCCGAGTAGATCGCGGTGCCCTCGAAGCCGATGAACGCGCCGAGGACGAGCACGAACATCCCGCCGGCGCCGGCGCCGAACACCTGGCCAGCCGAGGCACCCGACGACGGCCACCGCGGCCAGCGCCCACAGCGGCCAGGGAACTGTCACACCGGTGAGGTCGGCCAGGGCGTTCCGCGCGAAGTAGCCGAACGCCCCGTAGAACCCAGTGCAGATCGCGCAGTACGGCAGCAGCGCGACCAGCGCTCCCCCGACGCCGACGGGCTTGGCCAGGCCTCGGCATCGGCGCCGCGGCGCTCCACGACTCGATTTGCTGGAACCGCCCAACCCGCAGCGGAACGTCATCGTCCGCCGAGTTCATGCCAACGCTACGGCGTGAGCCAGCCAAACGCCCTCTGACATGCTGCCACTGACACCCACCCACTGGCGCCAAACCGGCACATCGCATACACGCAGCCGCGCAGCAGCTGCTCATCGTCGCCGTTCATGCCGTTCAGCCTTCCAGCCGCCATCGACAACGCGGACTTGCCCGCGGTCGCCCTGGGCTTCCCGTCGACGCGGAGGATCACCTGCTGCGGGTGCTGAGAAGACCGCTGGAGGTACAGGCCGACTGCGCCAGTGGCAGGCCGGCTCCAGGCCACCGCGTTCGCAACTGTCCCCCGAACAGTGCACTCCGTAATCCGGTTAGCCGCATCTGGCCCTCTTGCGGTAGCTGACTGTGCCTCGATGTGGGAGATCTGTCCGGTAACGCCCAACCATCCCTCGACGCCCTCCGTGAGAGAGGAAGTCCCGCCCATGACTCCGATCCCGGTCAAGCCCGGCAAGTACAAGATCCACGCCCACATCATCGGTCCCACCAGCGTGCTGACCGCCACCGAGTACGCCGTCAAGCACGGTGCCCCCGTCATCACCGACCGCTTCAACCCGCTCCCGATCGAGCAGGAGTGGGTCATCGACCACCTCGAGGCCGGGCAAGAGCCCGAATCCGCGTCACCGTACGTGATCCACCTCGCCTACCACCCCGCCGCAGGCCTCGTCGTCCCCGAGGACAAGCTCTGGGTCAACAGCGTGTCGCGCACCGAGTGGGCAAAGTTCACCTTCGAACGGGTCATCGGCGGAGTCAAGATCCTTTCGGACAAGGGCCTCAGCCTGCGCGCCGGACACCGCGGCGCCCAGATCGAACTCACCCAACCGAAGCCCGAATTCCAGGAGACCTGGACCCTGGAGTACCTGGGCCCGATCGCCACGGAGTAACACGGGACCATGGGGTGGCCGGCGGTCGCACCGTCGGCCACCCGATCCCGTGTTGAACTCGCCTGCGTACACCTCGAGATGTCCGAATGACCGCTGCGAGATCAGGAACTTCCGCCTGCCGGGTGCGATGTGGAGCGTCGGTCAACTCGCTGCGCCGCACCACGCGGTGCCCAGTCGTGCTGTTCTGGTCGAACAGGTCCGCCACGTTGAGAGCCAGCGCTGCCCCGATGCGGCGCAGCATACCGATGCCGGCATTGGCCTGTCCGCGCTCCAGCCGGCTGAGGAACCCGACTGGCCTGGGCTGCTTCACCCAGTGCCCGCAGTGACATGCGCCGCATCACGCGGTACTCGCGGATGCGGGCGCCGAGCGCCTCGTCCGCCAGGGTTCCGGCGTCGGTGCTGGTCGCGGAGTCGTCAGGGTCCGGTCGCTCGGTCATGAGAAAACACCTGATTCGATTTCAGCAAACATTTCGTTCGCTGGCGTGACACGGATCTACGCTGGCGTGACCTGGAGCACAAGGGCCGATCTCCGCGAGGTAATCGGAACGTGATCTGGGCGGTGGCCGCCACGGTGCGGGCGAGACCCGGAGCGAGGCGCACCGCAGGCAGTACAGACACAGAGACGGGGCCGGCCCCTCACGGAGGGGCCGGCCCTGTCGGCCGTTCGGATCAACAGTTCTTCAACGGCCTTCTGGCCAACGCGCGTAGACGCACGCATCATGGGAGTGCTGTGTGCGCAACAACCTTCAAGGCAATTTGTCATGAGCACGACATCAGCCAGAGGGAGGCGGCACGATGGCTTGCGGATCGACCAGCCTGTGGGCCGGTGAAACGAGCTGGTTCTGTTGCGGATCCGCGTGGGGTCCGTGCGGCAGCGCAGGTGGCGGCGCCTGCGGCAACTGCCGGTCCAGCGCGAATCACGGCGCCTGGCCCAACGCGTCACAGGCATGCTGGGACATCACCCGGCCCGACCTGTGCGGCGAGAACATCCCCAGACGCGGCTGCGGCGCCGTGATGAACGTCAGGCACCAGTGCTCCGGCGCAACCGTCTGCATCACGATCACCGACTGCGGACCGCGCACCAAGAGCTGGTGCGGCGAGGCCACCTGCTGCAACGGCGCCTGCCGCACCAACCGGGTCCTGGACCTGACCCCGGCCGCCTTCTCGGCCATCGGCAGCCTCAGCTCCGGCAAGCTGCCGGTCTACATCTACGAGTGAGGAGGCATTTGACGTGACGTACCGTCAGAACAACAACAACGGCGGGCTGGGCCGCCGACGCTTTCTCACCACGGCCGCCCTCAGCGGCGCAACCATCGTCGGCGCGACCGCCCTCGGCGGTATCGACGCCGACGCGGCCTTCGCCTCCGAGCCGTCGCTCGACCCGGCGATCCCCACATCGTCCTTCGTGGAGGGTCGGATCACCGGCATCACCGGCAGTGTGCTTCAGGTCGGGGGATCCTACGGCGACCACTCCCGGGTCCAGATGACCAACGCCACCAGCGTGTGGAAGGTCCGGCCCACCACCGCCGCCGAGATCGAGATCGGTGACGGGCTCTACGCGCGTGGCGTCCCGATGCCGGACGGTACCGTCGCCGCCGACGCGGTGTGGGTGAACATCGTGAACATCGACACCCAGATCCGCGGCATCGCGAAGAACCGACTGCACCTCTCCCACGGACAGCACGAATTCATCGGCCACGTCCTCCCGGACACGACGAACGCCTCCTACGCGGGCCGCGCGCTCACCTCGGACCTGTCCCGGCTGCGTATCGGACAGAGAGCCCAGGTGCTCGGGGCCTGGCGGCCGTCCGACGACTCCGTGGACATCGTCCGTGTCTCCGTCGGGCACTGACGTCCGCATCACAGGAGGGAGAAGGATGAGGCAAAGATGCTCTCACTGACAACGGGCCTGGTACCGCTGGTCCTTGCGGGCCTACTGGGGTGGACCGGCTCGGTCAAGCTCTTCAACCGTGACACCGTGCGCCAGGCACCCAAGACGGCGCTGGCCCGCATACTGCGCAGCAGCGAGCGGGCGGCACTGGTGCTGCGTGCCGTCGGCGCAGTCGAACTCCTGGTCGCCGTAGGGCTGCTGGCCCTACCCGCGAACCCGGTGCCGGGCACGGCCACCGCCGTCCTCGGGGCCGGATTCCTCGGCTATCTCGGTTACGGCCGGGCGCTGGCCCCGGAGTCCTCCTGCGGCTGTTCGGCGAACGAGGACACCCCGATCACTTGGCGCGCGTTCGCGCGCGCCACGGTGGTCCTCGCAGGCGGCGCGACAGCGGCGGCGAACGGCGCCTGGTGGTCCACGATCACCGAACAGCCCGGCGGATCGCTCGTGTTTCTGGCCGTCGCCGTGTTCGTACTGGTGGCGCTCTCGGTCGATCTCGACCGGTGGTGGCTGCTTCCCCTGCGCCGACTGAGGCTACGAGTCTGCGGGCATCCGCTCTTCGGCAGCGAGCCGGCAGACCGCGTGCCCGTCGCCGCCAGCGTGGAACTGCTGGAGCGCTCCCTCGCCTGGCAGACCGCCTCCCCGGTGGTCCGGTCGGGTCTGCTGGACCACTGGGAGCAGGGCGGCTGGCGCATCCTCCTGTACTCGGGTGTGTACCGGACACGGGAGAGCGCACAACCGGTGTCCGTGGTCTTCGCCCTGGACGCCACCGCCAGCCGCGACACCCCCGGTGATCCCGTGATCCGCGTCAGCTTCGTCGACGCGGACAGCGGGGAACCAGTGGCGCAGGAGATGCTGAACGCCGTTCCCCCACGCAGGGCTCTGCCGACGGTCGGCTGAGCAGCTGAATCACCGGGCTCCGGCTCCAGTGGTTCGCCGGACCAGCGCCATGTGGCTCACCGCCCCCTGCTCACGTCCTCGCAGGCGGCGGTGAGCCGTTCGTCGCCGCGGGTACTGCAACCGCATCTGGGGGTCTGGGTCGACGCGTTCCTCGATCGGTCGCGGCAGCCCGGTGGCAAAGTCGGCGTACTGCAAACGCGGGACCGCGGCGCAACCTCTTCCTGAGGAGTGCGTTGGCAGGGTATGACCACATCTCACCCCCGGCGGCGCGCGCGGCGCATCGCCGTTGCCGTATGCGCCCTGACGGCCACGCTCACGGCCATCGCTCCGACCGCCTCCGCGGCGCCCACTCCGCCCGCCGCGCCAGCCACGACCACTGCGGAAGCCGCACGGGAGTACTACCCCAACGTGGACTGGATCGTGTGCGAAGTGAACAAGACGCGGAAGGCGAAGGACCTGCCCGGGCTACTGGTCTCCGACCAGGCGTCCAACGTGGCGCGCAGCCACACGCAGGACATGTCCCGGATGGGCAAGCTCACCTCTGTCGGGAGCGACGGCCGCGACCTGCGCACCCGGCTCTCGGACGCCGGCATCTTCTCGAACTACATCGCCGAGTACATGTTCTACGGCTACAACCACGACGGATACTTCGCCGACATGGCCACCGACCCAGACCCGCACAACGCCTTCTACAAGGACTTGATGAGCGCCGACATCGCGGCCATCGGCATCGGCTACCACAACCGCTACTGGGACGTGGACCTCGTCGGCCCCCACCGCCGGCTCGACACCCGCCCCGCTGCCTGCACCGGCGAGTAGCAAAAGGCCAGGCGCCCGCACCCCACTCGACGCCTCGTCCGGCAGCCACCGGGCCGCCAGGAACAGCCCCTGGGGAAGGGACGGACGGATTTCGCAGCAGGCGCATGACGCGGATGCCGCGGCCTCGGTAAACCACCCGCCCCCAGCCGACCCGACCTCTGAGAAGGACTGCGGCAAGCTGCGGGGCCGTGGTATGCCTCGGATGAATTCCGTCGGAGCAGCGGCGTTGTAAGCCGCCGAAACCTCTGCCGGCGTGGTCCTCGACGGTCAGCGGGCCCTAGAAGACTGCTGAAAATCTTGTGCGTGGGGCTGTCCGGTGGTGGGCCGGGCGGCCCCTTGCCTTATGCGTGCGCTGTCGTGAGCGTCCAGGTGCCGGTGGTGCGGGTGAGTCCGAGGTTAATCAGGCGGCGAAGGTTGAGGGCGGCGGCGCGGTGGTGGAGCCAGGTGTCGTTCTTGATGACGCCCCGGTAGGGGACGCGGCGGCTGCCCTTGGCGACGAGCCAGGCGATGGCGCGCTCCACCGGTGGTCGCCAGCGGCGGTACTCGGCCTGCCAGTCGGGGTCGGTGGCGGCCTGGTCACGGGCGGCCTTGAGCAGGTCGTACTTGGCGTGGACGGTGAAGACCCGGCCGGTTTTGGAGCGGGTGCAGCGGTCCTTGAGCGGGCAGTCGGCGCACAGCTTCTTGAACTGGGCCTGCCGGGAGCCGTTCGCCAGCGGTCGGCCGAGCGCGGCGGTGTGTCCGGCGGGGCAGGTGACCTCGCCCTTCTCGGTGTCGACGGTGAACTCGTCGGCGGTGAAGCCGCTGGGGACGGCCGGTTTCAGCGGCGGTGGCTTGAGGACCGGGTCGTGGCCCTGGGCCTGGAGGTGTTCGCGCAGGTCGCCGGTGCCGTAGGCGGCATCGCCCAGGACGGTGAGCGGTGCTTCCTCGTCGGCGAGGAGGTCGCGGGCGATGGCGGCCTCGTGGTTGTCGGCCCCGCTGCCGGCGGTCAGGGCGACCTCGGTGAACAGCCCGGCCTCGGGTTCGAAGGCCACGTGGGCGCGGAAGCCCTCCTGGTGGCGGGTGCGGTTCTTGTGAATGTGCCGCGCCTCGGGGTCGACGGTGGAGACCGTGCGGTCGCGGGCGGTCCCGCGGGTGATGCGCCAGCGCCCGTCGCGGCCGTCGGATTCCTCGGCCGGCTCCACGTCCTGGCCCGCGACCAGGGCCAGCAGCCCGACGGCGTTCGCCGCGGCCTCGCCCAACTGCTGCTCGGGCAGGCGGCCGAGCAGGTTCAGCGCGTCGGTGACCAGGGCGTCGACTAGTGCCTCACGGGCGGCCTGGTCGTTCCAGGCGATGCGGGGCTTGCCCGGGTCGGCGTAGTCGTGCGCGGTGCACCACGCCGCAGCAACCTGCTCGGCATCGGGGACCTCGCGGATGACCCGGCGGATCGCGGCGATGAGCTGGGTGACGGTGTCCTGGGTGGCGACCGCGTCGTCCAGCACGGTGGAGTCCAGCGCCCGCCGCTGCCGGCCCTTGAGGACACCGGTGGCCGTGACGACCTCCCTGACCTTGGCGAACAGCCGGTTCGGGTCACCCGAGCGCTGCAGTCGGCGGCGGAAGTACGTCAGCAGCGACGGGTCGAACGCGGTGTCATACAACCCCAGCCCGCACGCCGCCTTCCACCGCAGGTCACAGCGCAGTTCCTGCACCGTCTCGAAGTCCGAGAGCCCGTGCAGGCTCTGCAGCACCACCGTCGCGGCCAGCACCTGCGGCGGCATCGACGGCCGCCCGTTCGTCGAGGGGTACATGTCCGCGAACATCGACCCGGGGAACAGCACTTCGCGATGCTCGGCCAGGAACGCGAACACACTCCCGGCCGGGATCAGCTCCCGACAGGTCTCCCACGCATCCGGCCCGACCGTCTCCCCAGCCCATTCCCCCTGCACACACAGCAGTCTGGCCCCACACCAGTGCGCGCGAGGCCAGAACCGAGATTTTCAGTGATCTTCTAGCCGCGAGCGGGGCGACCCGGCTCACTCAGTGATCCGGTCAATCTGCCCCGCTGTTCGTCCCAGCACCGGTGGAGCAGGGCATCACACACGCATGAGTGCTCATCACATCATCGGTGCCGCCCCAGCTGCGCGCCACCGGCGGACACCGGTCTCGCGCAGGAAGATGCCGGATGGGCAGGCCTGGCTGGTCACCCGGTACGGGGACTGCCGCACGTGGTTACGCAGCCCGCCGCTGGCGCTGGACGAATCGGACGCGTGTCAGGGCTGCGAGTGTGTGGAGGTCGGCGACGACGGGGAAGTCGAATGGCATAGGGCGGGGTCCCACCTGGTCGGGCGGGGCGGGGAAGCGGCCGGTCTCGTCTTGCTGGGACAGCAGATAGGCAGTTGCAGCGGGGGTGACGTGGGGTGGGCCATAGCGGGCGGTGACGGGGATGGCCTGCGCGGTGGAGAGGGCGTCGCTGGCGTTGTCCGGTGTGTGGCCCCAGCCTCCGTCGGGTTGCTGGGTTGCGGTGAGACGTGCCGCCGCGCGGGTGATCGCGGCGGTGAGCCGCACAGAGTCGATGCCAGGGGTGCCGCGTGCGGCCTGAAGTGCGTCGACGGCGCGCAGGATGACGCTGGACTCGCTGAGGGTCCAGCTCGGGGTCCAAGTGCCGTCGGGACGCTGGGCGTCGACGATGAAGCGTGTGGCCGCGGTGACGAGCCGGGTGCAGCTCGGCCCGCGGGTGGCCAGGGCGATGACGGCGCCCGCGGTCATGTCGAGGTCGGGGTCGTCGCCCTCCAGCCAGGTGGGGAACCCGCCGTCGGGGCCGGCCGTAACGGCGAGGTACGCAGCGCCCCGGTCGAGATGGTGGCGGTAGCGGTCCGCGTCGAGAGCCTGGAGGAACTCCATGCAGCGGGCGGCGGTGTCGACGTCGGTCTGACGGACACCACTGGCGAAGGGCCAGCCACCGTCGGCGGCCTGCCAGGCTGCGACGAACTCGCCCATCCGGGCGGTGTAACGCCGCAGCGCGGGCCGACCGAGGAAGGCCAGACCGCCCACGGCTGACAGCCATACGTCCTGACTGTCGAGGAACGGCATCCCGCCATCGCTGTCGCGGGCGTGCAACAGGCCGGTGATGGCCCGGTCGATCACCGGGTGGCCCGGCCGGTAGGACTGCAGGGCATTGAGTCCGAGCAGTTCGGTGGCCGCGCTGGCCTCCCACAACAGCCGTCCCTGATCGTCGTCCAGGAGGTCGGCGAGCTGGAAGCGTTCGCCGGTGGAGACGGTGTGCGGGTATCCGGTGACCTGGGCGTAGAAGACGCGGACGGCCAAGAGGTGGATCGTGCTGAAGGTGGACAGCGCGTTGGTGGGGGCGGGATCCGGGGTGTCCTGGGCGTTCAGCCGCAGGCCGCCCAGCACGTGCAGCACCGCGTGCAGCATGCTGCGCTTGAGCCGGCCACGACCTCCCACCCCGTGGACCGACTCACCGGCCACACAATCAACTGCTGCGTCGGCGGCGTCGGCCGGCAGCGTGTGAGGGCGCAGGCAGGCATCGATCAGCAGGGCATCGAGCAGGTCGGCATCACCGCGTCGCCGTTCCAGATAGGAGGCCAGCTGTCTCTGCTCGTCTCGGTGCGTGCCGCGCGTGCGGAGCAGGGCCAGGAACAACGCCGTTTCCAGGACGCGGCTCGCGCACCGGTCCGGCACCGCTCCGCCTGGTGCCACCACCAGCGCCAGCCGGCGCTCCAGCCGGACGACAGCCGTCTCCACCGGGTCCGCCCGCACCCCCTCCGACACCCGCTGCGAGGGCAGGGTGGCGCGGTAGCGGCGGCTCTCGTACTGCCACGCGACAGCGCCGTCCAGGAACGTGCGGACAGTCTCGACCCGCGAGCGGGCACCCTCAACGCACCATCCAGCCGCCAACTGCCCGGCGAGCCCGTCGAAGTCGTCGAGCCGCTCCTCGATCATCGCGCGGGCGGTCTCCGCTGCCTCACCGCGGTCGACTCCCCGCTCCCGCGCCAGGACATCGACCAGCCCCACCTGCCCGGCTTGCTCCGACCCGGCATCGAACAAGTCGTTCGTCCAGGCGACGACATCGGCACAGATGTCGTGCAGGCCCTCCGCGTCCGGCCACGCGCTCAGGCACCGCTGCGCCACCAACAGCAGCGGTGCCACCGTGATCGTGCGGCGGCGCAGCCGGACGTACTCCTGCACCGAAGGCATGTATCCCGTCTCGCGCCACCGCGCCTCCTCGCACGTCGCTTCGGCGAACGACGCGTAGGAGGCGGCAAACCGCCTGCGCCAGTCCGGCACAGTCCCGACGGCCGTGCGCTGCCAGAGGTCCTCGAGGGCGGCAGCTGCGGGCGCCGTCCCCGTACCGGCGCCCGCGACCACCGCGACCAAAGGTTGCAGCACGGCGCGGACCTCGGCAGGTGAAGCGTGCTGCAGGTCCCGGTCGAAGACGTCGTCCACCAGCGTGATAAATGCCCCCCAGCAGGCCAGCAGTTCCACCTCCGCCGCCGAGGCCGAAGGGGCGACAAACCCCGCCATCCGTCCCGGCGCTGTACCCGCCAGCCTCCGTGTCTCGGCCGCATCACCGACCAGGCCCCACCGGCCCGCCCACCCCAAGGCCCCTCGCTGAGCCGTGTGCCACCAAGCACTGCACGTCCCCAGCCTCGCCGGGCTGCCGTCCACCCGCACCACCAAACGAGACCCCTCCCATCTGCGACGAAACGACAACCGGCCCACGACCCGGACCACAGACAAGGGCCATCACGCTACAAATGCCCTGTACAGAAATGTTCCTGGGTAAAGACGTTCAGGTACAGGCCGGCTTCCGCTCACCCTCCAAACGAGTGACCCCCGGCGCCGGCCAAGCCCCCGGCCAGCTCTTCCACTCCGCCTTGCCCTGTGATGACGCGCCAGGACGTCGGACGGCCGCAGGCTGGCCCGGGAGCGCATGCCGATGGTGCAAAGGCCGCCTGCACGTAGTTGAACTGGTCAGTGAGTGCTGGTGGTGAGGCGGCCCTCAAGGGCGATCTGGAAGGCGTTCAACGGCGCCTTCCAGCGCATGGTCCACCTCTTGCGGCCCTTCCCGGTGGGGTCCAGGCTCATCAGTGCCACGTAGACACACTTGAGGGAGGCGGCCTCGGTCGGGAAGTGGCCCCGGGCTCGCACGACCTTGCGGATGCGGGCATTGACGGACTCGATGGCGTTCGTGTACTCCGCTTACGCATTGCCAACAACGCGCGCATGCGTTTCCTCCACATCCGTCTGCGCTCCGACACGCATCCTGGCACTCGCGCGACATCCACGGCCAGACACTGGATCTTCGCGATGCTCGGCCAGGCTGTTACGCAAGGAGGACTCGCTTGCGAAGGAGCGCGAAGCCTGCGCGGCCGAACATCTGGCGCTTGAGCATCTTGATCCGGTTGACGTGCCCTTCAACGACGCCCGAGTTCCAGGGCAGGGTCAGGCCCGCGATGACGGCCTCGCGGTCGCGGTCAATCCCTGCGGCTAGCGTGTGGAGGCTGGGCAGGTCGTCCTTGCGGACGGCGTCGAGCCATGCGGGGAGCCGTTCGCCCTGGCGCTCGGTGAGCATCTGAGCGAAGGGTCGGACGTGTCCGGTGAGGGCTTCGAGTTCGGGGCAGTTGGCCAGGACTGCTTTGAGCCGGAGTTGTTCTGTCTCGGACAGGGATTCTGGGCGGCTGAGGATCCACTTGGTCACCACGCGGGGTGCTGGCGGCTGTGCGGTGACCGGGCGGGGCGAGGTGCGCTTCTTCCTGATGTAGGCGCTGAAAATGCCGTAACTGCCCTGATAGCCGAGCGGCGTTCAGGCAAACTTCGGGAGGTTGATCCGGGCGTCAGCCGTCACCCAGCGTGCCGCCTTCACGGAAAGCGAGCCAGAACCCAATGCGCTGAACAACCGCTGTCGAAACTCGAAACTCGTGAGCAGAGCCAATCACGGTCCGAGCTTGATGCCGGCGGCGATCGGCAGGTGGTCGCTGCCGGTGGCCGGCAGGGTCCGGATGCCCGTGACGGTCGCCGAGCGAGTCAGGACGTGGTCGATCCGGGACAAGGGGAAGGCTGCAGGCCAGCTGAAGGCGAAGCCTCGCCGTGCGGAATTCATCTGCGAGGTGACCGGGGCCAGTCCACGGTCGTCCACCGTGCTGTTGAGGTCACCCAGCAGGATCACTTCGTCCAGCTCCTCGGCGGCGATGGCCGCGCCCAGCAATCCGGCGCTTTCGTCCCGCCGGCCGGAGCTGAAACCGCTCATTCGGACACGGACCGAGGGCAGGTGGGCCACGTACACCGCGATGTCGCCCCACGGCGTCTGTGCGCTGGAGCGCAGCCCACGACTCCAGTCGTCCCCGATCCCCTCTGGCTTGATGTCCAACGACCGGACGTCTGCCAGCGGGTACTTCGACCAGAGTCCGACAGTTCCCCGGACCGCGTGGTGAGGGTAGTCCGATGCCAGCACTGTCTCGTAGAGCGGCGCTGCGGAGGGTGTCAGTTCTTGAAGAGCGATGAGATCCGGTGCGGACCTGATCAGGGCGCGCGCTGTTCCCACGGGGTCGGTGTTCTCGTCACTGACGTTGTGCTGGACCGCCATGATGTCGGGTACGCCGCAGTCCTCGTCGAGGAGCAACCCGCCGAAGAGGTTCGCCCAGACGGCTGCGGGCAACAACAGGGCGACCAGCGCGGTGGCCGAGCGGCGAAGCAGCGCCAGGCCGAGCATCAACAGAACGGGCAGGCCGAGCCAGGGCAGAAACGTCTCCAGCAGGCTACCAAAGCGGCCCACGGTGTTGGGCACGGCAGAGTGGAATGCCTGCAGCCCGGCGACCAGAACCGCGAGCGACGCGAGAACACGGCCACGCGCCCAGGGTGACCGGCCTTGCGTGTTCTTGCCCCACCACCGGTCGACGTGAAGCAGCCACCGCCGGTGCGGTGCGGTCTTCGCCGTCGGCGTCACACAACTGTTCGCTCGTCCCACCACGTCCCACCCATCAGCCTTGGAACCGTCCCCGCCCCGCAGCCATGCATGACGTGCCCGATACGACGCACAACCCGGTGATTCAGGTTCCAGACCGCGCCGCCATCGATTACTGAGCGCGGCCCGCGGTAGCCCTCGATGTCGAACTGATCGCGGCCTACGGCGTAGGAGACGGAGGCGACCAGGTGGCAGTCGCGGCCGCGTTCACAGCGCCAGCGCTGCTCGGAGGTGTCGATACCGGAGCCGCACTGCGGGCAGGTCTCGGGGAAGGCGATGGGCTGCTCTGTACCGGTGCGCAGGAGGGCGACGGGGGCTTCGATGCGGGGGGTCGCCGTTCCCTGCGGACTCGCAGGCCAGGCCTGTCAACTAATCGGGACTAAAGTCCCGGGCTTGCACAACGGGCGTCACTGGCGGTGATGCTGCGTTTGCGTCCAGCCCCGCCCCGGCGCGTGCGCTCCGGTGGTGGGGCAGGGGCCGTTGACTCGACCTCGCGTCGCCACAACTGCCACGCACGAGCGCGGATGTTGCGGGAGCCTCCCCCACTCTCGGCTTCGCTCGAGCGGGAGGTGCCCCCATCGGTCTGCGTGATCAACGAATCCGCAGGACCGGCACGCGAACCAGGCCTGCGAGACCCGGTTCGCCTTGTAGCCGAGTTCGGTGTCCGACTTTCGGTCGGCCGCACTGGGCAGTGCTGGGACAACGCCCTCGCTGAGTCCTTCTTCGCCACCCTGAAGCGGGAGTTGCTTGGCGACCGGCCGTGGCCGAGCCGGGCAACGGCCAGGACCGCGATCTTCGAGTGGATCGAGAGCTGGTACAACATACGCAGGCTGCACAGCAGCCTCGGCTACCGCAGTCCCGCCGAGTACGAGACCGTCCTCGCGGCCTGATCACCACACCGATGGTGTCTGTCAAAGCGGAGCAAGCTCACAACGCCCGTGGCTGATTGCACAGACAGGTCAGGCAGTGAAGGGTGGGGGCGCGTGGACCAGAACGAGGACCAAATCCTGGCTGAAGAGCTTGCTGCACTGGCTGCCGTGGGTGGGGGCAGCGGTCGCTTGATTGGGCTTGTGGCCAAGCTGATGAGGAAGAACGTCCATGAGGTCGACCTTGTCATCCCCTTGCCGTTCGACGATGCCGTAAAGCGCGTCGTCAGAGTGCTCGAAGGGGCAGGGCGGCCAGTGGGGCCTACGCATGTGGAGCCTGGCAGGGACCAGGAGATGATCCGTGTCGTTGCCAGTGGCGGTGCCAGGGGCATGAATCCTGTAGTGGTCACCGCGCTGGTGACAAAGGGCACGGAGAACAGCTCGAAGGTGAGGCTTCGTGCGGCTGCCAAAGAAGGCTTCGTCAAGCAGCGAGCGGGCGAGAAGACCGCCGCCCGGCTTGCGGCGTTGCTGAGCAAGTAGAGCAGTTGCGACGCGGATGGTCTCCCATCAAGTGTCAGGGAGATCGTTCCTGCGGGCGACCAACACGCTGGCCTTCCTGGAACACGCGCTCGCCGTCCTGCAGCCCACCGGGCTGAACGGTGCGGCGAAGCTGGAGGTCTTCGCCCAGCTCGCCGCATTCGTGGCCGGGCATGTCGCCCACGAGATCGCGCAGGCCGCAGTCTCACGATTCCCGGACAGGGCCGCAGCCGAGGCCCGCTACCTCGCCGCTGTCGCCGCCGACGGCTGCCACCCGGAACTTGCCGAAGCCCTATCCACTCCCGGACGCCCCCTCACCCCCGAAGCCACCTTCACACGGTTCCTCAACCGCCTGATCGACGGCCTCGACACTGACTGATGCCATGCGCGACCCGGAGCTGGTCGTCGGCGACGGGGCGATGGGGCTGCCACCCCCACGAACGGCACCACACCCCGAAGGGGGCGATCAGCGCATGACCAAGCCTGAGAGCGCGGTTTACGACTACGACGTCGTCATCAGCGGAGTCAGCCTCGCCGGCAGCGCCGCGGCGATCTTGCTCGCTCGACGCGGTGTCCGCGTCGCACTGTCGCCAGTGTCCTCGGCGACCAACTCGTCCAGCATCGCGCTGCGCCTGGCGGGGACGTCGCGGACGCCCTGCTGCGGGCAGGTGTCGACCGCGACAACATGCACGTCGACACCGCGGGCGGTGCGAAGGCGTCCCGGCCGAAGCTCGACCTCGTCCTCCAGTTGCTGTGTGAGTGCGACATGTTGAAGGTCACCCGGCTCGACCAGCTCTCCCGCTCCGTCCTGCACCCGGTAACCCTTGGCGCCGAGCTGCGCGAGTGTGGCATCGGGATGCACGCCATCGAACAGGCATCGACACCTCCACGATGGAAGGCCGAGCGATGTTCGGGATGCTGTCGGTGCTGGCGGTTATCTCAAGCTCGCCGATCAAGCAGGGCTGTGACCTGGGCGGCCAGGTCAAGGACGGTGTCTTCGACCTGGCCGCGTGACCCTTTCGAGCGCCGCTCAGCACGGGTCGATCGTTACTGAAGCGCGATGCGGTGAGCTGGGTTCGGGGCCCCAGCTGAGCATTGCCTTCATCTGGTGGGTTTGAAGTCGACCTGATGCGCTGGTGCGTGAGCGGTCGAATTTGACGGGGTGATACGGTGTCTGACGTTCGTGTCTGATCCAGATCGAGGAAGTTGGGAGGTGAGGTTGATGACCGCGCTCAAGGCCACTGCCATGTGCTCTGCCTGGACCACCCTCACGTCCCGGGTTGCGGCCTGACCTCATCTGGATTCGCCTCGCTGGGAGCGTGAGCTCGCGGGGCAATACCGATACGAACCAACCATGAAACGGATCTCCATCCATCGTGAGCATTAACTGGATCACGCGTGCTGAGACCAGCGCGGACATCCCCACCATTCGCGACATCAGCCTTGCCGCGTTTGACACTCCGTTGGAGGCCGACCTCGTCGACGCCCTGCGCGCCGACCCCTCGTGGATCGAAGGACTGTCCATCGTCGCCACCGACCACGACGGCAAGCTCATCGGCCACGCGTTGCTGACCCGCTGCCACATCGACGACACCCCGGCCCTGTGCCTGGGCCCCGTCGCCGTCTGGCCCAAGTACCAGAAGACCGGCGCTGGCTCTGCGGTAATCCGCGCCTCGTTGCAGGCCGCCAAGGAGCTGGGCGAGCACTTCGTCACCGTCCTCGGACACCCGACGTACTACCCGCGGTTCGGCTTCACTCGCGCTTCCAAGTACGGCATCGGACTCAGCATCGACGTCCCGGATGAGGCCATGATGGCCCTCACCCTCGACGCCGACCACCCGCTGCCCAGCGGCACCGTCCACTACGCCGCACCGTTCGGCATCTAGTCAAAGCCCGCCGTGCCGGGGCCGCCACCGAGCCCCGGCACGGCGGTTCTCGACTGCTCCCGCACAGTCCTCCAGATCGACTGCAAACCCGCCAGATGAAGCGCAACGTCTCACGAGCGCGTAGTTGAGGCTCGCTGCTCGCCGAGCGCGTGAGCAAGTTGCCGACGCAGGCGCTGGTTATCCTCGGTGAGTTGCCGGTTCCGTTCCAGGGCGGCCTCCAGGCGAGCGTGAAGCGAGGCGTCGGAGGAGCGCTGGGCGGCGGGAATCGGTGGTGAGGGAGAACGTCCGATGGCGTCACGGAGCCGTTCGATCTCGGCGCGGATGTCGGGCTGGGAGTACAGCCACGAACGTGAGACGCCCGCGCGACGGGCGACACCCTCGAAGGACACCGGGGCTCCGGTGCGGTCGAGTTCGCGCAGTGCCTGGATGGCCTTGGACCGCGTCAGTTCGTGCCGCTTGCGGGCGGCGGTGACGAGCGGTGCAGCGCTGGTCTCAGGAGGCATCAGCGTCCGCCTCACCGGTGCCTGGCTGCCCGTCGTCTTCAAGCGTTGTGATGATCTTCTCCAGGTTGTCGGCGACCTGCCTGTTCATCTCCACGAGCCGCTTCTGCCCACGGGCTTCGGCAGCGGAGATGATCTGCAGGGTCTGCTGGCGCTGTTCACGGTGCTGGGGCAGGAACTCGGCGGTCGTGATGAACATCGGGCAGGTCAGACACGAGTTGGCGTGCGGGCAGGACTGCACCATCGGTAGTCCGCAGTAGCCGTTGGGCAGGGCCTGCGTAGCCCGGGAGAGTCTCTGTTTGGCCCAGGCCGCCTCCGCGAGAGGGCCGGCTGGGTCCAGGGCAACGGTCTCGCCTTGGGCGTTGACCTTGCGAGCCTTCTCCCAGTGCCGACGGACGGTGTTGTCCGACAGCCGCGCGTAGTGGGCGGTCATCTGGGCCGAGGTGTGATCAAGGATCTGACGGACGACCTCCTGCGGTACGTCCTTGTTGATCAGCCTGGTGCCCAGGGTATGCCGGAACTGATGCGGGGTGATGTGTGCTGGTCGACCCAACTCGTCGCGGGTTGCGCAGCGTTGGAGCCATTCGGCCAGCGAGATCCGGTAGCCGGAGGTGCTGATCGGTCTGTCACCGCGGAGGTTCGCGTCGGCGCGGGGGAAGAGGACCGACACCCCCTCGGGCCGCTCTTCCAGGATTCGGCGCTGGTGGTCACGGAGCTGTTGTTCGAGTTCTTCGTCGATGGGGACCAGTGCCTCGCGCTTCATCTTGTGGTTGAAGTAGCGCAGGTAGGGGGCGCCTTCGGCATCATGGACGACGGGGTCGAGCGGCAGGTTGATGGCGTCGGTGATGCGCAACCCACAACGCATGAGGACGAGCGTGATCAGCCGTCGTGCGGGGTCCTGCCAGCGGGCGAGGTTGGCGGGGTCTTCCAGCTGGGCCATGACATGCTCGGCCACGGATCGGGGCAGCAGGGGCGGCGGCGTGGGGTAGTCCTCGGGGACGAAGGCCGCATTGCCCGGCAGTGCCTCGTCCCAGCGGTGCACGCGGATCGTGCGCAGGAAGGTGTTCAGGTTGCTGATGTGCGCGTTGTGTGTGCTGCGGCCGCCCATCGCAGCATGGAGATCTGCCAGGTAGCGTTCGAGCAGGGCGCGGTCGACTTGGGCGAGTCCGGTCACCTCTGCCGGGAGGAACGCGGAGAACCGGGCGACCATGCGCACTCCCGCGCGTACGGTGCTGGCGCTGATGCCGCCGGACAGCCGCCAGCGTGCCCAGCGCTTGGCCAGATCCCGCAGCCAGGGCTGGGTGATCTCCTCGAAGGTGATCGTCGATGTGTGCGAGTGGACGATGCCGAGATTGCGCAGCCGCCAGACGGGGCGGGGGTATTCCGCCTCCCAGCCGCGACCGTATACCAGTTCCTCGATGCGTCGGCGGGCGCCAAGAAGGAAAGTGCCCCAGCCCGTGGCCCAGTTGCCGGTCGGACCGCGGAAGGTCTTCCAGAACTCTTCCGGCTCGTCGAGAAGAGACCGGACCTGGGCGTCGGCGAGGGCGTTGACGAGGCGCTGGGCCCATGCGGGCCTGATCTTCTTGGTGGCTTCGTCATGGCGGCACTGCAGCGCGTACTGCATCTCCAGGCGTAGCTGCATGGGCAGTCTGCGCAGGTCGATGTGCTCGGACCCGCCGGGTCCGCTCTCCTCGTAGGAGGCGGTGAAGTCCTCGATGTCGGGGCGTCCGAGCGCCTTCCAGCGGCCGTCGTGTCCCGTGCAGAACACCGAGGTTCCCCTCACCCACAGGTCGCAGTAGCTGATCCGGCAGACCTCGGGCAGCGGTGACGGAACGGGCAGCGGAGCCGTGGAGGTCTGCCATGCCGTCATCGGCGGGCTCCCACACCGCTTCCACTGCCGCCAGTGGCGTTGACACATGCCGTGGCTGTGGAGTCCGTAGCGGCAGCCGTCGACCGCACAAGCGTCCAGCAGCCGGTGTCCGACCCAGCGTGCGGGCGTGGTCACAAGGAACGTCTCCAGCTCGGGCCTGCCTTCGCGGGTCCAGCGCACCGAGTGCCCCCAGCACATGCGGTTGCTGCGGGCCGGTCGGTCGCACCCCTCGACGGCGCAGGCAGGACCGCCGAAGACTGGGTGGCGGGGGTCGAAGACCAGGTCGTTTTGCCGGAACTCAGGGCGAATCGCGGACATGAGCTTCTCCAGCAGGCCCGCAGGCCGGGGAGGACGGTCCTCGTGCGGATTTGGGACGGCGTTCACAACTGCACCTCCGTGCCCCGGAACCAGCCGGCCTTCTCCAGGACGCGGCGGGCGTCCTCGACGGTCAGATGCCCGTAAACCGCCGACGTCGTGGTGACCGAGGAATGTCCGAGCAGCTTCGAGACGACCTCGATCGGGACCCCGTCACGCAGTGCCCGGGTGGCCGCGGTGTGCCGGCACCAGTGCGGGTCGAAGGCGATGCCGGTGCGGCGCCGCAGCCGGAGCACCAGGTCGTAGACGGCCGGATAGGACAGGGCCTGTCCGCGCGGCTCAGCGAAGAGGTTCACGAACACGTAGTCGCTGTCGAGATCTCCGTACTCGGCGTGCAGGTAGTCGCTCCACAGCCGCAGCAGCTCGGCGCTGACCGGGATGGATCTCTGCTCGCGCGACTTCGACCTGGCCCGGTTGGCGTTGTTCCGGGGAACGACCGTGACTTCCCGCTCGGCTGCGGCGATGTCGGCATGCCGCAGGCCGAGGGCCTCGCCGATCCGCATCCCGGTCTCATGGAGCAGAGCGAACAGGAAGCGGTCACGCAGGTGATCGCAGGCGTCCAGGATGGCCTGCATCTCCGCCGTCGTAAGCACGCGCGGCAGCTTCTTCGGGACCTTCAGCGAGATCGTTCGCCGAGGCTGGGGCCGGCCGGGGCTGATGTGGTGCAGGAACGGCTTCCAGCCGCCCCGGCGTCCGGGCGGCTGCAGGGTCGTCAGCAGATCACCGACATCGACACCGTGTCGCAACTGGTGGGCGTAGAACGCGGACAGTGCCGACAGCTTGCGGTTGACCGTGGACGCGCTGACGTGCGGCTCCACCGAGGGCAGCACCGCGATCTGCCCCTTGCGGCCCGACGGCGGCAGCTGCAGCCAGACGACGTACTCACCCAGGTCCTCCAGGCGGACCTCACGCCAGTCCAGTCCCCGGTGGGCCAGGAACGTCCAGTAGTCCTTGAGGTCGTAGGCGTACGCCCTGACGGTGTTGGGCGATCTGTCGACGTCCGTCAGATAGGCCAGGTAGCGCTCGATCGGCTCCACGGGAACGTCGTCGTCCCCCAGCACCGTCCACGAGTCCACCCGCACCGTCGGCAACACGACACGCTGTACGAGCATGGCGCCTCCCCTTCATCAACGTCATGGATGAAGCGGGAGATAACCACGTCACAACCACAGATCACACGGCTTCCGGCAGCCTTGCTGAACATCGAGGACAGGCGCCGGAAGGCTTGAGATAATCGCCGAGCTGCAGCATGAACTGATCGTGGCGAACACCAGCGACGGGCTCGCCTCCGCGCGGGCTCGGGGGCGGGTCGGCGGGCGCCGGCCTGGCCATTGCATCGCTCTCACCGCAGGCGGCGGGCGTTGACCTCTTGGTCGAGCCGCCAGGTGTGTCCGCCGTCGGGCGATCGTTCGTTTCGCCAGTGGAAAGTGTCGGCGGTGATGTCGGTGAAGGTCCAGCGGACGAGGTCGCTGCCAGCGGCGCGTTCCATGACGATCTCATCGTCGATCTGGCGGGCGTACATGTGCACCAGGTCACCGCGGGCGGTGCCGTGGAAGGTGAACCGCCACAGTTGCAGGCGCGGATCCCAGATTCGCACGCACAGGCCGCACTCCTGGTCCGAAGAGCGACCCGTGGCGGGGAGTTCATCGCGCCCGGGCCATTGCCAGACATCCAGGACTGCTCTGCCCTCCAGGGCGTAGCCGAACTCCCATTCGCCGCCGACTCGGCTGGCCGGTAAGCCGTCGGTGGGGTAGTAGGTGATCTGGGTCGCCCAGTGTCCGGCCAGGCGTCCGAACTGCTCCATCTCGGTCGCGTACAGGTTGCTGGGGCCGTCGGCGAGCAGCGTCTTCATGCGTGCGCCTCCACGGTCGCAAGCGGGGTCAGGGCGGAGGCGAGACAGTCGACGATGGGAGCGGCGTACACGCCGTCCGGGTCGAGTTCCGGATCGTAGATAGCGACGTCGAGCCCCACCACCCGGCCGGTGCCGACCAGGGTCGAGACGAGTTCGGTGAGCTGGGAGAAGTCCAGGCCGGGACGGCCCGGAGAGTCCACCGCGGGCAGGACGCGTTCGTCGAGCACATCGAGGTCGAGGTGGAGCCAGACGCGGTCCAGCCCACGCCGCTGCAGGCGGCTGATGACCCGCTCGCCCAGATCGGCGATGCCGATCTGCTGGATCTCCTGGGCGGTGAACCGGGTGACCGGAAGTATCTCCTCGTCCTCCCGGTCACCGATCTGGACCACGTCCTCGTCGGCAACCAGCGGCCGGCCCACCGCCGGCCAGTGGGTGAGCAGCAGCTCACCGCGGCCGGTGGCCAGGGCCAGATCCATTCCGGCCACCGAGCCGAGGGACGAACCGACGTCGTAGTTGCCGGGGTGCCGGAAGTCGCTGTGCCCGTCGAGGTGAACCAGGCCGCAGCGTCCGTCGCGCCGGGTCCCCAGCAGGCACCCCAGCAGGATGCTGCAGTCGCCGCCCAGCACGACCGCGAACCGGGAGGCGGCGAGTGCGGCCTGGACCGCCTCGCCAAGCCGCAGCGTGTGCTCGCGGACGGCCACCCCGTTGCGGATGCGGGTGGCCGGCTGCGCGTCGAACTCGTACAGCGGACGGTCGAGCTCCACCACCCGGGCCGGCCGCAGCCGTGCTTCCAACCCCGCCGACAGCAGCGCTTGCGGGGCCCGCCACGTTCCGGGCTCGCGCCCAGGCGCGGGCGGTCGCAGGCCGAGATTCCAGGGGGCCGCTATGAGCTCAACGGCAGCAGCCATGGCCGTCTCCTTTCAGCCGCGAAGCATTCCAACTGGATAACATCAGTACACTGGTTGGATGGAACGAGGCAAGCCCATGAAAGGCGGTCATGCGTGACGGGAACCATCCAGGCTCACACCTTCAGGCCCCGTGACCTGATCGGCGGGCACATCGTCATCGACCTGGTGAACACGGTCACGGCTCGTGACGCGGAGCCGATCGACTGGCTCGACGGTTACCCGCGCCTGCTGGAGTGGGCCGCCCTCACTGGTCAGTTCGACCCCGCCGCCCTCACGGCCTTGCAGCGGCTGGCCGAGACCGAGCCCGGCAACGCCGCGCTGGCCCTGGACCGCAGCCGCGAGCTGCGCGAGGCTCTGCACGATCTCATCACGGCACTGATCCACCAAGACGCTCCAGCCCCTGCAGAGGCGGTCGACCAGGTTGAGAATCATTGGAAGCACGCGGTCGCCAGTGCTCGCCTGACCGTCCGCGGGAACACGCCGCAGCTCCAGGTCAGCGTCGAGACCTCGGGGCTTGAGTACCTCAACCACGAACTCGCCCTGCAGGCGTTCGACCTGCTTCGGTCACTGCCGCTGGAACGCACCCGCGTCTGCCCTGGTCTGCGATGCGGCTGGGTGTTCATCGACAGCTCCCGAGGCGGCCGGCGTCGCTGGTGCGATATGGCCACCTGCGGGAACTCCGCCAAAGGCCGAACCCACTACCAGCGGAAACGACAAACCGCGAGCCAACAGGGCCACCACCAGCCGCCCAACGACCAGTAGATTCAAACATCCCGTTACCGAGCCATCCGCCCGAGCCCGTGCCAAACGAGCCTGGCCGGGCCGAGCTACAGCCCGGCTGCTGAGTCGTCCGTGGCCACAGTCCGCAGCGGGCGGTGGCCCTTCTCGTCAAGCCGGGCCAGTTCGCGTTCGTAGTCGACGGTGATGGAGAACAGTCCGCCGCGGTGACCCGAGTGCTGACCGCCGGGCACGGCATCGACGCCATCGTCGGCGTCGCCGGCGCGGGCAAGTCCACGCGCATGGAGGCGTGCCGGATCGGCTGGGACGCCACCGGCTTCACGTACGCCGGACCACCCTCGCCGCGGTCGCCGCGAAAAACCTGACCGACGCCTCCGGTATCCCTGCCAAGACCGTGGCGGCCTGGCTCGGCGAGATCGAGAACCGGCGACGGGCTGCGCGATGTAGACGTCCTGGTCGTGGACGAGGCGACGATGGTCGATGACCGCGCCGCGGCCGTGCTGATTGCGCGGATGCCGCTGGAAGGCGGCGGGGCGATTCTGCTGGAAGAGGTGAAAAACACACCGGAGTTGGACGGGCCGGTGAAGGCGGGCCGGGTCGGTGACGCGGTACGTGAACTACCTCGGACATTGCAGCAGTCGCTGGTTCCAGTGCGCGACACGGCGCGGGCGGTTCTTGACCAGCTGCGACAGGCGGGTCCGCAGGAGGTGGAGGTGGAGTTCGGGGTGAATCTGTCCGCGAAGGCTGGAGCCGTCATCACCGCCGGCGCGCTGTCCATCTGAAGGTCCGCGTGGTGTGGGAGAGCAGTGACGCCGGGCAGGACGCTCGGTGAAGAACGCGGGGACGGTGGCAGGTTTCCCGGATGACGAGAGCAGTCTTGCCGGGGCAGGTGAGCCGTCTGTGTCCGTGTCGGTCTTCCAGGTACTCGCGTCGGACGGCGGTGCCGCTGGAGCAGGGTTCCTGGCCGGGGAGGAGCTGGAGACGTCGAGCAGGCGGGTGTATCCGTCGTCGGTGCTCAGGGCGGCCGTTCTTCCGTCGTCGGAAAGGTCCACCCGGTGGACCCTGGCCGGAGCGGTGTAGGAACCGGTCTTCTTGCGAGTCTGGACGTTCCAGAACTCCACGCGGGTGTCCCCGGCGGCCAACGCCAGGCACGGTGTCTTCACCCGACCGAGTGTGGGCTCCGGCCCTCTGGTTGTCTCAACTGCCTTGGACTCGCGCCTTTGACCGCGATGGGCCGCTACCGGGTGTGGAGTTGTTCGAAGCGTTGCTGAAGGAGCCGAAGCGCGGCTCGCTGGCGGCCTGGGACCCGGCGGCGCAGTGTGATCAGGGCCGGGGCCAGCGCGCGGGCGCGGTCCGGGTCTGGCAGGTGCTCCCACTGGTGGTGGGCGCGGTCGACGGCCGCTTCGACGTCGGGGTTGTTCGTGGTCTGCTGCTGTCGGTCCAGACGGGCGGTGGCGGCTTCCATCCACAACTCGCAGCTGCGTGGCGTGTCTCCGGCGAGACGGGCGAGGTCGGCTCGTACCTCCAGCCAGTGGATCGCCTGCTGCGAGCCGGGGCCGTACGTGCGTAGGGCCTCGCTCTCCCAGGTGGCCGCGATCGCGGCGGCCTCCCGGTGCCGTCCGGCCCGGGCGGCGGCCAGGATCGCCGGATGCGGGTCGCCGCCGGCGTCCGGTGCCGCGGGGTGGGCGGTGGGCCGCGGCGGGATCGGTGCTTGCTGCTGGGGCGTGGCCACGGTGGTGGGGGTGTCGTCGGCGGCCAGGAGCAGCGCGTCGCCGGGCCCGGCCTGGGTGGCGGCGTGTTCGTGCAGCTGGGCGAGCGGCGGCCGTGTCCCGCTGCGCCAGACATCGGTGCATGCCTTCAAGTAGGCGGGGGTGATGGTCGATCGGCGGGGCGGTGGTGGGGCGAGGCGGCCGTAGAGGCGGATGCCGTGTCCGAGGGTGAGGCCGTCGTGGTGCAGTTGTTGCCACGCGTCGGTGTCGGCGACCAGGTCCACGACCGCCGTGGTGGTGCCCGGGCGGCGCTTCTGCAGTTCGCCGGCCAGCCAGTGCCACGGCAGTGCGGTGTAGCGCAGCGTGGCGGGGGTCGTACGGGCGAGTGCAAGGTGAAGCCGGTGCTGCTTGTGGTCCAGGTGGAGTTGCCCGGCGAGATAGAGGGCGAGCGGACCCGGTGTGGCTGCTGCGGTGCGGATGCGGGTGAGGACGGTTTGCGCATCGACGGGATCGGCGAGTTCGACCACGGTCGGCGCGGACGTGCCGGTCAGCACGCTTGGCGGCACCGCCGCGAGCGCGGGCAGTACCGACGCCGCGTCGACCAAGCGGCCCTTGCCGACCGGAGCGGCTGCGAGCAGCAGCGCGGTCCCGGATCCCGAGTCTTCCCCTGTGATCACCACACCAGCACCGTAACCGCTTCCAGGACCGTTCCGGCGGGCGTGTCGTGAGACCGAGCGGGGCTGATCCAGCTCCCCCGGCCTCGGAGCCCCCGAGGCCGGAAGCAGGTCGATCTCCTGGGGACTGGTCGCGATGGCAAGCCCTGGCCGGGCTCGTACTTCGCCGGCTCAGTCGTCGGGACACCGATCAGCGTGCTGCGCCAGTACACCGAGCAGCAGAACCGACCGTTGCAGGTGGTGGACGCCGTTCCGCCCGGACGACGGAACGGCTTTCCCTGCCCTGCTCCGCAGGGACGGCGTTCACCACCGGGCTGAAGCCCGGCACCCCCGGCCGATTACCGGTGGCGTAGGTGTGTGCGCTCGCCCAGGAGCGACAGAGCGCCGATGACGATGGTGGTCAGTGTGCACGCGACGAAGGCGGTTCCGGATCCGGCGGTGTCGAGCAGGGCGGCGGCCATGAGGCCGGCGGCTCCGTAGCCCACTCCGGCTGCGGCGTACAGGACGGAGAAACCGGTTGCCCAGGCATGCTGAGGAAGACGTTGCTGGAGGGCGAGGTTGCGAATGACCATCAGCGGGCTGTAGAGCAGCCCGCCGATCGCAAAGGCGGCGGCGAAGATCCAGGGTTGCGTGGTAAGGCCGGGGAGAGTGAAGGCAGCGGCAAGGGCGGGGAGCAGGACGAGGCTCTGACTCAGGGGTGTCCCCGGCCAGCGGCGGCTGCCGTACAGGAGTCCGGCGATCACGCTGGCGACCGCGAATGCGGTCATGACGAGACCGGCCAGCGCGGGGGAAGAGCCGACGTCCTCCAGCCGGGCCGGGAGGACGACGTCGACGGTTCCGACAAGGAACATGATCGCTGCTGAGAGCAGCGCGGTGGGCCAGACACGTCGGAGAATCGCCGTTGTACGCAGCCACTCGTCCCCGGTTTCTCCGGGCGTCTCGGGGCGTGAAGCGGCGTGCGGGATCCGGTGTACGAAGAGCAGCGGGGCAGCAGAGGCGACGGCCATGGCGATGAGTGCGCCCGATGCCGAGAACCGAACGTACAGCAGGGAGGCCAACGGGGGCGCGACGGCCCAGGCAGCCTGGCTGAGAGAGCTTTCCAAACTCAGCGCGGTGGGACGTAGGTGCTCCGGGGTGATCGTCGAGAGCTGGGCCCGCATGCCGCCGGGGGCTCCCGCGGCAGCGGCGCCGGCCACGAAGGCCAAGGCCAGCAGGACGGGGACCGGGACCTGGCCGGCGCCGAGGGCGAGGGCGGTGAAGGCGAGGGCCTCGGTGCCGAGAGCCAGCCTGAGCTGGCCGACGAACGGCCGGCGGTCGAAGCGGCGGCCCATGACTGGAGCACCTGCGGCCTCGCCGAGCGCATGGATGGCGGCGAGCAGACCCCCGACGCTGAAGGACTGAGCCGAGTGGCCGAGGAAAACCAGCGCGAGGGGCGCCATGACGACAGGCGTGCGAACCAGGGCCGCAGCGATGTACCAGGTCCGGGTGCCCGGCAGGGACAGGACGCTGCGGAAGGTGCTCCGGAGGCTTTCCGCATCCAACGTGTTACCAGTCATAGGGATAGATGGTAAACGCCCTGCTCGGTCGTGTTTACCGCCTACTCTGATTGCATGGCGACGGCGACGATGACGAGTCCTGCTGTGGAGGAGCTGCGCGGCTTCCTGAACAGTTGGCTGATCCCGAACGACACCCGGATGCCGACCGAGACCCTGCCGGATCTGGCGGCGGACGCGGCGGCTTGGCGGCACACGTTCGCCAGGGTGCCGGTACCCCGTGGCTCGGATGACACGGCGGAACTGCTGCGACTGCGCGACGATCTGCGGGCCGATGTGGAGGAACACAGCTCGGCGCGGCTCGACGCGTGGCTGGAGCGATGTCCGCAGACGGCCCGAATCGAGAACGGGGAACTCGTCTTCCGCGGTGCCGCCACACCCCAGGGTGAGGTGCTGCGCATGGCTGCCGAGTTGGTGAATGAGAGGCGCTGGCGCCGGCTGCGTGCCTGCCCGGACTGCCGGTGGATCTTCTACGACCAGTCGCGCAACAACTCGCGTACCTGGTGCAGCATGTACGCCGGGGACAGCGGCCGCGCCTGCGGCAGCATCGCCAAGGTGAAGCGGATGCGTTCCCGCAAGGCCGCCCGGGCGACATGAGACCGGGCGTGCAGCATGTACGCCGCGGACAGCGTCCTGAAGGGCCCTGGTCCACAAGGGGCCCACGAGTACCCGTCCCATGGGTGGTGGACCGACCCGCCCCCGCCGTGGACGTCAGATCGTATGCTGGTCGCTATGGGAGACGCTCCGCACGAGGTCAGCGCATGGCGCCAGGGACGCAACCCGCAGCGCCGGAAAATCGGGGTACTCGGCTGGGCCTTGCTGGTCCTGCTCATGCTCGCACTGTCCACCCTGGGGCCGCGCTGACTCATGCCCCCGCGATGAGGCTGCCCCGGCACAGCGAAGATCTCCGAAGGGGACGCGGGTCGGCAGGCAGCGGCGCAGCCGGCCGAGCATGCGGGTGAACAGGTGCACACCAGTTGACAGTTCAGTTCCGGAACACTTCGCCACCCGGGGATCCGGGGAGCTCACCGGCGCCGCGTTCGTCCACTGCAGCCCACCCCACTCCGTTCCACCAGCCTGCCGCTCCCGCAACCGCCGAACCACGGCCCGCAGCAGGCCATCCGCCCCTGCACCCGGGCGTTCCCCGCATGGCCGGGGGCAGTGGGTCAGAGGGTGCCGAGCACCTTCCGCAGGACGTGGACTGGGCTTGCGCTGGTGGCCGTCACCCGATCGGCCGACGGCTGATGCCGCCTCTGCCGAACGTTGTTGGTGCTCCCGGGTCCGACGGCCTGCTCGGCCATCCAGATGCCGGCCTTTGCGGCCATGCCGGCGCCGGCTACGGGAGAATCGCGCACTGCTCTCAGGCCTGGCGGTGTTGCAGTACCGGCGTCGCGTGGCGGGCGAGCACGCCGCCCGCCGACAGGGACTCGTCGTCAGGGTGCGCAAAAACCGCGAGGAGGCTCGGAAGGGGCATCGCCGGGTCACCTTCCAGTGCAGGGAAGCCGGATGACAGGCCAGTGCAGGCTACTCCTCGTCGTCGACGCCCTCGGGGCATCCGGGTCGCAACGGGGTCGGCGTGCTCGTCTGGGCCCGCACAGACGGCAAGAACCGCGGCTGCGCCCAGCCCAACCTCACCGCCTCCTGGGTGAAGTCGGTCAACTCCATGGGCTGGAAGTTCATCCCGATCTACGTTGGCGCCCAGCCGCCGTGCCAGAACAGCCCGAATCCGGAGAGGCTCACGACCTCTGCCGCCGGATCCCTCGGCGCGAGCGACGCCACGGACGCGGTGGCCAAGGCGTCGGCCCTCGGTATGAAGGCCGACAGCCCGATCTTCCTCGACATGGAGCCGTACGACATCACCGACAAGGCGTGCAACGATGCCGTGCTGACCTATGTACGTGCCTTCACGAAGACGCTGCGTGCCAAGACCTACCGCAGCGGCTTCTACGGCTTCACCAGTTCCAGCGCCCAGGCCATAGCCACCGCGACCGATCGCACCGACCTGCCGGGCAACCTCTGGTACGCGCTGTGGGACAAGCAGTACACCACCACCACGGACTGGCCGTGGGGCGCCACCCAGTACACCGACCACAGCTACGGCCACCAGTACATGGTCAACAGCAAGGAGACGCACGGCGGTTACACCATCACCGTCGACCAGGACGCCTGGGACAGGCCCGTGGCGATCATCGGCTGACACTCCGGTGTGACTTCGTGGTCTTGGGTCGCCCGCCGGGGTTGGCGTCCCCGCCAACGCCGTCCGCATACCGGCTCGACTCCGCGACCCGCCGGTCGAGGAGCGTGCAGACCCGGCGAGCTCCGCAGACAAGGGGAAAGCGGGCGGCCACCGAGTCGACTGCGGGCACGGGCTCGGTCACACCGGGATCTCCCGCCGGGCCCCGTGACCAGACCCATCGCACTCCCGGAAAACCAACCCGGCACCATCAGTACCCGATGCCTTGGGAAACAGGGCCCTCGGTCGCCGCACTCTACCGCGCCCTCGCCGAAACCGAGCAGGCTGCTGCGAACGACGGCCCGCCCTTCAAGCCTGCCCGTCCGCATCCGCCGACCCGGGGTGGCGCGGGTTGCGCCCGGCCCAGCCGGTGTGCGTCGCGCGCCCCTGACTGCGCCCTTCCAGCGCCGTTGCCGGGCTCCCAGGCTGGTGCCCGCCAGTGGAACGACAGGGCGGCGCGTACAGGAGGGGCACCATGGAGAACCCGGTCGAGCAGGAGCTGTCTGCAACGGAGGTCGGGGCGTGGTACGACCGCTTCGGTGACCTGTACAGCCTGACGATGGGCGACAGCATGCACCTTGGCATGTGGGACGGCGGAGTTCGGCCCGACCCGGGCAGGGCGCTGTCTTCGGACGAGGCATGGCAGGAGCTGACCCAGGCGCAGGACCGCTGGACCGACGAGCTGATCAGCGAACTGGCCCTCGTCGGCGAAGGCCGGCGGGTACTGGACATCGGCTGCGGCACCGGCCGGCCCACCGTGCGCCTGGCCCGGACCACTGGTGTGCAGGCCACCGGCATCACCGCCAGCCGCACGCAGACCGCGCAGGCAGCTGAGCGCGCCGCCCGCGCCGGGCTCGCCGACCACATCGACTTCACCACCGGCGACGCAATGCACCTGCCCTTCCCCGACGCTTCCTTCGACGGCGCCTGGGCGATCGAGTCCTTCGCTCACTTCGCCGACCGCTTGCTCGCCCTGCGCGAGGCCTGGCGTGTCCTGCGCCCCGGCGGCCGGCTTGTCCTCGCCGACTGCTACGAGGCGTCCTCCTTCACCGACGAGGAGGTGCGCCTGTTCCGCACGGGCTTCGCGCTGCCCCGCCTGGCGCTCTCCCCCGGAGCCTACGCCGACCTCGCCCGCGAGGCCGGTTTCACCGTGGACCGCGTCCGCGACAAGACGGGCGAGTTCGGCCCCACCTACGACCTCATCTCCCTGGTCTACGCCGGCCGCCGCCCCCGTATCGCCGACCTCCTTGGCCCTGAGGCCGCATCCCAGCTCGACCTCGCCTACCCCCTCGTCCTGGAGCTTTGCCGTACCAAAATGGGCTACACCGCTGTCACCGCCACCAAACCCGGCTTCTGACCACCTTCACGGCACGGAAGACCCCGCGCCATCGAGGGGCGGAGCAGAGACGGCGGAGGCCGGAAGCGGAAACAGGCGATGCTGTCGGCCGCCACACCTCGGCTGGGCACGGGCCGGTCGAGTGCCGTTCAGTGAGCCCCGAGCACCTTCCCGAAGTACATGTCGGCGTCGGACGGCTCCAGGTCGATCACAGGCCGAGGCCCATGAATGTTGGCCCGGAGCAAGCAGGGGGTGAGCGCCTGCATCCCCCGTGGCCCAGCCACCAGACGCCCCTTGTACCGAGTTCCTCTCGCTCCTGCAGGGCCTGTCCGGCGACCGAGGTCTGTCCGGGTGGTGGCTCAGGGCGTGGCAGGCGATGCCGACCGCGCCTGACCCGCATATACCGTCATCACCCTGCTGACCCGCGGCATCGACGCACGGACCTGAGATCACCCGCCGCCTCGCCCACTCGCCTCGAAGCCCCCTCGCAGCAATGAGCACCGCCCGGTTAACCTGCCCCCATGCTGCACCTCCGCCTGCTCACCCCCGCCGACAAGACCGACGACGTGGTGCGCCTGATCGAGAAGACAGTCGGGACCACGCACCTCGTCGTGCTGCCGGGCGCCGCCCGCAACCCCGTCGGCGATCTCGTCCTGTGTGACGTCGCCCGCGAAGCAGGTGACGAACTCATCGGTGCGCTGCGGGCGTTCGGCCTCGACAAGACCGGCTCGATCGCCGTAGAGAACATCGACCTGTCGCTCTCCGAGCGCGCCGACAAGGCGGAGGAGGAGGCACCGGGCGAAGGCGCGGACGCGGTGTTGTGGGAGCACCTTGCAGATGCGACGCAGGAGGAGTCGACGCTGTCGATCACGTACGTCGCCTTCCTCACCCTCGCCACGATGATCGCGGCCTGCGGTGTCGTGCTCGACAATGCGATCCTGATCGTGGGCGCGATGGCGGTGGGCCCGGAGTTCGGGCCGCTGGCGGGCTTGAGCACGGCCCTGGTCCAGCGCGCCCCTCGGCTCGCGCTCCGCTCCCTGATGGCGCTCCTCGTGGGCTTCGCGGTCGCCATGGCGGTGACGGTGGGGTTCAGCTGGTTCATGGACGTGGCGGACCTGTTCAGCAAGGCCCAGTTGGAGAGCGAGCGGCCCAACACCAGTTTCGTCTACGCCCCCGACGCCTTCTCCTTCGTGGTGGCGGTGCTCGCGGGCATCGCCGGCACGCTCTCGCTGACCTCCGCCAAGTCGGGAGCCCTGGTCGGCGTCGCCATCTCCGTGACCACGGTCCCGGCCGCTGCCAACGCCGCGGTGGCCCTGAGCTATGGGGACACGAGTCAGACAGCCGGCTCGACGAACCAGCTGCTGCTGAACCTGCTCGGCATCGTACTTGCCGGCACACTCACCCTGCTGGCTCAGAAGTGGCTGTGGGCCGAGCGCCGTAACCGGGGCCGCCCATTCGTCCGCCAAAAGCCCAGGTGAGCAACCAAGTTCGCGTCCCAAGTCGAACCGGGACGTTCAACGACAAGCTCAGGGCCGGTCGTACCAGGCGAACGCTGCAATCCGCCAGCCCTCCGGGGTGCGGACGAACTGGAAAGTCTTGGTCCCGCCGCCCTCGAACGGCTCACCGTCCAGAATCCCGGACTTGCGGTACTCGACGAACCGCGACGCGATGTCGCCCGCGATCTCGGTCCGTTCGGAGGTTTCCCACTCGGAGAAATCGACCAGGCGACCGTCGGTGAGCAGCTGCCGGCGAGGCTCGATGAACTCGTCCACGGTGTAAACCGTGAACTTCGGGCGGGTATTGACGATCACGCCGCCCGGAAGAACCAGCCGACGGATCCGGCCCACGTCGGCGGCCTTGCCGCCCCGGTTGTCAAAAGCGCCGAAGAACTCGGCGGTCACCACGTCAATCTCCGTCTTGGGCACGGCGCGACTCTACCGTCCGACCTCGGTGACCTCACGACTGCCCGCGTTGACCAAGGCCGCCGCGAACGCGGCGGCCTGGAGCGCCGTCGTCATGTGCTGCGCCGGACACGGCCGGCGCGCCCCGACCAGGGCCGCCCGGGCGGTGTCCCCTGCGTGGATCTCGCTCTGGCCCGGTCGGAGCCGATGAACCACCGTCGGTTCAGCCGGAGGCCGGCGAGGTGCCTGCTGACCGTCCGGCGGCTGACAGGTGTCCCGGCTGGAGTGAGTACGCGCTCGATGAGCCGACGACGTCCCTTGCCGGAGAGCGGTGCGTCTCTGTTCGTCATGCCATTCTCCTGGCCAGTGGGGTCGCTGCTTGGGAGGCTCACGCCACGCCGAGGAGGAACAGTCCGCAGGCCGTCACGAACAGTCATCCGGGATGGGACGCATGGCGAGGCCGGCGAGGCTGACGCCCGTGACCGTCCCCCGTCCCTCCCCCCGCAACAGGAGAGCCCCGAAGCGTGAAGTTCGGTCGAAGTACGTGGAGTGAGAAGGAGGCCCTCATGCTGGGGTGATCAGATGCCGAGCAGGGTACGGAGGTGGGCGCATGCTCCCGCCTCCGTGGCATGCTCGGCGACCGGCTCGTACGCGCCACGCTCGAACACCCCCGTCTCCCAACCGCCGGTCGGCCGCGCACGCAGATAGACGAAGTCAGTTGGGGTGGGCACAGGTTCGTGGACGCCCTCGATCCAGTAGTGCTCGGCGGGCACTCCAGCCTCCCGAAGTGCCCGTTCGAGTGTCTGCCGGTGGCTCACGCGGGGACGCGGACCAGATAGCCGTGGTCCAACAGCCACTTGACGTTCAGGCGCTGCCCCTCGCCTGGGGCGAGAAAGGCCGGGTCCAGCTTGATCTGCCGGCCACCGCCCGGCTGCTCGAACCAGGGTGCGATGGAGCCCTCCCAGACGAGGAACGGCTTGGTCACCTCGTACGTGTGGTAGTCGCACGGGAAGGCCGCATCCCGGGTGTTGAGGTTCTGTGGGGGCAGCGCACGCTTGGCGTACGGATCGCCGGCCGGGGCGAGGTACGAGCCGTACTCGGAGCCGAACCGGTCCAGGCGCTCGCCCTCGTCCAGCACCTCGGGGGCCTTGTCGACGGTGCCGTTGACCTCGGCGAAGCCGTCGTTCGGCGGGTACTTCCAGCTTCCGGTGTCGACCGGCCCCTCCCAGTACTTCTTGAGGAAGTCGGCTGACGAGAGCTTTCCGGTGCGGTGGTAGCGGTTGAGCAGCGGCCCGACAGGCGCCTGCCACTTCCGCGGCAGGTGCTGCGGGCCGAGCCGCTTGTCGCCCTCGAACTCGCCGGTGCAGGGGGCCGACGGCACGGCGACGACCGGGGAAGCGGCAGGCTCGGCCGAGGCCGCCTGGGCGGAAGGGGCGGCTGCGAGGGCGGCGGTGACACCCATCGCGGTGAGGACGGCGCGGATCCTCAAGTCGGTACGGCTGCGCTCCACGCGGGTCTCCTTCAATGAGCACTGTCGATGCGCGACACACAGTAGTGAATTCTTGACAGACGGCGACTGGCGTCGGGGGTGAATCGGCGATCGTGTCGAGGACCGTGCGGACACCCCCCAGTCAGCCCGTACCGAGCGGGCGAGATGACGGCGGCGTTGCCTCCGGCAGCGGTGCCCTTGACGAACTGACCGGCTGAACAGGGAGAACCCTGCCGCTTGGGCGTGACTCAAGACGCCGACTACTACCTCGACGTGAGCATCCTGCCGCGGGCGATGGAGGCCGGCATGTGGATCGCAGTGCGGCTCAGCAACTACGGCAACCTCGCCGTGGTGACCACACCGCGGCCGGACGGCAATGCCGGTCCGGATCAGGCCGTGGCGGACGGTGCGCTGTCCGAAAGGGATCGTCGGCAGTGGTGTCAGCTGGTGGTGGGCCAGGACCGTAGCAGCGCGGCGATCTTCGCGGCGGTGCAGGCGGGACAGATCGCGCGGGCCCGCGCTTTCGGGTAAATGGAGCCCGCCGGGTGCGCTTCGCGCACCCGGCGGGCTGCCCTCGACCGGAGCCTCCGCGCTCTACAGCGGAACGCTGACGACGGTGGAAGATGTCGCCGGGTCCGACCAGTCCGCATCGAACCGAGCGTTGACGACATAGAGGCGGCCCCCGTGAACGGCCGCTGTGGTGGGCTCGTCGAAGCGGGGGTCGGTGATGCGCTTGACGAAAGTCCCGCGGGTGCCGTCACCACTGAGCCGGAACACATCGATGGCGTAAGCCCAGTTGCGCACGACGTACAGGGTTCGGCCATGGACGACCAGGCCGTCTCCGTTGCTGACCGCCCCGCCGTCAAGGGCAGTCCGGGTGGCCTCCCCGGTGCGCGGGTCGACACGGTAGAGCGCCGACACGTTGTCGTTCACGATCAGCAGCGCCCTGCGGTCCGGCGTCAGCGCGATGCCGTTGGATCCCCAGACTTCTCCGCCGGGCGGCGTCGGCGCCCAGGCGCCGCCCAGCGGCAGCCTGCGCAGGGCAGAGGTCCCTGGCAGGGCCGGGCGCAGAGGCAGGTGGTACAGGACGTCGTTGAAGGAGTCCGTGAACCAGGCTCCTCCACAACCCACCACGACGTCGTTCACAAAAGTCGTGCCGGTTTCCGCCCGCCAGGATGCCAGCAGACGGCCGTCGTGCCGGTGGACGACACGGATCTCGCCGCTGTCGCCTCCCGCGACGAGCAGTCTTCCGTACGGATCGACCTTGAGACCGACCGATATCGGTCCCTGTCCCTCTCTGATGATCCGCCCACGTCCGGTGGCCAGTTCGGTCCGGTAGATCGAGCCGTCGAGCAGCGAGCCCGTGTACGCAACGGCACCCGGACCGATGGCGATCCCCTCGGGCTGGAAGCCCGGCGGAGTGGCTATCGCGTCCGGCCAGGATGCGCCGGTGCCGGCCTGGGCGACGGAAGCCAACGGCCCTACCAGGGCGGCACCGCCGAGCGCCGCAGCTGTGCCGATGAGATGACGACGAGTTAATGAGCGTGCCACAGTGCGGGTCCCTCCGACGGTGGAACAGCCAGATCTCCGGGCTGACGCTGACACCTCAGCACACCTTGTGGCGCATGACAGCACCGCATCCCCACCATTCACAAGGGAATGATGAAGCTCCTCTTCTGCCCCTCCGCCGACTGCCGGCTGCTACGGCACCCCGGGTGGCGCGGACGGGCGTCAGCGCGCCGGCGAGCGCCGCGGCAGGCGGGGCGTCGGCCATGCGGTGTCCCAGTACCGGCCCGCCCACGTCTCGGCGTCCGCGAACGGCCCAACCATCCCCCGGGGCGGCCATCCCCTCGTGGTCCTGCGGGCCATGAAGGCACGTGAGGCCGCAGCGCGGGGTGGCGGCACGTCGGCGCCTGGCAGGTGGTCCGTCGGCCGTCAACCCTGCCGATCGGCAGGGGCACAGCCTCCCGAACGGCAGGGGTGCGCGGCGCGGTCCGTTCCTACGGTCGGTGGGCATGGACGCAGACTCTCGTATCCGACCCGGCCGAACCCACAGGGGACGGCTCCGCACCGGCCGCCGGGCGGCGACCGCGGCCCGGCCCCGGCTTTCGGCCGGCGTCGTCCTCCTCGCCCCCGCGGTGGCCTGTGGCGGGGCCGCCGGGGTGGCGGCGTTGGTCCCGGGCGGTGTCGGCCGGGCCGAACCGGTGGCCGTCACGGATGGCACGTCGGTCGACGCGTACCGGGCGGTCACCGGGTGGGTCGCCGACGCGAGCACCGGGACCGGCACCCTGCTCGGCCTCGCCACCGAGGGGGTGCTGGTGGTCCTCGGGCTGCTGGCAGTCGTGGCGGGCTGGCGGGCCCTGCGGGACCGGGACGCCGTCCGCTCGGTGGGCGTGCTGCTCACCGTCGTCGGCGCCTGTGCCGCGTACACGCTGAGCGAGGCGCTGAAACTCGTCGTGGACGAGGAACGGCCCTGCCGTGCGGTACAGGGCGCTGTGGCGGCGGCGGTGTGCCCGGAGCCGGGCGACTGGTCGTTCCCCAGTAACCACGCCACCCTCTCGGTCGCGGTCGCCACCGGGCTCGCGATGTGCCGGCCCCGGTGGGCGTGCTGACACTGCCGCTCGGGACGCTGGGCGCCGTGCTGCGGGTCGCGGTCGGCGTGCACTACCCGCACGACGTGATGGCCGGGGCGCTGCTGGGCGCCGCCGTGACCGTGGCGGTGGTCCTGGTGGGCCGCCCGTACGCGGTGCGTGTCTGGTCAGCCGTGTGGGCGCGGCGCGTGAACCGTCTCGCCCGTGAGCGCGGGTGGGGCCGGGGGGATCAGTCCGGCCTGGTGGGCCACGACGGCGGCCGCGGCCCGGTTCTCCACCCCGAGGCGTGCCAGGATCGAGCTGACGTAGGACTTCACAGTGCCCTCGGTCAGATGCAGGCGGCGCGCGATACTGGCGTATGCCGTCAGCAGGGTGTCGGCCCGCAGCCGCAGTTCGGGGGTTTCCGCCCGGCGACGCTGACGGACATCACTTCGCTGCCGACGGCATGGGCGAGGCTGACGTCCGGAGTGGTGCTTGTGCCGACGAGCGGATACGGGTACCAACTGTCGGGCTTCTCGTCGTCGGCGTTCCGGACGCCGAGTTCGATGGTGTCCCCATCGGAGTCCATCACTCGTGAGCCCGATTTCCGTTCATGGCCGCAAGTCCCGTTGCGGTTGCCGGTCAGCACAGCCACGAGTGGACGCGGCCTTCTTGCCGCGCTCGAGGGCGGGGATTGTGGGCGCCGCCGATACCACCGGACAGGCGCATACGCACTGCGGTCGGTACGACCGGACGGTCCGCAGCACTGCCTGCCGCGAGCGCAGGCAGGTCCGGCCTCAGGACGCCGGCCGGCCTGGCAGGGTCTGACGTTCGCGGTCGTCGTCTTGCGTGCGGACGAGGTTGCCCTCCTGCGCCCGGTGCTCGTGCACAAGCCGAACCGCCATTGCCCCTTCGCCCGCGGCGGAGGCCACTCTCTTGACGGACCCGCTCCTGACATCGCCGGCCGCGAAGACGCCGGGCAGCGTGGTTTCCAGCATCAGTGGTCCGCGTCCCGGCGGTGCCCACACATCCGGGTCGCCCCGGGCCTCGGCCTCGGGGCCGGTGAGGACGAATCCGTGAGAATCCAGCGCGATGACGTCCTTGAGCCACTCGGTGGGCGGCCGGGCCCCGATGAAGACGAACAGGGCGCGGGCCCGCAGCTCCCAGCTGTCCCCGGTGACGTTGTTCCGGAGGACCAGCGCTTGCAGGACACCCTCCCCACGCACCTCGTGCACCTCGGTGTTGAGCAGTACCTTCACCTTCGGTTGGCGTTGCACTTGGTCGACGAGATAGCGCGACATGTCCCTGCCGAGGTCGCCGTGCCGGACGAGCAGATGCACCTCGGGGGTGAACTGGGCGAGGAACAGCGCTCCCTGGCCGGCGGAGTTGCCCCCGCCGACCACGGCCACCGGGTCCATCCGGCACATGTTCGCCTCGAGGATCGTGGCGGCGTAGTACACACTGCTGCCCTCCAGTCGCTGGATGCCCGGGACGTCGAGCCGGCGGAAGCGCGCCCCCAGGGCCAGGACGACCGTGCCGGCCTCGGTCTCGGAACCGTCCGCGAAGGTGACGGCGTAGTGGCCGCCGCGGGGTGCGAGCGCCGTGACCTCGGCGGGCACCGTGATCCGCGCGCCGAACTTGCGCGCCTGGAGCACCGCGCGCTCGATGAGTTCGGCCCCCGAGATCCCGGAGGGGAAGCCCAGGTAGTTCTCGATACGCGAGGAGGTGCCGGCCTGGCCTCCGGTGGCGACCGCGTCGACGGTGACGACGGCGAGACCGTCGGACGCGCCGTACACGGACGTGGCGAGCCCGGCCGGGCCCGCACCGATCACCAGCACATCGCACCGGGCGCTGTCGGGCGCCGGTACGGAAAGCCCGATGAGGCGGGCGAGCTCCGCGTTGTCGGGATTGCGCAGTACTTGGCGCCCTCTCCAGATGACGACCGGCGTCTCTTCCGGCCGGATGCCGAACCTGCGCAGCATTGCCTCGGCCTGATCGTCCTTCTCCAGATCGATCCAGCGGTGCGGCAGACGGTTCCGTGCGGCGAACTCGCGCAGCCGCAAGGTATCCGGCGCCGGTCACGGAGTCCCACGAACCGTTCGCTCAGGACGCCGGCGATCGCGCCGGGCGCTGCGCTGCTCACCGCGAGCCGTTCGACGGGAAATCCCTGGTCGGAGAGGTGGTCGACCGCGTGTTCCCCCTCCACGTACGTGGTGCGTCTGTTCCCCTCGTCCATGTCCGCTCCTTTCCGGAACGGCGCGAAGCGCCACGGTTCCCCGTGACGGCTCCGGCGTCGCGGCCACCGGCATTCCGGATGCCTGCGCCTGCGGACCCCAGTGAACTCTCGACCTTTCATTACAAAACTCTCACGGGTTAGCAAATTTGTGCAAATAGAATCGGATCAATGCGCGTCGCTGCCGAGCAGCTCATGGACATGGTTCAGCCAACCGCGGGCCACGATCGACGGGCGTGTGCCTGCGCCGGGCGCACCGTCCGGCAAGGACTCCCGTGTGGCCGGACGTCACCGCGCGCCCGTGTCCGTCGGCGGCCCCTGGCTCAGATAGGCCCGTAGCAGCCTTTTGCACTCGGCGATGAGCGCGGGATCGCCGTCGGCGTCGTGCCGGAAGGCGAGTCCGAGTACGGCTTCAGCGGATTCCAGGGCCACGCGGACGGCGACCGGTGTGATGTGCGGGCCGAGGGCGTCACGGGTGAGTGCCCACAGGCGATCGGCGACGGCGGTGTTGTCGTCGGCTCCGGCATCGAGCAGCTGTCCGGTGTCCTCACGTCCGACCGCCCCGAAGTCCACGACGCCGAAACCCGGCACGGAACGGCGCATGGCGACGAATTCCTCGACGGCCAGGTCCACGACACCGGCCGTACTGCCCGGCGCCTCGGCTGCCATCCGCCGGGCGAGCCGATCGGTGTAGCGCTCCAGATTGCGAAGGGCCAGCGCGCTGAGCAGAGCATCCCTGCCGGAGAAGAACTGGTAGAGGGTGCCGATCGGCACCCTCGCCCTGCGCGCCACCTCCTTCGTGGTCAGGGCCACATATCCGACCTCGTCCAGGAGCTCCGCGCACGCGTCGATGATGCGTTCCACTCGCTCGGTGCTGCGCCGCTGCACAGGCCTGCGTCGCAGTGCCGCGTCCCGTGAGGTGACCGGTGGCGCCGTATTCGTCTCGTCCCGCACGGTGCAACTGTGCCGGATGGGGCGTACCGTTGGCGAGCCATCAATGATGAGCCCTACTCATGTTTAATGGGAGGAGCGCACCATGAACCGTCCACACCACCCGCCTCTGCCCGACGGCTTCGTCTGGGGGGTCGCCACCGCCGCTCACCAGATCGAGGGAGCCGTCGACGAGGACGGCCGGGGGCCGTCCGTGTGGGACACCTTCGCTGCCCGTCCCGGCACGGTCCGTGACGGTCACACCGGCGCGGTCGCGTGCGACCACTACCACCGCTATGCGGAGGACGTGTCCCTGCTTCAGGCCCTGGGAGTGGACGCCTACCGCTTCTCGATCGCCTGGTCGCGTGTCCAGCCGTCCGGTTCCGGCCCGGTCAACTCACGGGGTCTGGACTTCTACGACCGGCTCACCGACGCACTCCTCGCCGTCGGAGTCACGCCGGTTCCCACTCTCTTCCACTGGGACTTGCCGCAGGCACTGGAGGACGAGGGAGGCTGGCTGCACAGGGACACCGCCGCCCGTTTCGCCGAGTACGCGGCGCTCGTCGCAGACCGGCTGGCGGACCGGACGCAGCGCTGGATCACTCTCAACGAGCCCTTCGTGCACATGGCTTACGGCTATGCCCTGGGGGTCCACGCGCCCGGCCGCGCGCTGATGCTCGACGCCCTGCCGGCCGCGCATCACCAGCTCCTGGGCCATGGAATGGCGGCGACGGCGCTGCGCGATTCCGGGGCGGCCGAGGTACTCCTCGTCAACAACTGCACCCCGGTACGGGCAGCGGGCCCCACGGCCGAGGACCGAGCGGCGGCGGAAGCGTACGACACCCTGCACAACCGCCTCTTCAACGACCCGGTCCTGCTGGGGCGTTACCCGGACCTCTCGGTCTTCGGAGCCGGTGAGGACCTGCGCGGGGCGGTCCGGGACGGCGATCTCGACATCATCGGCGCGCCGGTCGACGCGCTCGGCGTCAACTACTACAACCCTACCTGGGTCGCCGCCCCGGACGGCCCCGGTCTGCCCTTCGCCGAGGCCGACGTCCAGGGGTACGAGCGGACGGCCTTCGGCTGGCCCGTTGTGCCGGACGGCCTCACGGAACTGCTCATCGGCCTCAAGGACCGTTACGGTGCCGCCCTGCCGCCGGTGTTCATCACGGAGAACGGCTGCTCCCAGCACGACGTGGTGACGGACGGCAAGGTCGCCGACCCAGGCAGGATCGCCTATCTCGACGGGCACGTGGGCGCGGTCACCGAGGCCGTCCAGGCGGGCGTGGACGTGCGCGGCTACTTCGCCTGGACGCTGATCGACAACTTCGAGTGGGCCGAGGGCTACCACCAGCGATTCGGTCTCGTGCATGTGGACCACGTATCACAGGTCCGCACGCCCAAGGACTCCTTCGCGTGGTACCGGGATCTCATCGCCGCTCATCGGAGGGCGCACGCCAAGCCCCACTCCTCAATATGAGTGAAAGTCATGTTCCGTGCTCCGGCCGGGACACACCACCACCACGCGGAGAAGGCGTGCCGGACGTGCCGTCGGTCCGTGTCACGGGCCGGTGGACCGCCGCGCTCAGCCTTGCGACGCTCGCCGTGTTCATGGCGTTCTTCACCCCCATTCAGATCCTGCTGCCACTCCAGCTCGCTCATGTCGACGCGGCGTCCAAAGCGTCGGCGCTGGCCTGGGTCACCGGCTTCGGCGCGCTGGTGGCCCTCCTGGCCAACCCTCTGGCGGGTGCCCTGTCAGACCTTACGACGAGCCGCTTCGGACGCCGCAGGCCATGGATCGCGGGCGGCGCACTCGCGGGGGCCGTGGGGCTCGTGCTCACCTCGCACCAGCAGAGCGTGCCCGGAATCACCGCGGGATGGTGCCTCGCCCAGGCGGGACTCAACGCCATGCTCGCGGGGGTGACCGCACCCGTCGCCGACCAGGTGCCGGTCGGACAGCGGGCGGCGGTGTCCGGCTGGACGGGTATCACGCAGTCGCTGGGCCTGGTGCTCGGCGCACTGCTCGTCACCACCGTCACCGACGACGTAGGGTCCGACTACCTGCTGATCGCCCTGCTGACCGTGGCCTTCGCCTTGCCGTACACCCTCTGCTTCAGCGAGCCGCTGTTGCCTCGCCGATCGCGCCGACCGCTGCGGCCCGTCCTTCTGCTGACCGGTCTGTGGGTCAGCCCGCGCCGGCACCCCGACTTCGCCTGGGCCTGGCTCAGCCGTTTCCTGATCAACCTGGGCAACGCCCTCGGCACGCTCTACCTGTTGTACTACTTGACCGACGAGGTTCACCTGAGGGACCCCGACTCCGGGGTGCTGATCCTCACTCTCCTCTACACCGGCGCGGCGGCGTGCACGGCTGTCCCGGTGGGTGTCGTCTCCGACCGACTGGGCCGCCGCAAGCCCTTCGTCGTGGGCTGCTCCGTCGTGATGGCCGCCGCGGCTCTGATGCTCGCGACCGCGCACAGCTGGCCCGCCGTCATGGCGGCAGCCGTGGTTCTCGGCGCCGGCTTCGGCGTCTACATCGCCGTCGACCAGGCCCTGGTCACCCAGGTACTGCCCACCGCCGAGAACCGCGCCAAGGACCTCGGCGTGATCAACATCGCCAACTCCGGCCCCCAGGTGCTCGCACCGGCCCTCGCCGCCCCGGTCGTCGCCCATCTCGGCGGCTATCCGGCGCTGTACGTGGTGACGGCGGGGGTGACGGTCGCGGGCGGAGTTCTCGTGGGGAGAATCCGCGGCGTCCGCTGACGACGTGTCCGGTATCCGCCGTGGGTATCCCCTCAAGTCGCCGGGGCGCTTCTGCTCGGAGGGCTCAGCACCTCCCCGTCCGTCGCGTCTGCTGCCCCGGACATGGCCAACTCTCAGACGGCGGACGGTGCGACGATCCCCTTGGCCGACTCATGACGTTCCCCGCCGAGTACCCGGGGCGGCTACATCGTCGACGCGGACGGCCACCGCGCTGGAGGTCTCGGCGCTCATGGCACGGGTACGCAGCCCGCTCGTGGCAGTGGTGGAGAAGGACAAGACCGGCACGCACCTGCTCGGTGTGATCACCGCCTCGCATCTGCTCCACGAGCTCCTCGGAGCAGCGGGCACCCAGAGTGAGGTCCCCGGGGAGTGACGCCGCGGAGCGGCCCCGTATGGTCCCCCAGAAACCTCGAAGTAACCCTGTCCCCTGGCCATGGAGTCTTGGCAAACGTGTCCTCACTTCTTCCTCAGCAGACTCAAAGCGGCGTACCCGCAGGGCAGATGATCGTGTGCGGCGACGACGCGCTGGCCGCCCGGCTCGCGGCCGAGTTGCACGACGTCTACGGGGAGCGGGTGACGCTCGTCCTCCCTCCGGTTCGGTCCTCCGCGAGTCGGAGGCCGTCCATGGCGCCGAACCGAAGCCGGGCTTCGACGCTGATCGGACGGATGTCCGCGGCAATGAGCAGGCCGGGGGTCGCCGACCAGACCGGGTCCAGTGGCGAGTTCCTCCTCCCCGTACGCGAGATGGAGGCCGCCGAGCCGTCGGAGGAGGTGCTGCGCGAGGCCGGTGCGGAACGAGCCACGGCTTTGGCCCTCGTGTACGACGACGACGAGAGCAACATCAGGACCGCGCTGGCCGCCCGGCGGCTCAACCCACGGCTGCGGCTCGTCATCCGCCTGTACAACCGCAAGCTGGGCCAGCATCTGGAGGAGCTTCTCGACCAGGCCGCCGTGGTCGCCGTGCCGGGCCTGGACCTGGCCGCGCTGGACGCCTCCACCACCGTGCTGTCCGACGCCGACACCGCCGCCCCGGCACTCGCCGCCACTGCCGTGACCGGTACGAGCAAGGTCGTCCAGGCCGACGGGCTGCTTCTGCGTGCCGTGGAGCGCACCCCGCCGGGACGTGGTGCGGTCTCCGATCCCGGCCTGTGCACGCTCGCACTGCTGTCGTCGACCACCGATGATCCAGCCGGCGCGGAAGGCTCGGACAACAGCGGCCCGCGGGGGCCGTTGCTCCTGCCCGACGACGCCATGGTCGCGGCAGCCACCAGGCGCGGCACCGTGGTGCTGGAGACCGTCTCGTACGCCGGGCCGCCGGTGCAGGCTCGCCGCTTGGCAGGACGGTTCGCGCCGCTCGGGGACGTCTTCTCCCGTCGGCTGCGCCGGGCGCTCGCCGGAGTCCTGGCAACCGTGGCCGCCCTGACGGTCGCGTCCTGGCTCACCATCGGGGACCACCCGCTGCACGCCGCCTATCTGGTACTCCTCGACCTCTTCGCCATCGGGGACCCGGCCGTCGGGGAACCGACCACCCGCCAGGTGCTCCAGCTCCTCGCCGGGCTGGTCGGCCTCGCGGTGCTGCCCATCCTGGTGGCCGGGTCGCTGGAAGCCCTCGGCGCGTTCCGGGGGACGGCTTCACTGCGCCGCCCTCCACGGGGGTTGGCGGGACATGTGGTGCTGCTCGGCCTCGGCAAGGTCGGCACCCGGGTGCTGACCAGGCTGCGAGAACTGGACATCCCGGTGGTGTGCGTGGAGGGGGACCCCGAGGCCCGGGGCATCCCGGTCGCCCGTCGGCTGCGCGTCCCCGTGGTGCTGGGCGACGTCACCCAGGAAGGCGTACTGGAAGCCGCCAAGATCCACCGGGCGGATTCCCTGCTCGCCCTGACCAGCGCTGATACGACCAACCTGGAAGCGGCTCTGTACGCCCGTGCCGTGAAACCGGAACTGCGAGTGGCGCTGCGGCTCTACGACGACGACTTCGCCACCGCCGTCTACCGCACCCTGCGCGCCGCCCACCCCGAGGCCCTCACCCGCAGCCGCAGTGTGTCCAGCCTCGCCGCGCCCGCGTTCGCCGGGGCGATGATGGGACGGCAGATCCTGGGCGCCATCCCCGTGGAACGCAAGGTGCTGCTCTTCGCCGCGCTCGATGTGGCCGGTCACCCGCAGTTCGAGGGCCGGACTGTCGCGGAGGCGTTCAAGGCAGGGGCGTGGCGGGTGATCGCCCTGGACACGGCGGAGCCCGCCGAACGCCGACCGGACCTCGCCGTCTCCCGCCCGGACGACGACCGTCGGACCGGCGCCGAACTGCTGTGGGATCTCCACCCCGGTCACGTCCTGAAACCGGAGGACCGGGTCGTCGTCGCCGCGACGCGCCGCGGACTGGCTGAACTCCTCGGACGGCGGCCGGCGCCTCACCCGGACCTGCGAAGGGCGTGACTGGTCACAGCTCCTGGGCCGGCCGGTCCAGGAGGCGGGCTCCGACCAGCGCCGTCCGGAGTGTGCAGCGGTGCACGGGGGCGCCCGGTCGGAGCCGGTCAGTTTGTGGATACGATCGAACCGGTACGTCATCGCCCACACGCTCAGGGAGAGCCGCCGGGCGGCCTCGGCGGCCACGCAACCGGTGTCGAAGTACGCGGTGAGGGTGTCAATCAGCGGCTGGGCACCGCCGCGGGCCTGCTGGAGCGGGCCGAGAACGCTCAGAACCAGGTCGGCCGTGGCCTGCCGGTCGCGGGTGAGCACCGGGTAGACCAGAAGATCGGCTGCGTTGCGGCATCGGGTCCTCCAGGTTCATCCGGGCCGCCAGGTCGAGAGTGTTCAGGGCCTCCTCGTCATCGTCGATGAACTCGCGGCGGGCAGCCTCCTCCTGACGTATCGCGAGTTGCTGGGCCCGCTCATGGCCCTCGGAGAAGGCATCCACGGCCTGCTCGACGACGACGAGCAGATGACCGACGGCGGAGAACGGCAATCGGCGCAGGACCGACTGTGCCGCCGAAAGGTGTGCCCGGACCAGGACACGCAACCCGATGCCTGCCTCCGCGGCCCGCTCGCCGCGGAGACGGAGCAATTCACGTCATCCGGAAATGTCTCAGAAGGGACCGTGGAGTGCCCCGAGTTTGTCGGTCAGGCGCAGGTTCTCGGAGTAGTCGACGGGGCAGGCGATCACGGACACGGCGTCGTCGTCCAGCGCGCGCTGCAGCGCGGGCAGCAGCTGGGCGGCCGCCTCGACCAAGTAGCCGCGGGCGCCGAAGCTCTCTGCATAGGCGACCAGGTCCGGGTTGGTGAAGCGGGTGTGGCTGTGGCGGCCGAGCTCGAGATCCATCTTCCAGGTGATCAGGCCGTATTCCTCGTCGACCAGGACGAGGACGACCAGGGGGATGTGTTCGCGGACGGCGGTCTCCAGTTCCTGGGAGTTCATCAAGAACGAGCCGTCGCCCATCATCGCCAAGACCCTCCGTTCGGGCCTGGCGAGCTTGGCGGCGATCGCTCCGGGCAGCGCGAATCCCATGGTGGACAGGCCGTTGGAGAGCAGGCAGGTGTCCGGCTCGTACGCCGGGTACAGCCGAGCCATCCACATCTTCCCGGCACCGGTGTCGGCGAGCACGATGTCGTGGCGGTCCAGTGCGGTGCGGACGTCGGCGACGACTCGCTGCGGGACCAGCGGGAACGACTCGTTGTCGCGTCCGTACTGCAGTTCCTCGCCGAGCAGCGCCCGGATCTTCTCGCCGGCATCCGTGTCGTATGCGGGCCGGTCGGGCAGTGCTGCCGCCAGCGCGTCCAGTGCTTGGGAGAGGTCGCCCTCCACTCCGACCGTCACCGGGTAGTGAGCGTCCACCTCGGCGGGGAAACGGTGCAGGTGCACGATTCGCTTGTCGCCGTGGGGATTGATCTTCCGGGGGTCGAACTCCTGGACCTCGTATCCCACGCAGATGAGGGCATCGGCCGCATCGAAGCCGAAGTTGCCGTAGTCGTGGCGCATGAAGCCGACCGCGCCCAGCGCGTTCGGATGGTCATCGGGGAAGACGCCCTTGCCGTGAAAGGTGGTCGCCACGGGCACGTTCAGTCGCTCAGCGAAGCGCACCAGTGCCGCCGAGGCCCCGGCCCTGGCGGCGCCGTGGCCGGCGAGTACGACGGGGCGCCGCGCCGCCTTGAGCACCTCGGCGGCCCGTGCGATCTGGGAGTCCGAGGGGGCGTCGGCATGCACGGTGTCGACCTGGAGAGGGGCGAGCGGCGTCGTGGGGTGCGCGGCTTCGATGTCCTCGGGGACGGCCAGGAAGACGGCACCGGGGCGTTCGCTCTGCGCGGTCTTGAACGCCTTGCGCACCATCTCCGGCACTGCGTCCGGGCTCTGGACGCGGGCCGACCATTGGGTAACGGGAGCGAACATGGACACCAGGTCGATGACCTGGTGCGACTCCTTGTGGACCCGGCCCAGCGAGCCTTGGGCGGCCAGGGCCACCATCGGTGTGCTGTTGGTCGTTGCGTCCGCGGTGCCCAGCAGCAGATTGATCGCGCCGGGCCCCAGCGTGGCCGAGCACACTCCCGCCCGGCCGGTCAGCCGCCCGTAGATCTCCGCCATGAAGGACGCGCCCTGCTCGTGGCGCACCAGGACGTAACGGATCTCGGAGCCGTTCAGCGCGTCGACGAAGCGGATGTTCTCCTCACCGGGGATCCCGAAGACATACTCCACGCCCTCGGCCTCCAGACAGCGCACCATCAGGTGCGCGACGTCCTCTGCGGTCGCTGTGCTCCGGTAACCGGGCGTGCGCTGGGTGTCCACGGGCCGAACTTAGGCAGGCCGTGCCGCACCGGCCACCCATCATCGGCCGAGCGGGCGAGAGCCCGCCCGTCCCCCGTGCCGATCGGCCTCACACGCTCCGGCGGCACGGCGCCCGTTCGGATGTGCTGGTGTGGCAGAAGGCGCGGCCGGATCGCACGATGGACCCGTTGCGCCGCCGTGGACCGAACGGTGGCAGGGCTCCAGGAGGACCGTGTGACCGCTTCGGCTCCCGCCACCGGCTCACCGCCCGCCCGGTACGACGACCTGCGCGCCATGGTGATCAACTGCACTCTCAAGCGGTCCCCGGAGCAGAGCAACACCCAGGGACTCGTCGACCGCAGCACCGCCATCATGAACGCACAAGGCGTCCACGTGGACGTCGTGCGGGCCGTGGACCACGACATCGCCACCGGCGTCTGGCCGGACATGACGGAACACGGCTGGCAGACCGACGCCTGGCCGACGCTGTACGAGCAGGTGATGGCCGCAGACATCCTCGTGCTGGCCGGACCCATCTGGCTGGGCGACAACAGCTCCGTGATGAAGCAGGTCATCGAACGTCTCTACGCCTGCTCCAGCCTTCTCAACAAGGCGGGCCAGTACGCCTATTACGGCCGGGTCGGCGGCTGCCTGATCACCGGCAACGAGGACGGCGTCAAGCACTGCGCGATGAACGTCCTCTACAGCCTTCAGCACCTCGGCTACACCATCCCTCCCCAAGCCGACGCCGGATGGATCGGCGAGGCCGGCCCCGGCCCCTCCTACCTCGACCCCGGCTCCGGCGGCCCCGAGAACGACTTCACCAACCGCAACACCACCTTCATGACCTGGAACCTGCTGCACCTGGCCCGAGCGCTCAAGGACCTCGGCGGCATTCCCGCCTACGGCAATCAGCGCACCGCCTGGGACGCCGGTTGCCGCCGCGACTACGAGAACCCCGAGCACCGATAGACCAACGGTGGCCGCCCGTGGCACAGCGGAAACAGGTGATGGCCCGCCCGGTCGGGGCGGGCCATCAGTGTCCCCTGCGATGGTCAGGCCAGGGCGAGGAAGAGCTTTTCCAGTTCCGCTTCGGTCATCGGTGGGGCATCGCCGTCCGCGTCGGCCAGGCACTGGCGCATGCCGCTTGCCACGATCTTGAAGCCGGCCCGGTCGAGTGCACGTGAGACTGCAGCGAGCTGTGTGACCACGTCCTTGCAGTCCCGTCCGGCCTCGATCATGGCGATCACTCCGGCCAGCTGGCCCTGGGCGCGCCGTAGCCGGTTGAGTACGACTCCGATCGCTTCCTCGTCGACCACCATGGGGGCACCTCCTCGTTTTCCGTCTCAGGCTCATGATACCCAAGGGGGTATACCACGGGTTGGGCGTCGCCGTCGGCTGCCTCCTCGGCGGCTTTCCGAGGTGTGACCGTTATGCCTGTTCGCGCTGGTGGGCGGTGTGCCAGGCGTTGTATCCGCCGAGAAGATCGGAAGTGGCGGAGTAGCCGTGGTGACGCAGGAGACTCGCGGCGATGGAGGAGCGGTGGCCGCCGGCGCAGTGGACGACGAGGGCGCGGTCGGCCGGTACTTCCGCAAGGCGGTAAGGCAGTTCGGGCAGGGAGATGTGCAGGGAGCCGGGGATGTGGCCCTGGTCGCGTTCGGCGCCTGCGCGCACGTCGATCACGAGCGGCGGGTGTTCCGTCGCGAGGGTGTGCCGGAGGTCGGCGACGGTCCGGCGGGGGGCAGGGGTGACCTGGTCGGCGGCCGCGCGGAAGGTGTCCTCGGGCTCGGGGAGGTATCCGGCCGTGCGATCGAAGCCGATGCGGGCAAGGCGGGTGACCGTCTCTGCTTCGCGTCCCTCGGGTGCGATGACGAGGACTTCCCGGTCGGGGGCCAGCACGGTGCCGGCCTGTTCGGCGAACCGTCCGTCGGCGGGGATGTTGAGTGACCCTCGCAGGTGGCCGGCGGCGAACTCGTGCGGGTCGCGCGCGTCGACGACGACAGCTCCGGCGGCCCGGCGCGCGAGGAACTCCTCGCGGGTGAGGGCCCGGGCGGCGTCGGCCGGGTCGAACAGTGCGTGCATCTTGCGGTTGAGGTCGGCGTCGTAGCTGAAGTAACCGGGCGCCGCGGACTGGCCTTCGGTGACGAGGGCGACGAACTCCTCTTCGCCCATCGGGGCGCAGGCGTAGTTGGTGGCGCGCTGTTCACCGATGGTGGAGTGGCGTTCGGTGGACAGGTTCTTGCCGCAGGCGGACCCGGCCCCGTGGGCGGGGAAGACGCGCACCTCGTCCGGCAGGGCCATCAGCTTGTTGTGCACGCTGTCGTAGAGCATGCGGCCGAGTTCGTCGGCGCTGACGCCGACGGATGCCAGCAGGTCGGGGCGGCCGACGTCGCCGATGAAGAGGGCGTCGCCGGTCAGCACGCCGTACGGGACCGTGTCGTCGGCGTGCTCGCGGACCAGGACACCGATCGACTCCGGCGTGTGGCCGGGTGTCTCCGTGATCTCCAGGGTGACTTCGCCCAGGCTGATCCGTTCACCCTCGGCGAGGTGGCGGACCGGGTACTCGGTGCGGGCGTGCCGGCCGTAGCCGATCCAGGCGCCGGTGCGGGCGGCGAGTTCCAGGTGGCCGGCGAGGAAGTCGGCGTGGAAGTGGGTGTTGATGACTCCCTCGATGGTGAAGCCGCGGGCCTGTGCGTCGGCCAGGTACTCGTCGACGTCCCGGCGCGGGTCGACGACCACCGCTCGGCCGGTGGACTCGTCGGCGATCAGGTAGGAGGCCTGGGAAAGGCAGTCGAGGTAGTGCTGAGCGAAGTACACGGGGGCTCCTTGTTGTGAGGGCGGCTGATGCGGCCCACGCTCGAAAAAATACCCAGGGGGGTATATGCTCACTCTCGAAGATACCCCATGGGGTATTGGATGTCCGGTCGTCGGCATCCGACCCCCTCCCACGCAACCGCCCGGAGACCCACCGATGGCCATGCCACACGGCCGTATGCGCCCAGCCGAGACCATCCCTGCCGACACCCGCGCTCGCGCCGCTGCGGGCGAGACGTTGCTCCTCGACGTACGAGAGGTACGAGACGAGGCTCAGCAGTCACTCCCCCTGCGCGGCATTCCGGCCGGGGCGCCGCAGGGACTGCCGGTGCACAGCGGGAACGGCCCGGCCATATGACTGCCGTGATCCTCGCGCTGATCGCCGGGGCCGTCGTCGGCCTCGCGCTCGGCGGCCTGGGCGGGGGCGGCGGCATCCTGGCCGTACCCGCTCTGATCTACCTGCTCGGCTTCACCCCTGCCGCCGCCGGCTCGGCGAGCCTGCTGATCGTGGCCGCGACCTCCCTCACCGGGCTGCTCGCCCACGCTCGCAGCGGCCGGGTCCAGTGGCGCACCGGGTTGCTGTTCGCCGCGGCCGGCCTGCCCACTGCAGCCGCCTTCGGCGCACTGTCCCCGCATGTCCCCGGGACCCTGCTCACCATGGCGTTCGCCGTTCTTGCGGGCCTGGCCGCCTGGCGCATGCTCGCGCCCCGGCGGGCCACGACCCCAGACCGGAAGGCCGGCGTGATCAAGACCGCAGGCATCGGCGCATGCCTCGGGGGAGTGACAGGGCTCCTCGGCGTCGGAGGCGGATTCCTCGCCGTGCCCGCCCTGATCTCGATCCTCGCCCTGACGATGGCGGAGGCCGTCGGCACCAGCCTGCTGGTGATCAGCATCAACTCGGTGGCCGCCCTCATTCCGCGCCTCGGCAGCGACATGGGCATCGACTGGGCTGTGGTCGGCCCGTTCACCGGGGCCGCGATCCTCGGCGCCTTCGACGGCAAGCGTTTGGCCCACAAGCTTTCGGGCCCCGTCCTCCAGCGCACTTTCGTCTTCGCGCTCCTCGGCGTGGCCGCCTTCATGGCCCTCGACGTCATCGTCTAGCCGAGCCGCCGCACCCCTCACACACCCTGATGAGAAAGAGAGAATCCCTGATGACCGCCTCCCTGACCGTCGAGCAGCTCCACACCCGGATGGAGCGCGTGACCGTGATCGATGTCCGCTCCCCCGGCGAGTACGCCGCCGGCCACATTCCCGGCGCACACAACATCCCCCTCGACCAGCTGCAGCGCGCCCTGCCCACGCTGCGCGCAGCCGTCGCCGCCGGCAGCACCTTCGCCGTCGTCTGCGCTTCCGGCGCCCGCTCGGCGTCCGCATGCGGCCAGCTCGCAACGGCCGGAATTCCCGCGTCCACCCTCGTCGGCGGCACCACAGCCTGGGCCCAGGCCGGTTTCGGCATCGACCGACCCGCCGGTGGTGCACGGGCCGTATGGGCCATGGACCGCCAGGTCCGCCTCGCCGCGGGCACGCTGGTGCTGCTCGGACTGCTGGCAGATCTCCTCGTTCCCGGCGCCCGCTGGTTCTCCGCGGCCATCGGCGCGGGCCTCGTCTTCTCCGCCCTCACCAACACATGCGCCATGGGCATGCTGATCAGCCGGCTCCCCCACAACCGCCCCCGCACCGGGGCGCGCGACCTGACGGAGACCCTCTCCGCGATCGCCCCCTGAGCCGCACCCCACCACCCATGCGGCATGTGGATGCCCCGGCCTGGGCAGGACGCGGCCGGGGCGTCCCCCTTCCTTGAGCCCGCAGATCCTGTCGGCGCCCTCTCCGCGGCAGCGCGACACAGGCTCGAGCGCCGGCCGAACCGCCGGCTGGGCCGCGCGTTGTTCCAAGGTGATTCGACATGACCTGACTGGGAGTCAGGCGACTGGGCCAAGCAAGGTCAATGTCGATGAGTTCTCACCCCAGGAACTCCGCGATGGTCGCCACGAAGCCGTCAGCGTCGTCGAGCCACGGGAAGTGTCCGGCTCCGGGCCGAATGACGAGCCTGGCGTTCGGAAACAGCTCGGTGAACTCGGCCATAGCGCGAGGAGGGGCTCCCAGGTCCGTCTCCCCGGCCAGCAGTAGCACCGGCGGTGCGAACCGGGCGAGCGCGGTGCGGGTGGCGTCCGGGTCGAAGGCGCCTTCGGCGCCGAAGGCAGCCACGACCTCGATGTTCTTCCGCTCTTCGTCAGCAGCGTGATGGGCCTGAGCCGCCTCGTCCCAACGGCCGTAGGAAAACGGCGCGATGGCCCGCCAACTGTCGGCGGTGGCCTTGCCCGCCAGGATCGCCTCCAAGGCCGCGTACGCCTCCGGAAACCACGGCTCGTCCCGGCGGAGCTGCGCGGTCTCGCGCCGGAGGTCTCCTGTGATCGTGGCGTCGACGGCCCTGACACTCGGCGTGATCAGTGCGAGCTTGCTGACATGTTCCGGATGGCGGCCCACGTACAGCGCGGCCAGGTTCGCGCCGGCGCAATGCGCCAGCAGGTCCATCCGATCCAGGCCGAGGTGCTCGCGCAGGGCCTCCACGTCATCAACGAGTCGGTCGCAGCGGTAGGAGGCAGCGTCCTCCGGTGCAGCGGACTGGCCGGTGCCCCGGAGATCCAGCCTGATCAGCTGCCGGTGCGCGGAAAGGCCGCCGAGGTCGCCGAGGTATGCGGAGTCCGTCGGCCCCCCTGGCAGGCAGACCAGCGGCCGGCCCTCTCCGAACACGTGGTAGGCGAGCTTGGTTCCGTCATGCGCGGAGAAGGTAGGCATGGCCGAGACCCTGTCAGCGGCCTTCGGACAGAGCAACTGGGTTTTGCCTCCGCCGAGACGTACGCATAGTCGTCGCACCGACCCGATCCGAAGGGACACGCGTTGTGCCACACATCAGGAGCACGGCCGAGACCCGTATCGCCTGCCAGACCCAGGGCGACGGCACCCCACTGGTCCTTCTGGCGGGCCAGGCGAGCACCCACCACTGGTGGGATCACATCTGTGGCCAGGCCAGAGCCCGCCGCCAGGCAGGCCCTGCTCGAAATGATGTACTCCCCGGCCTGGTTGGCAACCCACTCCGGCCCCTACAACACGCTCGCTGACCCCGCCGTGCCGGCCTACGCCCAGAGCCGGCACCCTGCCCGCCGGCAATCAGCACGACGCGTGGAATGTACTGCCCGACATCTGCGTACCCACGCTGGTAGTGCACGGCGACACCTCCTCGATCCCGCGGCGAACGCCGCCCTGCTCACAGACCGTATCCGGGGTGCCCGGCTGCGGCTGAGCCCTGGCGCGCGGCACGCCTGCTTCGAGGAATTCCGTGTCACCGCCGGTTCCCTCGTCCTGGGCTTCCTCGAAGAGCACGGCCGCTACACCAGCTCCTCGTAGAGGTTGATCTCGACGGGCTTGCGTCGGTGGAGCGGCTCCAGGCGATCGCTCAGCATCTCGGCCCATTGGCCGAGGTCGTCGCCGGTGTCGTGGAAGAACCAGGAGTTGAAGGTTCCGAGAGCGCGAAGGACACTGTCGGGCGCGTAGAGAAGTTCGCATTGGACTTGTACGTGGTGGTCGTGCTCGCCACCGTCATCGGAGACGGCGAACTGCCGGGTGAGGCCCAGGGTGAACATCGGCGGCCCGTCGAAGGAGTACGTGCCGTACTGGAGGAGCAGCCCGTCGGCTTCGGGGATGGGTGGCGTGTCGAAACGTCGGCGTCCGAAACTCAGGAAGGCCGGCCAGGCCTCCCAGGTGGTCAGGCCGATGATCGAGCATTGACCGCTCTGCAGCTCGTCCCGCAGGGAGGCAAGGGCTTCTTCCAGAGGTGGTTGGCGGGGCATACGTTTCTCCTCGAGCTCCGGGCGTGGCGGGCGCGGTCCGGTGGCTCGGACTCCGTCCCCTTCCGCTGGTCCACGAAGCCCGCCGCGAGCATACGCGGCGGCCCGAAGGTGTCCGCCGGGATACTGCCGGAGCCCCGTGTCGCCGATGTGCACCGGTCGCGCCGCCGGCACACGCTGGAAGCATGACCGACGCAGCACGGACACCGATCGTCGTCCTCGGAGTCACACCGGGCGATCGGCCCTTCCGCCTGGTCCAGATCAACGGGATCACGGTGGGGGCCGCCCACGACTTGCTGGACGTGATCAAGATGGCGCATAGGGAAGGACTGCAGAACATCGACCTCGACGATCCGGCGTGGGTGAGATGGGTCGGCGGCGGCAAGTACAAATGGAATCCCTGACGGAGTCACCGCGAGGGACGTCGGTCTCTCATGCGGTACGAACCTCCGGCACCCGGGCCAGTACCAGATCGAAGTGCTCCCGGTAGGTGGCGAGGACTTCGGCGTCGGTTTCCAGGTGCTGTTCCTGGCGTACGCCGGCCACCGTGGTGATCAGTGTGCGTCCGCTCAGCGTCACCCGGCCGCGGGGGGTCAGCCGGGAGCAGACCAGGGACCGGGTGAAGTGCGAGGCGGGCGACGTACGGTGCCACCAGGCTCCGGACTCGAAGTCCGCCAGCTCTCGCGTCCGTGTCTCAAGCCGGTACTGCGGCTTGCCGTCTCTGAGTACCTCGAGGTCCCCGCCCTCGGTTTCGACGACCTGGAACATGCCGGCCGGGTCACGCTGCTCGCCCCGCCCGTCGAGGGCCAACGGGTGATGGCTGTGGTCGCCGAACCCGACGTCGACGAGCCACGACCGGGCCGAATCGGCCGTACGGACGCGCAGCGCCAGATGGTCGTAGGGAATGCCGGGCCGGCCGTCCCGTCCGGACGCCCGCGCCTGGAGCAGCTCCACCCGGAATCCGACGGCCCGCAGCAGCGCGGCGAACGCCCCGTTGAGTTCGTAACAGAAGCCCCCGCGCCCTCTGTCCACGACTTTCTCGACCAGCAATGTCTCATCGAGCACGATGTCCTCGCCGAGGTGGATGGACAGGTTCTCGAAGGGCACGCTCATCAAGTGGCACAGCTGCAGCTCACGCAGGACGTCCGCGGTGGGCCGTTCGGGCCGGGTGGCGCCGATGCGGCGGAGGTAGGCGTCGATCATGAGATCACTCTTCTCCCCTTCTCTGCCCGCCCGCCACCACCTTGTCATGGACACTGGGCGAGAAATTTTCCGGGAACGCCATCCACCGGCCGTTCTGGGACGTATCCCGACTGAAAGTATTTTCAGGAAGGAAGCTCATGGCGATCTTTAGTTATCTCATTCCCGCGAACCATCGTGACTGGGGCTGGGACTCGTCGGAAGAGCGTTTCTTCGACGAGGACCATCACGACCATGACCACCATGACCATGGCCGTCATGACCACCATGACCACCATGACCATGACCATGGCCGTCACGACCACCACGGTTACTAGTGGCGACCGCACCGGATGGTGGGGCGGACCCGGAGCCCGGAGCTCCTGGTCCGCTCCGGCCGCAACTCGTGAGGAACGGGTGCCATGGCGCATGTCTCATGGCATGTTCTGCGGCGCCTGCTGTCGGTGGCCGACGACCCGATGCCGTTGTCGCCGCCGCACCGCCAGTCGCCCCGCGTGAGGTGTTCCGACGGTTCTGGCCCTGCACACGGGGTGGCCGGCGCCGGCTCGTTCCGGTACTCGGCTTCTGCATGGTCGGGCCCGTCGTCGACGCGGCCGAGATCTGGCTGTTCGATGGTGGACGATGTGCTTGTCCGCGCCGGCGCCTCGCGATCGCCCGCGCGATGCCCAGTCGGGGGCCTGGACGCCCAGCCGGGCGACGGATCATGGAATCGCTGCGCCGGCGAATAGCCGGGCGCACCACCATCGTGGTCTCCCACAATCTGTTCACCGCCCGCGACGCCACCTGCATCGTGGTGCTGGACCACGGCCGAATCGTCAAGCGCGGCACGCACGAAGAGCTGTTCCGGCGCGGTGGGACCCACCCGGATCCACCGGCTGAGCGCAGCGACCGGCCACGCTCTCGCCGGTACCCCCGCCCCTGGGGGAAGGTGCTCTCATGAGCCGTACCACCGCACGACCGTCTCCGCCGCTGGCGCCCGGAACGAAACCCGGGCCCGGCTACGAGGTCCTGGCCCATCTGGCCCGGACCGGCTGGCTCGACATCTACGACGCATGGAGCGAGGAGCGCGACTGCCGATGCGTGGTGAAGGTCGTACGCCCCGACCGCCACCACGAGGAGCAGTTGCGCGAACGGCTGTTGAGGGAGGGCCACTGGCTCCGGACCTTCACCCATCCGCACCTGGTCCGCGCGTACGAGACCTTCGAGACGCCCGAACCGCTCGTCGTCCTGGAATCCCTGACCGGCGAAACGGTGGCCCACCTCATTCACCGGTTGCCGCGCCGCCCGGCCGCCACAGACATAGCCGTCCTCGGCGTGCATCTCTGCTCGGCGATCCACTACCTGCACGGCCAAGGCCTGCTGCACCTGGACCTCAAGCCGTCCAACGTCGTGGTCGACTGCCGACACGCCAAAGTGCTCGACCTCAGCGTCGCCCGGGCGCCCGGCGGCGCCCCTCCGGGCATCGGCACCCACTGCTACCTGGCCCCGGAGCAGGCGCGCGGCGGTCGGCTGACGGCCGCCGCCGACGTGTGGGGCGTCGGCGTCACGCTGTACGAGGTAGCCTCCGGCGACGTGCCGTTCCACAGCGGCGACACCATGGACGAGGGCGAGGCCATGGACGGGACCGGCGACCCGGACGGCCGGGACGACTGGTATCCGCAGCTCGAGGAGCCTGCCCCGCCGATCGGGTCCCGTCGGCGCCTGCCGCACGGTCTCGCCGCAGCCATCGACAGCTGCCTCCGTCCTGATCCGGCCGCCCGGCCCACCGTTCCCGAACTCGCCGCAGCCCTCGATGCAACGCTGCCCCTGCAGCGGCGTCAGGTTTCGCCGTCCACGGATGGCTGACACCTACCCAGCGGCAGAGCGCCCCTGGGCTCGGCGGGAGCCCTGGGCACCCCCGACGGAGTCCTGGCGGGACGGCAGCCATTGGATCGCGACCATGGCGGCGTCGTCGCCCAGGAAATGGCACCCCAGTCCACTAGGCCGTTCCGACGGCACCCGTCAGCCAGGGCCGGCTCACCTGTCAGGGGGTGAGCCGGGCTCGGCCGTTGCCCGCGCATTCCATCGTGACGCGGTGGATGGCGGCCGGGAGGGACCACAGCGTGGGCAGGTCGAGTGTCAGCGGGGTGCGGACCCGGCCGTGCACAGCCGGGCGCCACTCGTCGGCGGCGGGAATGTCGTAGTGGGTCAGGACGTAGTGCAGTCCGGGCGGGGTGAGGTCGTCGCGCAGGGCCTCCAGCGGGAGGGCATGGTTACGGGCCGCCAGGGCGAGCTCTTCCGGGCTGATACCCTCACCGGGTTCCGCGAGGCTCCCGGGAGTGCTGAAATCAGCGATGCGTCCGGCCATGAGCCCATGGTGCGCCGTTCCACGGACTCCGGCACGGCGGTTCGGACGGCCCGGTCCCCGACTCCCTGTCGCCGAAGGGCCCATCACATGGTCGTTTGTCCGCCACCCGGGTGGTCTCGCCCCGGATCAAGGGCCAGTCGGCCGAAGACGCGGTAACTCTCCGGAAGTCGCTGCCGCGAACGGTCGCGGCGGCATTCCGAAGGAGCAAAACGGTGATGAAGCTGAAGAAGGCCGCTGTCGTGCTGATTGCCGCCGGGGGCCTCATTGCCTTCGGCAGTGGTGTCGCGTCCGCGCAGGACGATCCGTACGCGGTGGGCATCACGGGGCCGTCGTCGGGCATCCTCACGGGGAACAACGTCCTGGTGCCGATCGGCCTGGACCTGAATGCCTGCGGCAACAGTATTAACGTCATCGGGCTGCTGAACCCGGCGTGGGGCAGCACCTGCTCGAACGGCTGAGCCGCGAGCGGCCGGGCCGTGGGCCCGCGGCCCGGCCGCCACTGTGCTGGTCCAGGATGCGCGTCGGCCAAGCCGAGGCGCGTCCTGACTGTGTGACCTGCCTGGCGGCGTGAGGGCCGCACCCTCATGGAGTGCGGTGCCGCTGGGTGGGGCCGGAGGCACAGGTGCGGGTCGACGGCAACGCCCGGGGTCCGGCGAGCTCGAGCTGGTGCGCCGAGGCCACGGCCGGGACGGCCACGGCACTCGGCGGATATTCCGGTGTCCTCTTTCTGTGCTCCGGAAGTCCCGGTCTGCTGAGGATGGCCGTCGTCGCCGGGCTGCCGTGCGCGCTTCTCGGTGCGTGGTGGGGCATGCATGTGAACCGCCCGTTCCCGGTGTCCGAGGCGTACCGGTCGGGGCGAGGCATCCACCTGGCGGACGCCGAGGAGACCATGCGCCGGTTCCGCAGCTCATGGCGGGCCTCTACGGTGTCGTCGCCGCTGCCACCGTGGGTCAACTCCGCAGTGCGGTGCGCGCCTTCGCCGTCTCCGGCAGGAGCCGAAGGAGGTGATGAGCGGCACCAACCGGCTGCTCATCGACCTCGATCCCGGGCAGTTCGCCGGCTGTTGCCATGTCCGGCTCGATCCGGCGGCCGGACGGCCGTACCGAGGTACTGGACCTGGCTGCCGGGCATCGATGCCGAGACACGTACCCGGTCACCGAACTGAGCGGCTCGCCGTGTCTTCGCGGACGCCACAGCTTCCTCCCCGGCCGGTATCGCCGACCGGCTGATCCAGGGCAGGCGCGGCAGGCCACGGACCGCGCCGACGACATCGCGCCGCTGTTCACCGCCCGCCGGGCCGGACAACCTGCGGATCAACCTGCCCGGTTCGCGGCCACCGCCCTGAGCGAGTCGAGCACCAGGGCGGTGGCGGGTATGCGCAGATGCTCACGCAACACGTAGGCCGAGACCTTGCGGAGGGTGAGCGGCTCGACGACCCGGCCGGTCACCTTGCTGTGGCACAGGAACGACAGCACCAGCGCCGGCATCATGGCGATGCCCACGCCGGCCGCGACCAGGCTCTGCACCACCAGGTTGTCATCGGTGCTGAACGCGATGTCGGGGGTGAAGCCCCGCTCCGCGCAGGCATGAAGGAAGTTGGCCCGGCACCGGGGGCAGCCGACGATCCACCGCTCGTGCGTCAGGTCGGCCAGCTGCACCGCCCGCCGTCTGGCCAGCGGGTGCCCAGTGGGCAGCAGCACCGTCAGCCGGTCCTCCAGCAGGGGGATCTCGGCCAGTTCCTCCGGGACGTCGACATGCAGACCGGGGTAGCTGAACGCCAGCGTGATGTCGGCCTCACCACGGGGAAGCAGGCCCAGGGACTCGGGGGGTTCGCCCTCCAGCAGGTCCACTCTGATCCCCGGGTGGTCCGCCGCCAGCCGGGCCATCGCATCGGGAATGACGGTGGCGGCCGCACTCGGGAAGGCGCACACCCGCACCCGTCCCGCGCGCAGCCTGGCTATCGCGTCGATCTGCTGCCGCGCGGCCGAGAGGCTGTCCAGGATCGCCCCGGCATGCCGGGTCAGCGCCTCACCGGCCTCGGTGAGCCTGATTCCGCGCCCGACCCTGGTGAAGAGTGGCGTGCCGGCGTCCCGTTCGAGGGCCTTCATCTGCTGGCTGACCGCCGGCTGTGTGTATCCGAGTGAGCGAGCCGCCGCGGAATACGACCCGGTCTTGACCACTTCGTGGAAGGTCTTCAACTGCCGGGAATCGAACACGACAAGAATGATAGGCGGACCGGGGCGAGCCCAGGATGGAGAGGTGTGTGCTCGTTCCGCCGGTGGTGACGGCCGGGGGACGCCGGGCACCGAGCGGGAGCGGCGACGCGCACCATGAAACATCCGCTGGTTCCCCGTGGCCCCGGTGGGGCTGCGGGGGCAGTGGATGTCGAGAGACTATGGACACGGCGAGCGAGCGCCGCAACGGCACGGAAGGGAGTGCCGCAGATGGCTGGCACGGATGCGTTCCGGGCCGATCTCGGCCCGGCCGGTTACGTGGAGGCGGGTCCGTCGCCACCGGGCGGGCTCTTGGACACGCTGTGTGTCGCCGCCGTCGTCTTCGACGCGGACGGGCGGATCGTGCTGTGGAGCCCGCAGGCCGAGGAACTGCTGGGATACACGGCCGAGGAGGCGCTCGGCCGGTTCGCGGCGCACCTGCTCGTGGCCGAGGAGCACGTCGATCTCGTGCTCCAGCTGTTCGCCCGGGTGATGGCCGGGGGCGAGAGCTGGACGGGGGTCTTCCCTGTCCGGCACAAGCAGGGGGGCACACGTCTGTTGGAGTTCCGCAACATGCGGCTGCTGGACGACCGCGGCCACCCCTACGCGCTGGGGCTCGCCACGGATCAGGCCGCGGTGCGGAAGGTCGAACGGGACCTGGCGCTGTCGGTGCAGCTGGTGGAGCAGTCCCCTATCGGGCTGGCGGTGATGGACTCCGATCTGCGGTACGTATCGGTCAACGCGGCACTGGAACGGATCACCGGCCTGCCCGCGGAGAAGTATCTGGGCAGACGTGTACGGGAAACGCTGCCCTTCCTGGACGCCGACGGCGTCGAGGCCTCGATGCGCCACGTCCTGGCGACCGGGATTCCGCTGCTGGACCACTACACCGTCGGACGGATACCGAAGGATCCGGACACCGAACACGCCTGGTCGGTGTCCCTCTACCGGCTCGAGGACGTCAGCGGCCGGATTCTGGGGGTGGCCGCCTCGGTGGTGGATGTCACCGACCGGGACCGCTCGGCCACCGAGGCGGAACGGGCCCGGCACCGGCTCGCCGTGGTCGCCGACGCCTCCGTGCGTATCGGCACCACGCTGGACCTGGAGCGGACCGCGCGTGAGCTGGCCGACATCGCCGTGCCCGAGCTGGCCGACGTGGCGGCGGTCGATGTCCTGGACTCCATCCTGGAGGGGCGCCGCTCCTCGTCCTCCGCCACTGGAGAGGCGCTGTTCCGCGCTCTCGCGGTCACCGCCGCCTATCGCACCGTGGCCGTGGAAGCCGCCGATCCACCCGGTGAACTGGCGCGCTATGACGCCGACCGGCTGGTCACCCAGTGCGTCAGCACCGGCCGGCCCGTCATGCTGCCCACCTTCGCCGAGGGCGATCTGTCCCGTATTGCCCGCGACCCCGGCGCCGCCGAGCTTCTGGCGCGGGCGGGGGTCCACTCGTACCTGGCGGTGCCGCTGATCGCCCGCGGCGAGGTACTGGGAGCGCTCGATCTGAAGCGGGCCCGCAATCCGCTGCCGTTCACCGAGGACGACAACCTGCTGGCCAGTGAGCTGGCTGCCCGAGCCGCGGTGTGCATCGACAACGCCCGCCTGTACCAGCAGCAGCGCAATACCGCGCTCGCGCTCCAGCGCAGCCTGCTGCCCCAGCGTCCGCCGCACCTGGTCGGTCTGGAAGTCGCCTCCCGCTACCAGCCCGCCGGCAGCGTGAGCGAGATCGGTGGCGACTGGTTCGACATCATCCCCCTCGCGGAGGACAGGACAGCCCTGGTCGTGGGCGACGTGATGGGCAGTGGCATCAACGCCGCCGCGGCCATGGGGCGGCTGCGCACCGCGACCCAGACCCTGGCCGACTTGAACCTCGACCCCGCTCATGTGCTGCAGCACCTCGACAAGATCACCAGTGAGCTGGAGTCATACATCGCGACCTGTCTCTACGCTCTGTACGACCCTCGCGACTCACGGTGCCACATCTCCTGCGCCGGCCATCTGCCGCCGGCACTGGTACGGCCCGGCCGTACGCCCACGCTGCTCGACCTGCCCACGGGCGCTCCGCTGGGCGTCGGCAGCGTCCCCTTCCGCACCACGACGATCGAGCTCGGCCTCGGGGACGAACTCGTCCTCTACACCGACGGCCTGGTCGAAACCCGCGACCAGGACATCGACACCCGGCTGCGGGTCTTGCTCGCACTCCTCGATGTGCCGCACCGCACTCTCGAGGACACCTGCGAGCGGCTTCTGCACAATCTGCGGCACCCCGGCGACCATGACGATGTCGCCCTGCTCATCGCCCGTGTCGTCCCCCACTGAATTCGTCGAGGAGTCGGAGCACGTCCCGGTCGGAGAGCTGCTCGAAGTCCGCGTACCACTGCCCCACCGCATGGAAGTAGGGCGGCTGGTACAGGCAGACGACGACGTCGGCCTCCGACTGCAGCCTGTCGACGGCACGGCGGCTGCCCACCGGCACAGCCAGGACCAGCCGCGCCGGGTGCTGCCGGCGCAGATGACGCAGGGCGGCACGGGCGGTGATGCCCGTGGCGAGTCCGTCGTCGATCAGGACGACCGTGCGGTCGCGCAGGTCCGCGGCCGGGTGACCGCCGCGGTAGAGGTCCTCGCGCCGCCGCAGTTCGGTGCGCTCTCGCACCACGTCGACCGACAGCCGCTCCTCTGTGAGACCGAGCGCCGTCAGGGCGTCCTGGTCGAACACGGGCGCGTCGTCGCCGGCCATCGCGCCGATTCCGTACTCCGGTTGCCCCGGGGCGCCGATCTTGCGGGCGACCAGGATGTCGAGGGGTGCGCCCAGGGCCCGTGCGACGGCTGCCGCGACGGGGACGCCGCCCCGGGGCAGTGCGAGCACGATGATGTCGGTGAGGCCGGCCTCGGCCACCCATGCGGTGAGCCTGTCGGCGAGTTCCTGGCCCGCGTGCGCGCGATCCTCGTACTTCATGGCGTCCGTCCCTTCCCTGCCTCGGACATTACGCCCGGAAAATGAAGAGGCTCGCTGAGCAGCGGGTCGGTTACGGTGCCCGCATGGTGCGCGTTCGAGAGATGACAGAAGCCGACATCGAAGCCGTCTCCGCCGTACGGGTGAGGGGCTGGCAGTTCGCGTACGCGGGCATCGTCCCGCAGACGTATCTGGACGGCATGACCATCGAGGACGACGCCCGGGCGCGCAGGGCGCGGTTCACGGACTCGCACGAACGGGTACTGAACCTGGTGGCCGTCGACGGCGACGAAGGCGTCGTCGGCTGGGCCGCCCTGGGGCCCTACCGGGGCAATTCCGCGGAGCCGGATGCGGGCGAGCTGTACGCGATCTACCTCCGCCCGGATGTGATCGGCAGCGGCGCCGGTCGCACCCTGATCGAGGCCGTGCACGCGGAAGCCGTCAGCCGCCGGTTTCGCACGCTGCTGCTGTGGGTGCTGCGCGACAATGCGCGGGCCCGCCGCTTCTATGCGTCAGCGGGCTACGCGCCGGACGGCACCGTTCGAGGTGACCGGTACGAAGACGTGGAACTGCCCGCCCTGCGCTACCGGGTGAGCCTCGGTCAGGACGACCCGATCTGATCCAGCAGCGTGCCGGCGATCGTCGCGTCATCGTGGGGCGGTCGGCGAGGACGGCGCGGGAGGCACACTGGGCCCGGCGGCGGGCTGTTTGCGGATGAAGGCCGAACGCAGCCGGTGGTAGGGCTCGCCGGCCTCGTAGAAGTTGCGGCGCATCCGGGCCAGTTCGTCCGCCCGGTACCAGGCCAGCGGTTTGATCTCCTCCTGTGCCGCGCGCCGGCTCCGCTTGTCCCTCAGCCGCGCGGGCAGCCCGGGCAAGTCCGCGGCGGCCGCCGCGAGCTGCGCCACCTGTGCCTCGAACGCGCCGGGCGCCGCCGGTACGACCCTGTCGACCAGGCCCAGGTGACGGGCGTGGACCGCGCTCAGCGGCCGGGCTTCCTCGGTCAGGCGGCGGGCCTCGGCGGCGCCGACGCGCCGGGGCAGGGTGTACGTCCAGTACTCGGAGCCGTAGAGACCCATCCGTCGGTAATGGGGATTGAGTACGGCTCCCCGCCGGCACCACACCTCGTCGGCGGCGAGCGCGAGCATCACTCCGCCCGCTGCCGCGTTGCCGCCCACCGCGGCGACGGTGAGCCGGTCGGTGGTGTCCAGCACCGCCTGGACGAGGTCGTCCATGGCGTTGATGTTCTCCCAGGATTCCCGGGCGGGATCGGACGACGCCTCGATGACACCGAGATGGATACCGTTGGAGAAGAAGTCCCGGGCGCCGCCGAGGACGAGCACGTCGGTCGGACGCGAGACGGCGTGGTGGTAGGCGGCGAGCAGTCGCCTGCACTGTGCGGTGGACATGGCCCCGGCCGGGAAGGAGAAGCGCAGGAAGCCGACCCGGCCGCGCTCGCGGTAGCGGATGTCGGTCCAGGTCCTGCGGCCCTCGGGGAGGTCGAGGGGCGCCGGTATCCGCGGCAGCAGCCGGGCCCGGTCGCCGAGCGCGAGTGTGGCGGGCATCTTGAATGTCGCCGGACCGCCGGGGGTACGGCGCGGCCGCATCTGGGTGATCCACACCGCGCCGTCGACGGTGGCGCGGCACACGGCTCCGCCACGGCGCGCGACGATCCGGCCGGGACTGCCGCACAACTGGTCCTCGGTGTGGCCGCCGTAGAGGAAGTACTCACGGTTCCCCCACTCGTCGAGCACCCCGGGGAAGGAGTCCGCGGCACGCAATTTGCGGACGACGGTCTGCGTGGTGTCGCTGGTCCAGTCGATGCGCCTGCGGTCCTGGGTGAAGTACGGGCGGGGCTTCCCGAGGACATCGGGGCGGGCGTAGTCGAGCGGTTCGGGGACATACGTTCCGGAGGCGTACCGTGCCACGGCCAGATGCACCGCCTCGAGCGCGGCATCTGCGACCTCGTTGCGGTACAGATCGCTCTTGGCGGCCTCGGGGAGCTCGCAGGGCACCGACGCCCAGATGTCTCCGGCGTCCATCTCCTCCACGGCTTGGAGGACGGTGACGCCCCATCGGCGTTCTCCGCTGTCGATGGCCCAGTCCAGCGAGGACGGCCCCCGGTCCCCCATGGGGCCCGGATGGACGACGAGGCACAGCCGCTCGGCCCAGAGCTGTTTGGGTATCGCGGTCTTGAGCATCGGGGCCAGGACCAGATGAGGGTCCAACCGTCGTGCGGCGGCACACAATTCCTCGTCGGACACGGCCAGTTGGACGTGGACGCCATGCCCTTGGTCGCCGAGTTCCGCCTCGACGCGCTGGGTCAGACTGTTGTACGCGCTCGCAATTACCATGATCCGCATACGGCCCTCCGGCTGTCTGATGGTCGGACGTATGCCGCGGCGGCACCCCCGCCGGGCCCGATCCACTCCCCGGTGCGGCTTGTTTCTAGCGTCTTGGAGACTCGCGGTCCGGAAATTGCCGGTTCTGCGGATTTCCGGGCTCGGTTTTGGATATAGGCGAGCTGCCGCGGCTCTTGCCGCGAGTTCGGGGCCGCGCCCGACAGGTTCGGACTCCCAGGACCAGGTCAAGGTCCTGCCACGCCCTCGGGCCGGCATGCGCGGGCTGGGCTGCCGCATCCGTTCAGCACGCGACGGACGGACCGGGACAACACCAGTTGAAGCAGCGCTGCAAGCGCCTGGAGCGCGGCGATCGCCAGCAGCAAAAGCGACGGGACCAGGAGGCCGCGACGCCGGTGAGAGCCGCCCCGCAGGCGGCGGCCGAGATCTTCGGTCCCGCCCCGACGGTGAGGACCCGGGTTTGCCTGCCCAGAGGTGCGTGGTCGGCCCCGATGCGGAGCGTGGCGGTGAGCAGGGGCCCGTCGCACAGGCCCGCGGCGGTGAACAGCACCGCGGCACGTATCCCCTGGGGCGAGTGCGCCGCATCCGGTTGCTCCGCCCTCTATCTGGGCACCGGCCCCGGGGCGGCTCGTCGTTACTGCTCCGCCGCCTGCGCGTCGCGTACCCGGGTCGCGGCCCACCGAGGCCGCAGGAGAGCCCCCAACGGGTGAGCCCGGTTTCGCTCCCGCACGATGCGGTCAATGATGGGGACCATGAGCGCAAAGGCCGTACTCGAAGGCGGGCCGGACGACCTGCCCGAGCGCATTGTTCCGATCACCCCGCCGGGCAACGAGCTGAAGGTGCCGTTCAGGGGCGGATACGAGCACTTCAAGGCCACCCCCCGGCACGAGGACACGTCTGAGGGGCGGCTGCCGGTGTACGAATGGTGGGAGCGCACCGAGATCGCCGAGTAGTCCGGTACGAGCGCCCGGCACCCCCGGGCGCGTGCCGTGCACCGCTCCGTGACGATCACACCGACGCCCCGGCCGGCGGCTGACCGGGAGACGCAGGTCCGCGTCACCCGGTCGATTCAGCACGCGCCGGGGAACCGCGCCCGCTACGGAAGGACCCTCTTCATGATCCTGGCGGCGGACGTGCCCAGGCCGACAGGGCCGGCCAGGAGACGCTGGGCACCTGGGACGTTGCGCAGGAGATCCGACTCCGCGTAGCGCCGGGTGTTCTGATGCCAGGTCAGAATCCCGGCCAGCCAGTTCTCGAGTTCCTTCACATACCCGTCGAGGATCCGACGGGACTCGGCGTCGAGATCACGGTCGTCGTACAGCACGGGCAGCTCGTTCGCGACGATGTGCTGGAACTCCCGCATACGGGAGTTCATGAGGTCGTGGACGATCGCGAGGGCTGTCGGGTAGTCGCAGTCGAAGAAGTTCTGCACGACGAGGACGCTGTTGTGCACCTCGCCCTCGAACTCGATCTCCTTCTGGTAGGAGAAGACGTCGTTCAGCATGCAGGCGTAGTCGGCGGCGGAGTTCTCCAGGGAGCGCATCGGCCCGCTCTCGTGGACCTCCGGAGGGATCTTCCGGCCGTGCGAGAGGCGTGACAGCGCCATCGTCAGGTCGGAGCCGAAGGTCTGGCGGCGCATTTCGATGTAGTCGACCGGGTCGGGGATGCGGTTCTGCGCCTGGTTGGCCGCTTCCCACAGCCAGCTGCCGAGCATGTCGTCGACGGCGGCCCGGAAGGTGCGACGGGCGTCGGGATCCATGGGCGCCGCGGTACGTACCCACAGATCGGCCAGGCCCCGTTCCAGTGCGGTCACCGGCGTCGGCGTCTCGTCGGAATCGACCGGCATGAAAAGGGAGAGGCGGTCGTTGCAGGCCTTCGCGGCAGCCGTGTCGCGAGTGGCGCCGAAGACGGCCGGGTAGTAGTCATCCGCGTAGGTTCCCCAGGTCAACCACTGCGTGGCCAGGTCGAGGGCCTCGGGTGTGGCGTCCGGATGGAGGCCCGCGGCGCACAGCGCGAAGTCGAAGCCGGCGAGTTTGCGCTCGTCCCAGATGCGCGAGCCCGGGTCGCCGGGCTGTGGCGCCAGGAGCCCCATGCTGTGCGCCCATGCGACCATGTTGTCCCGTGCCGCGGCCAGGTGGGGACTGAGCGTGGTGGTGAAGGGCATGAGGAAGTCGGGGAGTTGCGAGGGGCCGACCCGCTGGAAGGGGACATGGCCGAGGCTGCGGAGCCTGGCGGCCGCGGGGCGTCCGAGGAATGACCCGATGTCCAGCGCGGAGGTGCCCGGCCCGGTCGGCAAATGGGGCAGGATGCGGCGTTCCCGGGACAGCGCGCCCTTGTTCATGTAACGGCTGGAGCGCATGTGCCACTCATGACCGCCGGACTGCCAGTCCTGGAGTCCCTTGACATATGCCGCGACGTCCGCGCACTCCTGCGGGTCCAGGCCGTGTTCGGCGCAGAGCGGCCCCAGTTCGGCGAGTGCGGTGTTCTCGAACTGCTGCAGCCGCGAGGTCAGCAGATCGTTCGCGGCGGCCGCGGCCTCCTGGGTGGTACAGCCCAGGAAGGTCTCCAGGACCAGTACGGCGTTGGAGAGTTCACCTTCCTCTTCGATCTCCCGCTGGTACGAGAAAAGGTCGTTGCGCACATGCACACCGTCGGAGAAGGTGTCCTTGAGCACGCGCAGCGGCCGCGATCCGGCGATCACCGCGGGGACCTCGGCGCCCGCCGCGTACTCGACGAGCCCCGCCGACCAGGGCGCCCCACCTACCTTGCGGCGCATTTCGATGTACTCGACGGGGTTGGGGATGCGGTGCGCGTGGATGTTGGAGAGTTCCCACAGGGACTCGTTGAGGAGATTTCTGGTGCTCTCGGCGAACCGGGCGCGCCAGTCCGTCGACATGTCGGGGACGGTACGCAGCCACAGGTCGGCGAGACCCGCCTCGACGGGGTTGGTGGGCTTCGGGATGCCTTCGCTCAGGTCCATCGGCATGAAGGCCGGGAGCCGGTCCAGATAGGCCTTCGCGCCCTCCCGGTCCTGGCTCCGTTTGAAGACTTCCAGGAAGTGGTCGTCGAAGAAGAAGACCCACACATACCAGTCGGTCACCAACGACAGCCGCTCGGCAGACGTGTCGGGGTGCGTGTAGGCGCACAGAAGGGCGTAGTCATGGGAGTCGAGGTCGCGCTCCTCCCAGACGCCTGAGCCCTCCAGCATGCCGAAGTCGCGCGCCCATTCCTTGGTGTGAGCGCGCGCCTCCTCCACGTGCGGATTCAGTCGTGCCGGGTACGGCATGTAGAAATCGGGCAGTTCAAAGGGCTGTGTCACGGCTCTCGGCTACCCGTGCCGGAGACCGGTTACCCGCTTCGCGTATTTTTCATATGAACGCGAGGATTACAGGCATTCCCTGCGCGAGTATGCCGAAACCGTCCCGGCCGAGCATGGCCGCGGCCGTGCTGGTGGCGGCCTTCAGGGCGCGCAGCGGGTGGTCCCGATGGCCACCATGCCCGTGAACTCGCGCCAGGCTGTGCGGAAAGGTTGCTGCAGTCGGTACCGAAGACGACCTGCACATCCGAAATCGATCCGCGCCGCCCGCCCCGACGGCGCCCCGGTCTACATCATTCTGGACAACCTCTCCGCCCACACCGGAGCGGACATCCGCCGCTGGGCGAAGAAGAACAAGGTCGAACTGTGTTTCACCCCGACCTACGCCTCCTGGGCCAACCCGATCGAGGCGCGCATCGGCCCGCTGCGGCAGTTCACCCTGGCCAACTCCCACCACCGCAGTCATCCCGCGCAGCCCCAGGCACTGCACCGCTACCTGCGCTGTCGAAACGCCAACGCTCGCCCCCCCGACGTGCTCGCCGCCCAACGCAAGGAACGCCCCCGCATCCGCAGCGAGAAGGGCATCCGCTGGGGCGGACGCCCTCTTGCAGCCTGACTGACCCGACCCTGTGTGGTCACTTGATTTCACCGTAACCGCTCAGCTGTTTGGACCTACTGCCGCGCGGTCTACCTGCTGCGACTCCATCGCCCTCCCCGGCACCAAGACGGCAAGGGTGCTGCGCGCTTCATGCCGCAGCGTGCGGCGTCGAGCAAAGGTCGCAGTCAGAGCGAGGAGAGAGACCGTGCCCCCGTAGAACACAGCAGCAATCGTGGAGAGGAGCCCGATCGTCATCGGGCACGCACCTTTCTTCCCCCGTTCGGCCCGCCCGGCTCACAGCCCGGGGCGGGTGTTGATGCGTTTCCTCCCTACCATACGTGTGCCGTCAACTCCCCCTGCGTTCGGACTCATCCCTGTCCGGGAGCCACCCATTGCTACGGCCGCGTGCCGATTCCCGCTGTCCGCTGTGCTACCTGTGCCGCAGCCTGGTCAACCCGGCGAACCTTCACGGTCACGGCTCGTCGGATGGTCTACCGAAGCCGTCCGTGGCCGCGAACTTGATCCAATCCGCGCTGCCCGCGATGTCCCTGCGCACGATCGTACGGATCACGTCCCGCCCCCGGCGTAGGCCCCCACCGCGAATGACGGGCTCGCGGCCTGCGCTGTGCGCCAGGCCGCGGACATCCTCACGGGTGCGTGTGGGGCGATGCCTTCCCGGCGGCCGAAGGAGACGACGCCCGACACGCCGGATACCCCCCCGAATGGAGGATCTGGCGACCACCGCGCCCGCGCCCCCCGAGGCAGGCCGGAAGCCCTGTGCCGCCTGAACGGGGAGGGACTCACGGGGTACCGGGGGCCTCCGCCCGACGGTCATCCGGTTGCGGGGCGTACACAGGCGGCCGAGGGTGGTCCCGCAGTCACGCCGAATACGACAAGAAGGGGTACAGCATGGCGATTCTGTGCCAGCCCGCCGTCTCTGTCCCGGACCACGTGATCACCATGGAGGAGACGCTCGCCCTGGCGCGCTCAATGCACGCGGACCACCCACAACTTCCGCTTGCCCTGCGCCTCATCGGGAACACCGGAGTGCAGAAGCGTCACATTGTACAGCCGATCGAGGAAACCCTTAAACACCCCGGCTTCGAGGCGCGCAACGCCCTTTACGAGGCTGAGGCCAAGGCACGGGTTCCGTCCGTCGTCGAGCGTGCACTCGACAACGCCGAACTGCGGCCGGCGGACATTGATCTGATCATCTATGTCTCGTGCACGGGTTTCATGATGCCGTCGCTCACCGCGTGGCTGATCAACACGATGGATTTTCCCAGCGACACTCGGCAACTCCCGATAGCCCAGCTCGGCTGTGCCGCCGGTGGTGCGGCGATCAACCGCGCGCACGATTTCTGCAGCGCCTATCCGGAGGCCAACGTCCTCATCGTGGCCTGCGAGTTCTGCTCGCTGTGCTACCAACCCACCGACCTCGGGGTCGGCTCGCTGCTGTCCAACGGCCTCTTCGGGGACGCCGTGGCCGCCGCCGTGGTGTGCGGCCGGGGAGGCACCGGCATGTCGCTGGAGCGCAACGGTTCGTATCTGGTGCCCGACACCGAGGACTGGATCGCCTACAGCGTCCGGGCGACCGGATTCCACTTCCTGCTGGACAAGCGTGTGCCCACCACCATGGAGCCGCTGGCACCGGCCCTGCGTGAGATCTCGGCCCAGCACGGCTGGGATGCGGAGAAGCTCGACTTCTACATCATCCATGCGGGCGGGCCGCGCATCCTCGACGACCTGAGCCGCTTCCTGCATGTGCCGGAGGAGGCGTTCCGGTTCAGCCGTGCCACGCTGACGGAGTACGGAAACATCGCCAGTGCCGTCGTGCTCGACGCGGTGCGCAGGCTCTTCGAGGAGGGCGGACCCGGCGACGACGCCCATGGCATCCTCGCGGGATTCGGTCCAGGCATCACCGCCGAGATGTGCCTGGGAAGCTGGACGTCCTCCCGGCCCAAAGGAGCAAGTCTCCAATCGATGCTGGCCCCGGTCCGCCTTCCCCACCTCTCCGCCACGACCGAGCCCTGGAGCTGAGCATGACCACCGAGACGAGCGCGGGGCTGTGCGCACGCACACCCCCGCCCATCAGGTTGTGGCCCGTCGATGACCTTCCGCGACTGGACTTCGACCCGCTCCTCGCCCAGGTACTGCGCGAGGAACCCGTCGCTCCGATCCAACTGCCCAACGGCGAGGGCCATGCCTGGCTCGTCACCCGGTACGAGGACGTCAAGACGGTCACCAATGACGAGCGCTTCGGCAATCCGCACCTTTCCCTCGGTCATGAACCGCACTACTGCGTGGGCCCGATGCCGGCCCGCCTCGAGTGCACTGTCACCGTCTCCACCCTGCTGGAGCGGCTCCCGGGTCTGAGGCCGGCGGTCCCCGTCGAGGAGGTCCGCCGGCGCCGCGGAGCACTCATCCGCGGCCCCGAGACACTGCCCGTCACCTGGTGACAGGAGCGTCCGATGACTCTGTTCACCCCTGCCCAGGGGCTGATCGTCCCGCCCGGCCAGGGAAGCACCATCCACACCGCCGCGCAGCAGGTGACCTTCAAGGTCACCGGAGAGCACTCACGTGTGTCCTCCAGTTTCGAAGTCGTCGTCCCGCCGGGCTTCGACGTGGGCGCGCACCGGCACACCCGCAGCGAGGAACTCTTCTACATCCTCGACGGCGAACTCGAGGTGCTGGCCTTCGAACCCCGGGTGCGTACAGCCGACTGGAGCGAGTGGACCTCGGCCTCCGGACTGCGGTCGGTACGGGCCACCCGGGGCACGGTCATCGTGGTCCCGCCCGGCTGCCCGCACGCGTTCGCCAATCGCTCCGATGAGCCGGCCACGATGTTCTTCCAGGCATCCCCGCCCTCCGACCACGAGCGGTACTTCGAGGAGCTCCTCTCCATCCTCGGCTCCGACGGACCGCCCGACGACGTGGCCATCGCAGAGCTGCGTGCCCGCTACGACATCGAACAGCTCACTCCGCTGCGTCACGACGCATGATCGCTCCAACCCGGTCCTGCTCCGGCTGGTCGGTACCGCCGACCGGGTGCAGGCTGGAGGGGTAGCGCAGGAGGTGGCCGCCATGCAGACAATCGTTGGATGGCACATCGAAGTCGAGTTCGAAGAGGTCGAGAAGACCACCCGGGCGTCCTGCCTGGTCCGGCTGCAGGACGGTACCGAGCTGAGGGCGCACGGTCATGCGAATCGCCACCCAGACGACCCGGAACAAATGCGGGTCGGCGAGGAGATCGCCGCGGCACGGGCCTTGAACGAGTTGTCCCGGACCCTGCTGAAGAAGGCCGGCGTCGAGATCGAGGAGGTCACACACATCCCGGCGCACATCAGGATGTGACCCTTACTCGGCCGACCGCACTCGGACGTGCACGGCCGGCCGCGCCGCCCTTGGTCATGCGGTGAGCCGGTGACGGCAGACGCTTGCGCGTGAGGGTCGGCGCCGCCCGGGCGTAACAAGGGGTGCACCGTGCCCCATGACCCGGCGCCACCCCCGGATTCGTCACCGAGGTGGCGCTTGATCCCGGCGCCGTACTGGCGCTCTCCACGGATGGCCTCATCGAGTCGCCCGGGACCGGCCTGGACGCGGCCGTGTGCGAGCTGGCGGACCGTCTCGCCGAGCTGGGCGACCGGCCGCTGGAGTCCGTGGCGGACAGCCTTGTCCAGCACGGCGAGCAGACCCATCGGCGCGACGACGACATGGCCCTTATGCTGCTGCGCCCGGCCACCGGGTGAGGCACAATCGCGGCGTCGGCGAAGCTGAATTCCCAGGGGGCGCAGTGGGCTTGGGCACGGTGGCGATCACCGGAGCGGCGGCGCGCATCGGAACCGTCGTACGCCGGGCACTACGAGGGGAGGCCGAGCGGCTCGTTCTGCTGAACCGCGAGCCGCTGGGGCCGGTCGCGGCGAACGAGGTGGCACACACCGCCGATCTGCGTGACGCGGGGCCGATGCCATCGTCCACCTGGGCGGGCTCCCGGACGAGGCGCCGCTGCCGGAGCTCCTCGAAGCGTGGGCCCTTCTGCGGTGTCGCACCGTTCCCGCGCCGCGGCGCGGTGCCCTCGTCAAGCGGCTCGGCGAACTCCTCACCGTCCACCGGGAGGACACGACGATCGCAGCGACCGGCGGCGGCCGGGAGTCCGGCTCCGACGCCTGGCGGGCCTGTGTACGCCGCGCGACCAACACCGTCAATCACTCGGACGACCTGCCGCTCGCCCAGGGCGTCCACTTCCTCGGAGGGGCAGGCGGATCGTGCCCATTTTCGTCGGAACCTCGGGCTGGCAGTACAAGGACTGGCGCGGCGAGCTCTACCCCGCGGACTGCCCGCAGCGGCTGTGGCTGGAGGAGTACACGACGCATTTCGCCACCGTCGAGAACAACAACGCCTTCTACCGGCTGCCCACGCCGGAGACCTTCGCCGCCTGGCGTGACCGCACCCCCGAGGGGTTCCTCATGGCGGTCAAGGCCAGCCGCTATCTGACCCACATCAAGCGGCTGCGCGATCCCGAGGAGCCGGTGGAGCGGCTGATGCGGCATGCCGCCGGTCTGGGCGACCGGCTGGGGCCCGTACTGCTCCAGCTGCCGCCCACGCTGCGGGCCGATCCCGGGGCCCTGGACGCGGTGCTCGACTGCTTCCCGTACGGGACCAGGGTGGCCGTCGAGCCGCGGCACGACTCGTGGTGGACGGACGAGGTCCGGGCCGTTCTCGAGAGGCGCGGTGCGGCACTGTGCTGGGCGGACCACGACTCCCGGCCGGTCACTCCGCTGTGGCGGACGGCCGACTGGGGCTATGTACGGTTCCACTGCGGCCGGGCCCAGCCCTGGCCGCGCTACGGGCGGCAGGCGCTCGGCAGCTGGGCCGGGCGCGTCGCCGAGACGTGGTCCGACCGGGCCGATGTGTACGCGTACTTCAACAACGACCCCGGCGGGGCCGCCGTCCATGACGCAGCCGTCTTCGCACGGGAGGCGGCCGCGAAGGGGCGTACCGTCAGCCGCACGCCTGCGTACGGGTGAACACATGAAGGCCGTCCGGCCCGGCCCGCGCCCGGAGGGTAGGTCCTGGGTGTTATTCGGCCCACTTCGGAAAGGCGACAGACATGGCGGACGACGACCTGGGGACACTGCTCGGCTCTCTGCTCGGCGGCAAACAGGCCGGAGAGGGCACTCTGTTGAGCCACCTGCTCAGCGCCCTCGGGGACAGCGGGCAGGGCGGAGGGAATCCGCTCCAGGCGCTGATCGAGGAGCTGCAGGACGGCGGTCTGGGTGGGAAGGCCCAGTCCTGGGTGAGCACCGGCCAGAACCAGCCCCTCAGCGGCCCGGAGGTCGCTCAGGCCTTGCCGTACCAGCTGCTCGACAGTGTCGCGGAGCGGTCCGGGCTCTCCCCGGAGCAGGCCGCGGACCAGCTCGCCGTGGCCCTTCCGCCTGTGGTCGACAGGCTCACTCCGCAGGGAGAAGTGCCGCAGGGCTCGCTGGAGGATCTGATCAGGCGGCAGCTCTGACCGCCGCTGCCCGGCAGAGCCCTGGCAGCCGACGCGGCGAGGCCGCCGGCGGACTGCTGCGTCGGCGGTGACCTCGGCTGCCGCGAAGCCGGCGAACTCGGACCTGGACGGGCCGGGCAACTCGGGCACAGGTGACCCCGGGGTGGACGACTCGGAAGCCGACGCCTCCGCGGTGGGGACGACTCGGGGGCCGGCGGCACAGTGGCGGGCGATTCCGGAGCAGGCGACTCGGGGCTCGGCGGGCACGTCCCCGATGAATGTCGTCCAGCCTTGATGCCTCGAGCGCTCGTGCTCCGGCACCGCACGGCCCGCAAGCCGACGCGGTTGGCCCTCCCGGCGGGCGGGGCGTCGGGACGCTGCTTACGGTGGCAGTGTGAGCCAGCACGTATCCGCCGCCCCCGGCTGCGTGACGCGGGCCCTGCACGACTGGCGTGACGCTGTTGTGACAGTGCTCGCCGGGATGGCCGCCATGATCGTCATGGCCACGCTCGGCCTGTGGGCCGCGGGGGCGGCAGAGCTTCCCGATGCGTCGTTCCCCCGCGTCGTCACGGCCGTGGTCGTGATGGCCGTCGGCGGTTCCGTGGAGCTGTCCGGCGGTGCCGGGTTCTTCGCACAGACCAACGCGGCCATCGATGCGCTGCCGCTGTCGGTGAGCGTCGCCGGTGCGCTGGTGACCGCCGCCGGCTTCCTGCGGCCGCTGCGGCACCGGGCCGTCGCCGGAACCCCCGAACTGCTCGGCCGGGTCGCCCGTATCGCACTGCTGTGGCTCGTGGCACTGATCGTCGTGGTGGCCGTGGCCCATCACGAATTCGAGCTCCCGCTGGGCAACGAGACCGCAAGAACCCTCGCCGAGCCCCTGGGGATCACCCCCACAGCCGGATTCCGCGCCGACATGGCACTCACCCTGGTGTTCGGCCTGCTGTGGCTGCTGGGCGTGCTCGCCCTCGCGCTCCTCGTCTCACGAAAGGCCCCGCTCCCGGTCCGGCTGGTGCGCCTCCAGGAGCCCGTACGCCCGGTTGCCTTCGCCGTGGTGGCCCTGCTGCTCGCATACGTCGCGCTGGGCACGGTCGTCGGAGTCGTCGTCGCGGCGACCCACGGCCATCCCGCCGACACCTTCGCAGTGATCTTCCTGGCGCTGCCCAACATCGCCTGGCTCGCTCTGGGACTGGGGCTGGGCGCCTCGTGGGAGGGAAAGGTGAACTCCCCCATCGGTCTGCCGATGCCGCGGATCCTGGACCAGGTCCTGCGCGGGTCCGAGACCACCACCCTGAACCTCAGTTCGATGGCCGAGCACGATGCGCGAGTCTGGTGGTTGCCGGTCGTCGCCGCCGTCCTGCTGCTGGCCGCAGCCTTCGTCATGGTGGTGCGCTCACCGGCCCGGATGCGCCCCTGGCAGCACGCGCTGCATCTCGCGGCGGCACTGGCCCTCACCATGCTGATGATCTGTCTGGTCACCCGTATCTCCGCGCACTACGGCCTGTCACTGATCGGCATCGGCGACATCGCCGCCTTCGGCGGGGAGGTATCGCTGCAGCCTCATCTGTGGACGGCGATCGGACTGGGTGCGCTGTGGGGGCTGGTCGCGGGCTTCCTTGCCGGGCTGGTGGCCTCGCGGGTGCACCGCAAGGGCGAGGTGGAACGCGGCCAGGACCCCCCTGTCGGAACAGGATGACGCCGGGCACCGGCGTCGGGAACAAGCTCTACGGAAAGGGGGAAACACCGGGAGTGCCCACCGGGCCGGGGGGCTCGCCATCCTGTGGCAGGCCGACCGCCACTTGCGTCGGGGCGTGTCCGGGGCGCTCGCTGCAGCGCCTCGCAGCGCCGCCACGAATGAATTTCATCTTTCCGCCCGGCTTGCCGCCGTGCAAAGCCGACGCCACCGCTCAGACCCGGCGTTCGGAAACGATGGCGACCAAGCCGTAGTCGAGCTCCGAACCGTCGAGGAGAACGGCCTCGACCGTGCGGGTGACCGGATCGATATCGGCCTCGAAGCCATCACCCACGAAGCGTGGATACCCGGAGTTGCCGGTCTGTCCTGTGGCAGTGACGATGCCGGAGCGGATCGCGGCCTCCGGGGACGGTAGCTCGCCGCGGTCCTTCACATGCCGAGGCACGAGCAGAATCTCGAAACGCTGCGCCGAAGTGCTCATGCCTCGACGCTAAGACACCTCGCGCCCACCGCGCCCGCTGGGCGACGAGGCGGATCGGGGGCACCATGGCGACATGCTGCTGGCCGAGATCGCACGCGTGTCGCGGCAGGTCGCCGCCGCGTCGGCGCGCTCGCGCAAGATCTCCCTGCCGGCCGGGCTGTTCGAGTCCGCGCCGGGTGAGGACATCGCCCTGGTCAATCTCCTATCTGGCCGGCCGGCTGCCGCAGGGGCGGCTGGGCGTCGGCTGGAGTGTGCTGGGCGAGCCCGTTGCGCCGGCCGGCAGGCCGGCACTGACGGTCACCGACGTGGACGCCGCGCTGAGCGCTCTCGCGGGGGTCGGCGGCGCCGGGGCGCAGGCCGAGCGCAGAAGACGGGTGCGGGCGCTGTCGGGCGCCGCGACGGCCGGGGAGCAGGAGTTCCTGCTGCGGCTGCTGTCCGGGGAGGTGCGCCAGGGCGCGCTGGACGCCATCGCGCTCGAGGGCGTCGCCGCGGCCTCGGGTGTCCCGGCCGACGAGCTACGCCGTGCGGTCATGCTGGACGGCTCGCTGCCCCGGGTGGTGCGGGTACGCCCGGAGCTCGTCGTCGAGATCGCTTATAACGGCCTCCAGCGCTCCCCGCGCTATCCGGCCCGGTGTGACACTGCGCTTCGCCCGCGTGGTGCGGCACCGCCCGGACAAGGACGCGCGGGAGGCTGACACCATGGATACGGTGCTCGCGTCCCGTGCGGGCTGAGCACTGCACCGACGCCGGCCGGCACGGAGCAAGGAACAGGGCTGCGGCTGTGGATCGGTCACGGGCACATGCCGGCCCAGGGGGTGACCCCGCACTTTCGCCCGCGGGGGTGACACGGGCCGTCCGTGACTTTGCAGACGAGGGACTCGACAAGGCTGATCGCCACGCTCGCCCGGTATCTGCCGAGAGGCGACCTGTACCGACTGGTGGAGCCGGTCGATCTCGTGCAGGCGGACGACCCCGACACCACGATCGCCACGATCGAAAAGTTCCCGGTCAAGGTCGGCGGCCTCTGAGGGGCGGATCATCGCCCGCCCGGCCAGGCAACGCGGACGCCCCCCAGCGCGCTGCTGGGGGGGCGTCCGCGTCGTCTCCGCGTGGGGCGAGAACGGCTCAGGACAGCAGGAAGTCCGCCTGGCCTGCCTTCGCCCCCTGGATGAACGCGGTGATCTCGCCGGTGGTGTAGATCAGGACGGGGCCGTCGGGATCGCTCGACTGCCGTACGGCCACCCGGCCGTCGGCCAGCTTCATCGCCTCCAGGCAGTTGCCGCCGTTGCCGCCGCTCCATGGCTTGTGCCAGCCCTCGGCAGGCAGTTCGGCGGCCGGCATGCCGTTGTATACACGGTCCATTCACAGCTCCTTGCGGAAATCCCGGAGGATTTCCTTCGTGCGTTGTGCAGTCGCCGCTTGGGCGGCCGTGCGGTCCATGACCTCGAGGTGGGTGGCCACTTCGGTGTGCGCGTCGAGGTAGACGGCGCCGGTCACGTACTCGCTGTAGACCATGTCGGGGAGTTCCGGCATGGCGAACCGGAAGAGAACGAACGGTCCGTACGTACCGGGGTGGTGGCCGCTCGCGAACTCCGCGATCTGCAGGGTGACGTTGGACAGTTCGGCGGCGGCCAGCAGCCGGTCGATCTGCGCACGCATGACCGCTGCGCCGCCCACCGGGCGGCGCAGCACGGTCTCGTCCATCACGGCCCAGAAGCGCGGGGCGTCGGGCCGGGTGAGCAGGTCCTGGCGCTGCATGCGCAGGGCCACGTGCCGTTCGATGTCAGCGGTCCGGGTCCGTCCCAGCGCTCCGGCCCGCATGACGCCGAGGGCGTAGTCCTCGGTCTGCAGCAGTCCCGGCACGAAGTGCGGTTCGTACGTCCTGATGAGCGAGGCCGCGCCCTCCAGGCTGACGTACATGCTGAACCAGTCCGGCAGGATGTCGTGGAAACGCTGCCACCAGCCGGGCTTGTTGGCCTCGTCCACGAGGGTGATGAAGGCCTCGATCTCCTCGCCGGTGGACCCGTACGCCTGCAACAGCAGCTGCACATAGGGGACTTTGAGCGCGACCTCGGCGGTCTCCATGCGGCGGACCGTGGCCGGGGCGACATGGAGCACCCTGGCGGCCTCGTCGCGCTTCAGCCCCGCCTTCTCGCGCAGGTCCTGCAGCCGTCGGCCGAGTACGACCTGGCCCACGGTCGGCGCTGACCTCGGTTCACTCACGTCTGCCTCCCGGGACTGTGTACTGCGGGCAGTGTGCCATGCGGAAACAGACTGACACACTGCACTCTGCACTTTTCATAGTGGCTCTTGCTAAGTGAATCGAATGGGGCCATAGTTGTCGCTCGTGAACCAGTTCACACGACTGCGGTGCCCGCTGCGGCCCGCGGCCCACCTGTGCGCGGACGCCTGCGGCACGTCCTACGGCGCATGTCCCCCATCGTTAGGAATGCGTCGTGGTCCTCAGTAACGCGATGACGTCCCACCAGGCCGGCCTGCGGCCTCCACCCGGCACGGACCGGTACCGATTCGAACTTCCGGCGCGCCCCGACGCCGTCTCCCGGGCCAGACGTCTGACGTGCGGCCGGCTCGACAGCTGGGCCGTGGGCGACGAGACCCGCGGCACCGCGGCGCTGGTGGTCTCGGAACTGTTCACCAATGCGGTCATGCACACGGCCAGCGCGCGGATCGTCTGCGAACTGCGGCACAGCGATACCGGCATCCGTATAGCGGTACAGGACGAGGGTTTTGAACCCGGCGGCCCCAAGGTGTGCGAGACGCCGGAGGACGAGAACGGCCGCGGGCTGCTGCTGGTCGCCGCCGTCAGCACGTCCTGGGGCTCCCAGATGGCCGCCGGCGGTGCGGGCCGCGTCGTCTGGGCACAACTGCCGCACGCCTGAGACCGGGGGTGCGGCCCGCCGCGCTGCGGCCGGCGGACATCGCGCCCCCGGAGAGCGCAGCCATGCCCGGGCGAGCTCCGGTCACCCGACCGAGTCCAGAAGCCGGGCCGCATGGAGCCGTCCGGCGTACTCGACGAGCCGGATGAGCACCTCCTTGCCCGAGTCACGGTCACGGGCGTCGCACAACACCACCGGTGTGCCATGGTCCAGGTCCAGGGCTCGGGAGACCTCATGGGCTCCGTAAGTCCTGGCCCTCGGGAAACAGTTGACCGCGACGACGAACGGGATGCGGCGGTGCTCGAAGTAGTCCACCGCCGGGAAACAGTCTTCGAGGCGCCGGGTGTCGGCCAGGACTACCGCGCCGAGGGCGCCCTGGGACAACTCGTCCCACAGGAACCAGAAGCGGTCCTGGCCCGGGGTGCCGAACAGATAGAGAGCCAGGCCGGAGCGAATGGTGATACGGCCGAAGTCCATGGCCACGGTGGTGGTGGTCTTCCGGTCGACGCCGACGGTGTCGTCCACCGTCCGGCCCGCCTCGCTGAGCCGCTCCTCGGTGCGCAGGGGGCGTATCTCGCTGACCGATCCGACCAGGGTGGTCTTGCCCACGCCGAACCCGCCCGCGACAAGGATCTTCAGAGCGAGGGCGATACCGGGTTCTTCGGCCAACTCGGAGTGCTCGGTTGCCATCGATCACTTCTCTCAGGAGCATGAGTACGAAGCCTGCATCATGGCAAAACGGGCCCCACACCGAGGGCTGAGAGCGCACTTTGAGCATTGTGATCGCACCAGGCCCATTTGACGGCCATTCGGGTACACAATTCGATACCGGAATGGCGTAATAAACAGGCGTCGGGTCAGCAGATGTGGCGAGCGGAGTTGATCGCCCATAACTTCGGCTCATGACGACACAACAGATCAAGTACCTCGGATGCATCGCAGCCGTCGTGGCATCGGGGCTGGCTTGCGCCCCGCCGGCCGCCGCCGGGACGCGTCACGTAGTGCATCCGGGGCAATCGATCCAGAAAGCGGTGGAAGCCGCTCAGCCGGGAGACACCATTGTCGTCTCGCCCGGGACCTACCGTGAGAGCGTGCTGATCACCAAGTCGAACCTTACCCTGCGCGGCGCGGGCGAGCAGACCGTGATCAGGCCGGCGGCCGTGCCCGCCGTGAATGCCTGCGCACAGAAGGGCAACGGAATCTGTGTCACGGGAACGGACGCGCACCCCGTCGAGCGTGTGACCGTCCGGGGGCTGAAACTGACCGGCTTCACGAAGAACGGCGTCTGGGCAACGCGGACCGACGAGCTGACCGTCAGGGAGGTGACCGCCGAGAAGAACGGTCAGTGGGGCATCGCCGAGGAGAGGTCCACCCGCAGCGTTTTCCGGGGCAACATCGCCCGGGACAACGCCGAGTCGGGCCTCTTCGTCTCCAACACGGTCGACACGGAAGCCGGCGCCACGGACACCCTGGGGACGGAGATCAGGGACAACCAGCTCCTGGGCAACCGCATCGGCGCCACGATCAGGCGCGTCAGAAACCTCACCGTGAAGGACAACATCTTCAGCGCCAACTGCGCGGGGGTGTTCGTCGTGGGAGACGAATCCCTGCCGCGGGCCGGATCGATGATTATCCGCGGCAACACCGTCAGCAAGAACAACAAGTACTGCGCGGCCACCCCACGGCTCCCGGACATGCAGGGGGCCGGAATCGTCCTCACCGGCACGACGGACACGCTCGTGGAGTCGAATGTGATCCAGAGCAACGTGGGATCCACCCCCTTCTCCGGCGGGGTCGTGCTGTTCAAGAGCTTCGTGGGCGCCGTCAACGAGCGCAATGTCATTCGCGACAACGTGCTGACGGGAAACACGACAGCAGACCTGGCCGTCAGGGAAACCGGAACGCACAACAACAAGTTCAACGGCAATGTGTGCACGCGTTCCGAGCCGGCCGGACTGTGCTGACCGGCATCTGCACTCAAGAGAATCGAGGCCGTAAATGACTACCGTAAGTCCCGCCCCCTCCATGCAGCTGAGGGAGCTCGTGTTCGGGGCGGCGTGCGCCGCGGCCGTACGGGCGGCGGCCCGGCTGGGCGTCGCCGACGCACTGGGGGACGCGCCCGCGACACCGGAGGACCTGGCGGCCGCGGTGAAGACGGAACCGCGTGCCCTGCGGCGGCTGCTGCGTGCCCTGTCCTGCTATGGGATCTTCGCCGAGACCGAGGACGGGAAGTTCGTCCACACCAGCATGTCCCGGCTGCTCCGCGACGACGATCCGCACAGCCTGCGGTACATCTCCCTGTGGTGCACGGAGCCCTGGACCTGGGATGCCTGGCCGCGGCTCGACGAGGCGGTGCGTTCCGGCAGAAGCGTCTTCCAGGAGATCTACGGCAAGGGGTTCTTCGACTACCTGCACGAGGACGCACACGATTCGGCCCATGTGTTCAACCGGGCCATGACCACCTCCAGCAAGCAGTCGGCGGAGGAACTCGCGGAGCTCCTCGACCTCACCGGGGTGTCGTCGGTCGCGGACATCGGAGGCGGCCAGGGGCATGTGCTGGCGAGCCTGTTGGAGAAGCACCCGGCCCTACGCGGGACCCTGCTCGATCTGCCACGCGTGGTGGAGAAGGCGGACCCCTCTCTGCGGCCCGGCGGCGCGCTCGCGGACCGGGTGCGTATCGTCCCCGGGGACTGCCGCGAGGACATCCCGGTCGAGGCCGATCTGTACATCATCAAGAACATCCTGGAATGGGACGACGACAGCACCCGGAGGACCCTGCGCAATGTCCTCGCCGTGGCCCGCCCCGGAGCCAGGGTCGTGGTCATCGAGAACCTCGTCGACGACACTCCCTCGATGAAGTTCACCACCGCGATGGACCTGATGCTCCTGCTCAACGTGGGCGGAGCGAAGCACACCAAGCAGAGCCTGGTGGAGCGGATCACCGAAGCCGGTCTGCGCGTCGGCGAGATCCGCCCTGTCAACGCGTACCTCCACGCGTTCGAATGCTCCGTCCCCGGCTGAGCGACCGGGTACTCACACACCGATCGCCGGCTCCGCGTCCTGTCTGCGGAGCCGGCGATCGGCGTGTTCACGGTCTGCGCCTGTCAGGCCGTGACCTCTCGCTCCCAGCGGTAGAACTCGTGGGCCATGGCGTCCTTCGGGCTCCGCCAGGTCAGCGGATCGTACGCGCTCACGTGGGCGGAAAGCCGTTCGCTGACGTCCCGGAACGCCGGATGGTCCACCACCTTCGCGATCGCCGGCCCGGGCGGCCGGTCGGCCTCGACCAGGTGCAGGTACACATCACCGAACTGGAAGAGACTGCGGCGGGTGACCCCGACGAGGTGCGGCAGTTCGCCGCTGTCGGAGGCCGCGAAGATCTCGGCGATGTGCGGGGCCGATTCCGGGGCCATCCGGGCGACGATCAGGGCCTGATGCATCAGGAGACCTCCGTCCGGTGGCCGCGGGCACGCTGCTCGATCTTGTCCCGGATGAGCGCCATCTGGATGCGCGAGTTGCGGTTGATGTTCTCGGTCATCCAGGCGTCGTCGACCGGGGCGTCGGGCTTCATCGCGAAGTCCTGCGTCCAGTACATTCGAGTGCCGTCCGGAGTCTCCTCGTACTCCCAGCGGATGTTCATGTGCTCGAAGGGACCGGTCTCGACCCGGCGGGCGCGGACCGTGAGCCGGTCGCGGTCGGCCTCCCGCTCGGAGACCCAGCTCCAGATCTTGCCGTTCTCGTCGGGGTGCATGGTCAGGCGGAAGGTGGTCTTGCCGTTCGCCCGGTCCAGGACCTCGACCGACGCGTACTCGCTGAACAACTGCGGCCAGTTCTCGATGTCGTTCGTCACGTCCCAGACGAGGTCCAGGGGCGCGGCGATGGTGATGTCGTTCTCGGTGTGCCCAGACACATCAGGCTCCAGCCATGAGAGTGGTGTTGACGAGGGCGAGGAATTCCCGCGGGGTCTTGCAGCGTTCGGCGTCGGGGGGCAGCGCCCGCCCGTGCCGGTTCTCCAGCTCGCCGACGATGCCGAGGAGACCGAGCGAATCGAGACCCAGGTCGTTGAAGGCGGAGTCGGGCCTGCGCTCGAGGTCGTTCGCGTCGACGGTGACGCCGGCGGCGTGTTTCATCAGCGCCGCCAGTTCCTGGACGGTCAGTTGAGTGATCATGAAGGAGTTCTCCTTTCTCACGAATGAGCGTCGCTGCCGTGCCGTAGCACGAGCGCCGCATTGGAGCCCATGAGCCCCCGGCTGAGTACCAGTGCCGTACGCAGCTCGGCGGGGCGGGCGCTACCGGTGACCAGATCGAGGTCATGGCACACGTCGAACACATTGGGCGTGGGCGGTACGAGGCCGTTTTCCATGGCGAGCACCGCCGCCGCGGTGTCCAGCACCGGCGCTCCGCAGTACGCCCGCCCCGTGCCGGTCTTGGGCGCCGTGACCGGCACGCGCAGGCCGTGCTTGCCCAGGGCGTCGGCGATCGCCAGCGCTTCGGCACGGTCGGCCTCCGGTACGCCGAGCGCATCCGCGAACACCACGTCGATCTCCTCCGGAGCACAGCGGGCGTCCCGCAGCGCTCCGCGGATCGCATGGGCCAGTCCTTCCCGGGACTGCTCCCACTGGGAGGCCCCGGTGAAGGTCGCGGCGTGCCCGGCCAACCTGGCGCGGATCTTGGCGTCCCGACGGCGAGCCGCCGTCTCCTCCTCGACCACGAGCATGGCGCCGCCTTCGGCGGGTACGAATCCGCAGGCGCCGGTGGTGTAGGGGCGGTAGGCCCGGGCCGGATCGTCACAGGTGCTGAGCTCCTCGTAGCCGAGCTGGCAGACGGCCGAGTACGGCGCCAGCGGTGCCTCGGCCGCACCCACCACGATCGTGTCGGTGCCGCGCCGGATGGCTCCGGCCGCGTGCGCGACCGCGTCCAGGCCGCCCGCTTCGTCACTTGCCACGACTCCGCACGGGCCCTTGAAGCCGCCGCGTATCGATATCTGGCCGGTGCTCGCCGCGTAGAACCAGGCGATGGACTGATACGGGCCGACGTAGCGGGATCCTTGTCCCCACAGCCTTTGCAGCTCACGCTGGCCGAACTCACCGCCGCCGGATCCGGCGGCGGTGACCACTCCCACCGAGAACGGCGAGTCACTGTTCTCGGCACGGCTGAGCCGGGCGTCCTCCAGGGCGAGCTCGGTCGCGACCATCGCGAAATGGGTGAACCGGTCGGTCTGGACCAGGTAGCGCTCCTCGATCACCGAGGCGGGGTCGAATCCGCGGACCTCGCCGGCGATGCGGAGCGGCAGACGCGTACACCCGTCACGAGTGACCCGGTCGAGAACGCTGATGCCCTCCTTCGTGGACTTCCAGAAGGCATCCGTGCTCAACCCGTTGGGGGCTACGACACCGATGCCGGTGACGGCCGGACGCCGGCTGTGCGGGACGCTCATCTTGTCCTTCCTTCTGGTCGGGTCATGACCACGGCGGACTGGAAGCCGCCGAACCCGCTGCCGACCGAGAGCACACTGCGCAGCTTCAGGGGCCGCGCGGTGCGTGGCACATAGTCCAGGTCGCACTCGGGGTCCGGTGTCTCGTAGTTGGCCGTGGGCGGCACCACCTGTTTGGCGAGGGCCAGGACGCAGGCCACGATCTCTATCGCTCCGATGGCGCCCAGCGAGTGGCCCACCATGGATTTGATCGAGCTCATGGGCACGTCGTAGGCGTGTGCGCCCAGTGACCGCTTCACCGCGGCCGTCTCGTGCCGGTCGTTCTGCTGGGTGCCCGAGCCGTGCGCGTTGACATAGTCGATCTGCGAGCTGTCGACGCGGGCGTGGTCGAGCGCGGTGTCGATCGCCCGGGCCATTTCCAGGCCCTCGCGGGTGAGACCGGTCATGTGGTACGCATTGCCGAAGGTGGCGTAGCCGCCTATTTCGCAGTACACGGTGGCACCGCGGGCACGGGCGTGTTCCAGCTCCTCCAGGACGAGCACCGCTCCGCCCTCTCCCATGACGAATCCGTCACGGTGGAGGTCGAAGGGCCGCGAGGCATGGCCCGGGTCGTCGTTGTTCGGAGAGGTCGCCTTGATGGCGTCGAAGCACGCCATCGTGATCGGGGAGATCGGCGAGTCCGACGCACCGGCGACGCAGACGTCGACCCTGCCGTCCTCGATGGCCTGGAAGGCGTAACCGATGGCGTCGAGCCCGGAGGTGCAGCCCGTGGAGACGGTCTGCACCGGGCCGTGCGCACCGGTCTGCTGGGCCACTTCGGAGGCGAGCGCGCTCGGTGAGAACGCCCGGTGCAGATGGGGACCCGCCAAGCGGTGGTCCACGTCCCAGCGTCGGCCGGAGCCGCTGACCGCGACGTAGTCGTGCTCGAGACGGGTGGTGCCCCCGACGGCGGTGCCCAGGGACACCCCTATACGCCAGGGATCCTCCTTCTCGGGGTCCAGGCCCGCGTCGCGTATCGCCTCGCGAGCCGCGACCATGGCGAACTGGACGTAGCGGTCGGCGCGTTGCGCCGTCTCCGCGTCGATGCCGTGGTCCGCCGGATCGAAGTCGCACTCGGCGGCGATGCGCGAGCGGAAGCCCTTCGGGTCGAAGAGAGTGATCCCCCGCGTAGCGGTCCTGCCGTTCGCCAGGAGGTCCCAGAACGCCGGCACGCCCAGGCCGCCCGGGGCCACGACACCGACCCCGGTGACCGCCACGCGCCGGGTCATGAAACTGCCCCGGTTCGTTCAGGCGGGGCGGCCTCTGTGGCTCCCTCCATCGCTGTGTCCTCCGTGTCGACGTGGCCGAGTTCCGGACGGGGGGCCAGCGGACCCAGGTGGAAGACCAGGCGGGCCTCCACGTCCCCCACATTGCGGAAGCGGTGCCGCATGTAGGGGGGAATCAGCAGCCCCTGGTCGGGCCGGATCCGGTAGGGCTCCCCGTCCAGGTCCACTTCGAGCGCACCGCTCACGACGTACACGAATTCCTCGGAGTACGGGTGGTAGTGCTCGCCGATGCGCTCGCCGGGCTGCACGAGGGCCAGCCCCATGAACCCGCTGGTGGCCCCAACCGTCGTGGGCGTGAGCATGGCGCGCAGGTCACCTCCGCGTCTGCGGTTGGGCTGCGTCTCGCTGAGGTCCACGACGCGAGGGCGGTTTGTGGTCATGATGTGTCTCCTGCAGGGTCAGGCATCCGGGGACCGGCGGTCGGTGATCAGTCGCATGTCGGCGCGCTCGAGGAAGCGCACGACCTCCTTCTCGTCTTCCAGGGATCCGGTCACGCTCTCGTCGAGCAGCCGTGCCAGAACGGCCGACTTGCGGGGGCCCTGGACTCCGAGCGCCTGGAAGGGCACGGCGTCGATGGGTCCGTGTGCGTTGATGAGCCGGACGACGATGTCGTCGCGCTGGAAGATCGTCGTGCTGGTGATGGGGCACGCGGGGTCGTCGAGCGACGCCTCGTCCTGAGTGGCGAGAAGTCGCGCCAGGGCCATACCGCACCCCTGCTTGGCCGGATAGATGAGGGCGTGCCTCGTCAGATCCGGGGATTCCTGCGCGTCGGCCGCGACGTGATGCACTGCCGGGAGCGCTGCCCGGGTGAAGAACACCCTGGCGGAGTCGGGATCGCCGAGGTCACGGTCCTGCTCCAGATACGGGTTGATGGCCTCCTCGACGGCCCTGATCTCCGGCTGCCGGGCCACGTGGCGCAGCGCGGCAAGGAGATCGCCCTGCACCTCGACCGCTCGTACGACGCGGTTTCCGTGCATGTAGAGGGAAGTGCGCCGCAGCCGTGTGGTGTCGTCCACCTGCGCCTCGGGCGAGGTGTATCCGGCCAGGATCTCCGCGACCTTGTCCTCGCTGCCCGGCTTGACGGTGAAGGTGAGAGCGTGGCGGACCACGCCGTCCCCCACCCGGGGCGAGGCCTGCAGCCGTCCCTTGGTCTGCGAGGCAGTGACTGAGGAGGTGATGCCCGTCTCCCTCAGAATGCTGAACCGCAGAGACCGGGTGTCCCTCACACAGCCGTGCAGCGGTCGGACCGTCTGCACGTGCTCCTCACTGTTCACCCAGGCGAGGAAGGGCGGGGCGCTCTCCCATTCGCTGGTGATGAGCCACTGCGAGGGGTTCTCGATCGACTGGCACAGCTGGTCGCTGATGTGACCGGGAACGGACGCCACTTGGTTGCGCAGGAGCTCATATGCCTCGAGGAATTGCTGCTGAGCTCCGTCATGAAGGTCCAGCAGCAATACGACGCGGAGCCTGGAGCCGTCGAAGGCGGACTGGGATATACGTTCCGAGATGGTCATCCTGCACACTCCAGTCGTCATGGATTCCGAGTGATGATCCGGCGGTGCCGGAATTTGATCGTGAGCCGGTACCACCGGCGGCGCGAGTTACGTGAACCACGCGGGTGAATGGGCGAGCGAACCGCTCCCCCGAGGGCATGGAAACACCATCCCCAAAGGTGGCTGGAAATGGAGTCATTGATGAACGAAGAGTTCGACCACCGGGTGCCGGTCCTCATCGTGGGCGGCTCCCTGGTGGGCCTGTCCTCCTCGCTGTTCCTGGGCCGACTCGGCATCAGGCACATGCTGGTCGAGAAGCATGCGGGCACCTCGATGCATCCGCGCGGACGCGGGAACAATGTGCGCACGATGGAGCTGTTCCGGGTCGCCGGAGCGGAGCAGCGGATCAAGGACGCCGCCTCGATCCTGGCCGGCAACCACGGAATCCTGCAGACGTCCTCGCTCACCGACGACGAGGGCGAGTGGCTGTTCAAGAAGATCGACCCCGGTGACACACTTGCGCGTTTCAGCCCGAGCACATGGTGTCTGTGCAGTCAGAACGACCTGGAACCGGTGCTCTTGACCTGCGCCCGCGAGTACACGGGCGACCTGCGCTACTCGACCCAGATGCTGTCCTTCGAACAGGACGCGGAGGGTGTCACCGCGATCGTGAAGAACCGGGACACCGGCGAGCACTCCACGGTCCGCGCGGACTACCTCATCGCGGCCGACGGTCCCAGGAGCCCGATCCGGGAGCGGCTCGGCATCGGCCACACAGGGCCCGGCGACCTGTTCCACAACGTCAGCATCACCTTCGACTCCCGCGAGCTCGCCGATATCGTGGGCGACCGGCGCTTCATCGTCTGCTACCTGACCGACCCCGACGGCGACGGGGCGCTGCTGCCGGTGGACAACCGGGAGAAGTGGGTGATCCATGTGCCCTGGCACCCCGACCGGGGTGAGACGCTGGAGGACTTCACCGACGAGCGGTGCGTCGAGCACATCAAGAAGGCGACCGGCGTCTCCGGTCTGGACGTCAGGATCACCGGAAAGGCCCCGTGGCACGCCGCGGAGCGCGTCGCGGAGCGGTACGCGGACCGCCGGGTCTTCCTCGTGGGGGACTCCGCCCACGAGATGTCCCCCACCGGGGCGTTCGGGTCCAACACCGGCATCCAGGACGCGCACAACATCGCCTGGAAGCTCGCCGCCGTACTGGAGGGCTGGGCGGGCCCCGGCCTCCTGGAGACGTACGAGATGGAACGCCTGCCGCTGGCCCGGGCCACCAGTGCGCGTGCCTCCGCCCGTTCCGTGGAGCACAGCCACCCGGGGTACGCCCCCGCTCCCGGCGTGGGCGGCGGGAGGCAGAGCGGAATGCTCACGGTGGCCATGGGATACCGCTATCCCCGCGGCGCTGTCCTGGGAGCCGACTCCGAACTGCCCGTCGTACCCGAACGGATGCAGCTGGGCGGTGAGCCGGGCACCCGGGCCCCACACATGTGGGTCCGCCGGTCCGGCAAGCGGATCTCCACGCTCGACCTCTACGAGCGCTCCTTCGTCCTCCTCAGCGGGGCCGAGGGCAAGGACTGGCACGCGGCGGCGTCACGCGTCGCCGAGCAGCTGTCCCTGCGGCTGGACGCCTACCGGGTGGACAGCGGGCCGGAGGCCGAACTTGCCCCCGAGAACGGAGCCGACTGGGCCGAGGTCCACGGCACGACGGCCGGAGGTGCGGTCCTGGTGCGCCCGGACGGCTTTGTCGCCTGGCGCGCGGCCGGTCCCGTTCCCGAGCCGGAGGCGGTGCTTCACGAGGTCATGACCTCACTGCTCCGCCCGGCCTGATCCGCCGGACGGGTGATCCGCCGGACACCTCTCAGAGCGCCCTCAACCCCTCGATCACTTCTCGCAGAATCTTCTCGTCCGGGAGCTGTGCGGGGGGTACGGGCCGGCTGACCTTGACGAAACCGCCTTCCAGCAGGTCCCCCAGCAGGACCCGGACCACGCCCACCGGCAGATCGGCGTCGGCCGCGAGTTCGGCGACCGACTGCGTCTGGGAACTGCACAGCCCGAGCAAGGTGCGGTGCTCGGGGCCGAGCAGCGACGCGTCGACGGATCCGTGCGAAGTGTCGACGACGACGAGCGCGATGAGGTCGAACCGCACCCCGCTCGGACCGGGTTTGGTCCGTCCGCCCGTCATGGCGTACGGACGGACCAGGGGTCCGGCTTCCGCGTCGTACCAGCGGCCGTCGGGCAGATGCTCGGTCATGGGACGTGTCTCTCTGCCGCTGGTCACCCGGCCGCCGGGGGCTGGGCCGGGTGCCGTGCCGGGGTGGCCAGGTGCTCGCCGACCCGGTTCACCAGCCTGGCCATCTCATAGGCGATCAGACCCACGTCCGCGGTGACGGAACTGAGCACCGCAAGGCAGGAGCCGTCCCCGGCCGCCGCGACGAAGAGGAAACCCTCGTCCATCTCGACCATCGTCTGGCGTACTCCGCCGACCCGGAAATGCCGGCCCACGCCCTTGGCAAGGCTGTGGAAGCCGGAGGCCACGGCGGCCAGGTGCTCGGCGTCCTCGCGGGACAGGGCGCTGGAGGCGCCGACGGCGAGGCCGTCGTTGGACAGCACCACCGCGTGCCTGACCTCCGCGACCCGGAGGACGAGGTCGTCCAGCAGCCAGTCGAGTTCACCGGAGCGGGGCGCGGTGTCCATCCTGTGGTGCTCGATCATGCGTGGTCTCCTTCACTGGACTTGCCTGCCGGGGTGCCGCCACCGCGGGCCCAGCCGCTGAGATAGGCAGTCATACGGTCCCTGACCTGTTCCGGTGTGCGCTCCGCGGCGCCTTCTCGGTCGCCGGAGGAGGGCGTCTCGGGCGCCGGGGCCCCGCGCAGCTGGGGGGCGAGGCCGGCCCCACGGACCCGGCGCGGCAGTCTGCCGGCTGGCGCGCCGCCGCGCTCGGTGTTTTCGTCGTCGGTGTCGTCCGTGACGCGTCCGATGCTGCCCTGCGGCGGGGGCCGCATACGGTCCCGCAGAGCCGTGACCCCGGCGGGCACAGGTTGCTCATGCTGGGGGAGCTGCTCGGGAAGGACCGGGTGGGAGGGCGGGCGCGGCGGCCCGGGCGGTGCGGTTCGGGCCGGCTGTGCGGGCTGTACGGCCCACGGTGGCTCCTCCGCCGCCCGTGATGCCGGGGCGGGTACCTGCGCCCGGGAGGGGGCCGCGTCCCCGGACTCGTTCGCGGTCGTCTTCAGCAGTCCGGTGGGCAGCAGGACGACCGCAGTGGTTCCCCCGTACGGCGAGGTCCGAAGATGCACCCTGACGGCGTGCCGGGCGGAGAGCCGGCTGACCACGAAGAGGCCCAGCCGGTCGCTGTCGAAGAGGTCCAGCGCCTCCGACTGCTCGATCCTCAGGTTCGCCTGCTTCAGGGCCTCCGGTCCCATGCCCAGACCGCGGTCCTCGATCTCGAGCACATAGCCGTTCCCGACGGGTTCGCCGTTGATCCGCACCTTGGTGTGCGGCGGGGAGAACTGGGCGGCGTTCTCGATGAGCTCGGCGAGGAGATGGGTGAGGTCGGCGACGGCCGAACCGGTGACGGCGGTGTCGGGGAAGTGGCGGACCTCGACACGGGCGTAGTCCTCGATCTCGGAGATGGCGGCACGTACCACGTTGGTGAGCGGGACGGGTGTCCGCCAGGCCCGGCCTGGGGCCGCGCCGGAGAGGATGATCAGGCTTTCGGCGTGACGCCGCATACGGGTGGTGAGGTGGTCGAGCCGGAAGAGGTCGCCGAGTTCGTTCGGGTCGTCGACGCGGCGTTCCATGCTGTCCAGCAGATTGAGCTGACGGTGCACCAGGACCTGACTGCGCCGGGCGAGATTGACGAAGACGCCGGAGATGCCGCTGGCCAGCTCCGCGCGCTCGACGGCCGCGCCGAGCGCTGCCCGGTGGACGGTGGTGAGCGCCTCGCCGACCTGGCCGATCTCGTCCTGCGCGGGCGGCCCCGCCGGGGCCTCGGCGAGGATGTCGAGTTCCTCGCCGGCCCGGAGCCGACGCATGGCACGGGGCAGTTTGCGGCGGGCGATCGCCAGGGCGCTGTTGCGCAGGGTGACCAGTTCGACGACGAGACCGCGGCCGATGCGGACCGAGATGACGAGGGAGGCGGCCACGGCGACGAGCCCAAGGAGCACGGCCGCCCCCGCGGGCGTGAGTGCACCCCGGGTGAACGGGTCCGCCCGTTCGGCGGCGCTGCGCACGGCGCCGGACTCGATGGCCCGCATGCCCTTCTCCACGCCCGCCCGGGTCTGTTCCCAGGTGGCGGCCGGTACGGCGACAGCGGCATTGCGGCCGGGACTGGCGGCGAGCACTTTGTCCTCGGTGTTGCCCAGCACCGCGTACACGCCTGACCGGGTGAAGTCGTGCCAGGCGGCGCCCTGCGATCCGGGCAGGTCGGCCGCGGCGGAGTCGGTCAGGGTGCGGCGGGTCTCCACGGCGCCGGCGAACAGTCGCAGCCGCGATCCGCTCAGCGTGCCGGTGAGCTGCGCGGAGGCGAGCAGCGCCTCCTCCCGGGACAGCATCTCTCCGGCCCGGGTGAACTCGTAGAGGACTCGGGCGTCGGAGCCGAGTTCGGCGTCCTGGATGCCGGTGAGTCCACCCGCGATGGTGAAGGCCGTGGCGATGGTGGAGGTGTACTGCTGGTACGTAGCGTCCCAGTCGGCCACGCCGTCGAGGACATCGGCGCGCAGGGCGCGCAGCTTCCGTACAGCGGCGACGAACCGTTCCAGACGGTCCGCCACCCCGGCCGGCAGGTCTCCGCCCTCGGCAACGGTGTGGCCGCTGTCCAGACTCAGCGCGGCCACCGCGTCGTCGGTGCGTGCGGCCTGCTGCCGGAGTGCGGCCCCGCGCTCCGCGTCGGGGGCCGCCACCTGCTGTACGGCGGCCCGGCGTTCGTCCTGGAGCCGGGCAATCGCGGCGGCGACCGGTGCCCTCACCAGCTGGTCGACCCGCTGGGACTGGCGCAGCCTGGCCACGTCCTGGGCGGTGGTGACGGTGGCGAACCCCCACAGGGCGAGCAGCGAGACGACCGGCACCATCAGCAGCGAGATGATTTTCGCGCGGACGGTCCTGGGACGCAGCCGCCACCGGCGGCGCTGGGTCCCGGCCGCAGGCACCCGCGCCTCGTCCGAGGCCGCCGGGGGGTCGTCTCTCTCGTCCGCGGGCGGGCCGGCGTGGGCCCGCCGTCCGCGCGCCGCCGTCGTGGGCGGGGCGGGCGATATGCCGGTGCCCAGGGTCCTGCGGGGTGTTCGCACAGGTGTCCTCGCTTACGGTACGGGGCTTAGGGGATAGTGCTGTGACCGGAAAGGTTCACCGGCTCGCGACGTCCGGCGGCACCTCTCCCCCGTAGCCCTTCGGGCACGGGAGGTACCCCCACTGTTGTCGCATCGCGCGAGTACGGCCGAGTACGAGCTGTGATGCTCCGCCTTGCGATGCACCGCACCTGGGGGCACCTCTGGGGGCACCCTGGGGACGCCCCCAGAGGTAGCTGGGGGAGGTAGCTGGGGGAGCCGCGAGCCACCCGGCAAACCTTCCCGGCCACAGCGTTAGGGAGCCGAGGTCTCGGCGAGCCGTTCGGCCGAGGCATAGGCGGCGCGTTCCCGCGCGGTCGGGGAGAGCGCGACGAAGGCGGAGGTGAGGAAGAGATAGGAGCCGAGGCCGACGGCGAGGGGAAAGACGAACTGCATCGTCGTGGCCCCGGCGAGCGCCTCTCCCGATGGGTCGACCCGCACGTCGACCGCGATCATGCCGGTGTAGTGCATGCTGCTGACCGCCGCGCCCATGACGAGCGAGGCGATCGCGACGGCGACCGGTGACTTGATGTTCAGCGCGGCCCACAGGGCGGCGGTGGCCGCGATGACGGCGATGGCCACGGACAGTCCGACGAGCACGGGGTGGTAGTGGACGGATCCGTGCAGGCGCAGGGCTGCCATGCCGAGGTAGTGCATGCTCGCCACGCCCAGTCCGGTCGTGAGGCCGCCGAGCAGCAGGGCCCGGGGACGGTCGCGTCCGTACCCGACGGCGAAGACCCCGCCGCCCACGACCAGCATGGCGACGAGCAGGCTGAGCAGCGTCAGCGGAACGTTGTAGCGGATGTCGGTGCCGGTGACGCCGAAGCCCAGCATCGCCACGAAATGCATCGTCCAGATGCCGGTGCCGATCGCGGAAGCCGCCGTGATCAGCCAGTTGCGCCGGGAGCGGCCTTGGGCGTCGAGCGCCCGCACGGTGCAGCGAAGCCCGAGGGCGGCGCCCATGCAGGCCATCACGTACGACAGCACGGGGGTAAGCCAGCCGAAGGCGGCGTGGTCCAGGTGTCCCATGGCTCGGGGACGCTAGTCCTCACGAGGGCGCACACAAGGGGCGCATTTCGAAAGCTGATGGGATATGACGCATAAATTTTCCGGAACGATCGCATCGAGTCCGAACATGCGCGCAGGAGCACCTTCCCCGGTGTGAGGGATCATGTCCGCATGGCCGAGGACCACACGCACGTTCAGGAATTCTTCAGCGCCCGCGCCGCGGACTGGGACGCTCGCTTCCCCGACGACGGACCGGCCTATGCCGCCGCCGTCGCCACGCTGGGACTGAAGCCCGGAAACACCGTGCTCGACGCCGGCTGCGGCACCGGCCGCGCCCTGCGGCCGCTGCGTGCCGCCGTGGGCCCGGAGGGCACGGTGCTGGGCGTGGACCTCACCCCCGCGATGCTCGACGCGGCGGTACGGGCGGGGCGGGGCGGCCACGGCCGGCTGCTGCTCGGCGACGTGGCCCGGCTGCCGCTGCGCTACCGCTCTCTGGACGCCGTGTTCGGCGCCGGACTCATCGCCCACCTGCCCGAGCCCGAGGCGAATCTGCGTGAACTGGCCCGGGTCGTACGGCCCGGCGGACTGCTCGCGCTGTTCCATCCCGTCGGCCGGGCGGCCCTCGCGGCCCGGCAGGGACGGCAGATCACTCCGGGCGATCTGCGCGCCGAGGGCAATCTCCGTCCGCTGCTGGCCGCTTCGGGTTGGCGGATGACCTCATACGTGGACGAGGACGCGCGCTTTCTCGCTCTGGCGGCCCGTCAGGACTGAGCAACGGCCGCGCGGATGAACGCCTCCGCGTTGTCGAACGTCACGTACGCTCTACCCGGCCATCAAGCGCCTGGAGAAAGCTGGTCTGCTCGCTCGCGAGACCCAGCCGGGCGCCGTCGCGGCGCCCCGGCACGTCCTCACCCTCACCGACGAGGGCAGGCGGAGCTACTGCGGCGGCTCGCGGAACCCGTGCAGCAGGAAATCACCGACGAGAACCGCTGGTTCACCCTGCTCGCCTTCCTGCGGCATCTGCCGGACCAGGCGGCGCAGGCAGGTGTGCTGCGGCGGCGGCTCGACTTCCTGGAGCAGCCCGCCAGTTTCTTCTACGGCTACAGCGAGAGCGACGGCGAACGTCCGCTGCGCGCCGAGGAGCTCGACGACCCCTTCCGGCGCGGCATCCTCACCATCGCCCGCGCGACCAGCCTGGCCGAACTCACCTGGCTGCGCGCGACCCTGGGGTCACCCGGCAGCGGCAGCCGACCGCTGCCCGTGCAGCACCGGGCAGCCGCGTACGCCCGGGACCGGGAAGATGCCGAGTCCGGCGACCTCGTAGCCGTCCGGGTAGCCCTTGATCTCCTTACATGGCGGAGTTCGGGCCACGCGGTGAGGTCGTGCAGCCGCGGTGGTCGGTGGAGCTGATGCGCGAGTACTACGGCTGACTTGCGGCCGGCCGCCGTGGGCCGGTTCACGGCCTCGTCCACGCCCCGGCCTCACGCGACACCTGCACAGCGGCTCACCGCCCCGGCAGGCTGAGGGCCTCCGGTCAGACCGCCTGAAGGGGCCTGTGCTCGCCCTCCGGGAGTTCCACCTTGATCGGGTCGCCCGGTCGTATGACTCCGCCGGTCCTGACGACGCTCATGACGCCGGCCTTGCGCACGATGTTGCCGTCCTCGTCGCGGCCCACGCACTGCTTGAGCAGCCCGTTCTGGAAGTTGTCGATCTGGAGGCAGGGGTTGCGCAGTCCGGTGAGCTCGACGACCGCCTCGGCGCCGATGCGGAGCAGGGTTCCGGTGGGTAGCCCGAGCAGGTCGAGGCCGCGGGTGGTGATGTTCTCGCCGAGCTCGCCGGGCGCCACCTCGAAGCCCGCTTCCCGCACCTCGTCGAAGAGCTCCTGGTGGATGAAGTGGACCTGGCGCAGGTTCGGCACGGTGGGGTCCTTGGCGACGCGGGAGCGGTGCTTGACGGTCACGCCCGCGTGCACGTCCCCCTCGACGCCGAGCCCGGCGAGCAGGGTGATGCTGTCGCGGTTGGGTTTGGTGAACGAGTATTCGGCGTTGCTGCTGACCGCTGTGACCGTCCCGCTCATCGTGCGGAACTCCCCTCTTCCGTACCTGCTATCGAGCCGTACGACCCTATAACGGCACGTCGGAGAAGTGATCAGCGGCCGATCTCCTTGCGTGGGATCCGGCGCAGCCTGCGGCGCTGGAAGGGGTCCAGCATCAGGTATGCCGCGACCGGCACACCGACGATCACCAGCAGCGAGGGCCAGAATCCGATCAGGGGGATCAGGACGAGGCCGGCCACCACACCCGCGGCGGCGATCTTCGCGCTCTTCGACATCTTCGTCGCCTCCTTCGCGGCCCGTGCCGCTTCCTCTCTTACGAACGTACGCCGCCTGCGCACGGTTCCAGCGGCGGTGACCCGCGTCACAACGTGATGGCGTCCGCCCCTGCCCGGTCTGGTGTACCCTCAACGACCCCAGGCCGAGTAGTCAAATTTGAGGAATCACATCATCGCTGCGCACAGTTCCCCCACGGCAACGCCCTCCGAGATCACCGAACTCGCCCGCTGCTCCGCGGTCTTCCTGCCCGCGATCCCGGCACGCGCAGGCCGCGTCGCCTTCTGGCACCCCGACGGCAGCGAGCCGCCCGCCGTGCTCGCGGCTGCCGTCGAGGAGGTGACGCTCGTCGCCGACGACGCGCGTCCCTGTGACGCACGGGCGCTGGTGCTGCCCGTGGGGGACGCGCTGCCGGTCCTCACCCGGGCCCGCACCTCGGCACAGGCCACCGAGGCCGTCGCGTTCTGGGGCGCCGCCGCGCTGCTCGCCCTGCAACTCGCTGCCCGCGGGCGGCTGCTGCCGGGTCTCACCGCCGACGACCACGACGCCTGGCGGGCCGGGCCACTGGCCGCCGACGACCTGGAGCGGGTACGCACCCTCGCCGCGTCGATGCCGCCGCGTGCCCACGCCGTGCCCCTCGACGGCACCGAGCCGGTGCGGCTGCCCGAACCGGAGCGGCTGCTGAGGACCTTCCTCGACGCGGTAGCGGACGGACTGCCGCGCACTCCCGCCGCACCACTCGCCGCCGGCGGCCCGGCCTTCGCGGCACCGGCGCCGCAGCGCGTTCCCGAGCAGCGGGCCTGGGCCGCCGAGATCGCCGCCGGGCACGACGCGGGCGTACGTCTCTCCCTGCGGGTCGAACTGCCCGGGCTCGCCGCGGCGGACGCCGAGGGCGAGAGCCCGGTCTTCCGTGCCGTCCTCCAGATCCACAGTGTCAGCGACCCGCTGCTGGTCGCGGACTCCGCCGAGGTGTGGGCCGGCTCCGGTCCGGCCGGCGCCTCCTTCGGGCCGCGGGCCCGGATGGACGCGCTGGTCGCGCTGCGCCGGGCCGCCCGCGCCTGGGCCCCGCTCGCGCCCCTGCTCTCGGCGGCGGTGCCGGATGCCGTCGAGCTCGCCGACGAGGAGGTGACCGAGCTGCTGGGCGAGGCGGCGCGGGCCCTCGCCGCCACCGGTGTACAGGTGCACTGGCCCAGGGAGCCGGCGCGGGGGCTGACCGCACGTGCCGTCGTCGGACCGCAGGAGGAGGACAGCGGCACCGCGGCGCCGTCCTTCCTCTCCGCGGACGCCCTGCTCGCGTTCAACTGGTCGTTCGCACTGGGCGACCAGCGGCTCACCCGCGAGGAACTGGACCGGCTCGCCGAGGCGAGCCGTCCCGTGGTGCGGCTGCGCGACCAGTGGGTGCTGGTCGACCCGGAGGACGCGCGGCGCGCCCGGGCGCGCCAGGACCGCAAGCTCACCCCGGTCGACGCGCTCGGTGCCGTACTGACCGGGCGGGCCGAGGTCGACGGGCAACGGGTGGACGTCGAGGCCACGGGCTGGCTGGCCGGGCTGCGCGACCTGCTCGCCGACCCGGAGGGTACGCAGACGATCGGGCAGCCGGAAGCGCTCGCCGCCCGGCTGCGCGACTACCAGCTGCGCGGGCTCAACTGGCTCGCCCGGATGACCTCGCTCGGCCTCGGCGGCTGCCTCGCCGACGACATGGGTCTGGGCAAGACGATCACGCTGATCGCCCTCCATCTGCACCGGCAGACGGAGCGGCCGACGGCCGGTCCCACGCTCGTGGTCTGCCCGACGTCGCTGATGGGCAACTGGCAGCGGGAGATCGGCAGGTTCGCGCCGGGCACCCCGGTGCGCCGCTTCCACGGCGCCGCGCGCAGTCTGGAGGAACTGGCGGACGGGGAGTTCGTACTCACCACGTACGGCACGATGCGGCTGGACGCCGGTCGGCTCGCCGGGGTGGAGTGGGGTCTGGTGGTCGCCGACGAGGCCCAACATGTCAAGAATCCGCACTCCTCGACCGCGAAGCAGCTGCGCACCATCGGCGCAAAGGCGCGGGTCGCGCTCACCGGCACGCCCGTGGAGAACAATCTCTCCGAGCTGTGGGCGGTCCTCGACTGGACGACGCCGGGGCTGCTGGGGCGACTCGGTACGTTCCGTACCCGCTACGCCCGGGCCGTCGAGAGCGGCGGCGACCCCGCCGCCGCCGAGCGGCTCGCCCGGCTCGTACGTCCCTTCCTGTTGCGCCGCCGCAAGTCCGACCCGGGGATCGCGCCCGAGCTGCCGTCGAAGACCGAGACCGACCGGGCCGTACCGCTCACCAAGGAGCAGGCAGGCCTGTACGAGGCGGTGGTGCGCGAGACGCTCGCGGAGATCTCCGGCGCGGACGGCTTCGCCCGCCGCGGCCTGGTGATGAAGCTGCTGACCTCGCTCAAGCAGATCTGCAACCATCCGGCGCAGTACCTCAAGGAGGACAGCCCCAGGGTCGAGAACCGCTCGGGGAAGCTGGAGCTGCTGGACGAACTGCTCGACACGATCGTCGCCGAGGGCGCGGGTGTGCTGGTCTTCACGCAGTACGCGCAAATGGCCCGGCTGATGGAGCATCACCTGACGCGCCGTGGAGTGCCTGTGCAGCTGTTGCACGGCGGGACCCCCGTGGCCGAACGGGAGGAGCAGGTGCGCCGCTTCCAGAACGGTGAAGTCCCGGTTTTCCTGCTGTCGTTGAAGGCCGCGGGCACGGGTCTGAACCTCACCCGGGCCGGTCATGTCGTGCACTACGACCGCTGGTGGAACCCGGCCGTGGAGGCGCAGGCCACCGACCGCGCGTACCGCATCGGCCAGACCCGGCCCGTGCAGGTGCACCGGCTGATCTGTGAGGGCACGATCGAGGACCGGATCGCCGACATGCTCGCGCGGAAGCGGGAGTTGGCGGACGCCGTCCTCGGCTCGGGCGAGGCCGCGCTGACCGAACTGTCCGACGCCGAGCTGGCGGACCTGGTGGAACTGCGAGGGGGCGCACGATGACTCGGGGGTATGAGGACGAGTGGACGTTCGAGGCGCTGCCGCCGGTCCACGGGCGCGGCTTCGCGCAGACCTGGTGGGGCCGGGCCTGGCTGCAGGCGCTGGAGGACACGGCGCTGGACGGCGGGCAGCTGAAAAAGGGACGGAAGTACGCCCGCGAGGGCGCCGTCGGCGCGATCTCCGTACGACCCGGGCGGATCACGGCGGTCGTGCACGGCCATCGCGCCGATGTGCTGCTGCGGCAGTTGGGCGACGCGGAATGGGATCGCTTTCTGGACACGGCAGCCGGCCGGTCGGGACATATCGCGGCTCTGCTGGACCGCGAGATGTCGCCCCACCTGGTGGAGGACGCATCAGCCACCGGGGTCGAACTGCTGCCGGGCATCGGCGACCTGGAACCCGGATGCGGCTGCGGCGTATGGGACCACTGCCCGCATACGGCGGCGCTGAGCTACCAGGTGGCGCGACTGCTCGACCGGGACCCGTTCGTGCTGCTGCTGCTGCGTGGGCGGAGCAAGCGCCGGCTGCTCGACGAGCTCCAGGAGCGCAGCGCCGTCCGGGCGGCGGCCCCGGTCGCTCCCGAGGCCGGGGCAGAGCCCGAGGGTGTACCGGCCGACGAGGCGTTCGCGGCGCGGGACATCCTGCCCCCGCTGCCCGCTCCCCCGCCGCTCCCGGAGCGGCCGGGCCGCCCGCCGGCCCTGGACACCGAGACCGGCCCGGCACCGGGCGTCGACGCGGCCGCGCTGGAGTTCCTGGCGGCCGACGCGGCGGTCCGGGCGTACCGCATGCTGGCGGAAGCACTGGCTCCCGGCCATGGAGGCCGACCGGTGGAGGGCCGGCTGACGGCCGGCCAGGACGCTGTCCGGATGGCCGCCGGGGACCCGGAGGCCCGGATCGCCGCCCGGATCGCGGAGCACACCGGACGCGGACGGGCGGAGCTGGACCTCGCAGTACGGGCCTGGCAGGTGGGCGGCGCCGCGTCGCTGTCCGTCCTCGAGGAGGACTGGACCCCGGGGCCGGAGGGACTGGCGCGGGCCCACGCGGCGCTCGAGCGTGCCTGGGAGGACGGCGAACGGCCGCCGCTGCGGGCGAGCCGCAACCGGTGGACGGTGCTCGATGCGAACGTCCAGCTGCGTTACGGCCGTGACGGACGCTGGTGGCCGTACCGCAGACACCGCGGCCGCTGGATCCCTGCCGGACCCGCCGCCTCGGATCCGGCGTCGGCGCTCGCCGGGGCGGCCGACGGCTGAGGTCCGGGCGTGTCCGTCCCCGGAGGGCTTGACGGCCGACGGCACCCAGCAACCCGAAAATCATACTTTCGGATCATGTTCACTGACACGCCGTCGGCCGGATTCCGCCCCCTCCACACGCCCCGTAGCGTGGGCCGCTCCCTGCTCAAACCCCCACAGGAGTGGTCATGGAACGCAGCCTGCCGAATCGCAGATGGCTATTGCGGGGCGCCATCGCCTCGGCAAGCGGGGCCGCCGGTGCGGCGGTGCCCCTGCTGGCACGGAGGGGCGACAAGCCCACGCCCGCACCCGGCCCCGCCCCCGCTCGCGGCCCGGCCCGCAGAAGGGACCCCGTCGACTTTCCGTCCGCGGCGTGGGTTCCGGCCGCACCGCCCAATTACACGCGGGCCCGTCGCCCTGCCGAATATCCCGTCGAGTACGTGGTCATCCATCTCACCACCGACACCTTCAACATCATGATCGACACCTTCCAGGACCCGCGCGAAGCGTTGTCCGCGCACTATGTGATGCGCTCCTACGACGGCCACATCGTCCAGTGCGTACGCGAGCAGGACGTCGCCTGGCATTCGGGCAACTGGGACTTCAACACCCGCAGCATCGGCATCGAGCACGAGGGCTGGATGGACCAGCCCATGTACACCGATGCGATGTACGAGGCATCGGCCGAGCTCACCGCCTCCATCTGTGCGAAATACGGGATTCCGGTGGACCGGAAGCACATTCTCGGCCACGTCGAGGTCCCCCTTGCCACGCACGAGGACCCCGGGCCCAACTGGGACTGGAGGCGATACATGAAACTCGTCAGGGCCGCCTGACTCCGGTTCACTCCGGCCAGGCCGCCGGCCCCGCGCCGCTTGCCGTCGGCCGCCGCCCGCACGACGATGGGCGGTCCCGTCGTCGCATCCGGGGAGGCCGAGTTGGGCGGTTCACGGTACGACTCATGGGTGGCGCTGGAACCCGGCGCCGACCCCGCCGAGCGGCGTGGTGCACTGCGCCGCGCCCACGAGGCGTTCACCACGGCGGGTCGGCTGGAGCGGCCGGTGCCGGTACGCCCGCCGGTCGCCGACTCCTGGCAGCGTTCGGCCCGGGCTCGTGTCTCCCCGGACGGGGCGGCGCGGGTGGAGCTGTGCGAGGACGAACTGGCCCCGTACCGCGAAGGGCATCCGCTGTCCCGGGCCATGCCGGTGATCCGTGAGCTGATGGGCGCGTATGCCGTGGACGGCGAACACCTCGTCGCCGTCTGCGACGCGCAGGGGCGGCTGCTGTGGGTGGAGGGACACCCCGCCGCCCGGCGGCGGGCGCAGGACATGAACTTCGTGGAGGGCGCCCGCTGGGCGGAGTCCGCGGTGGGTACGAACGCGCCGGGCACAGCTCTTAAGGTCGACCGTCCGGTGCAGGTCTTCGCCGCCGAGCACTTCCGCCGTCCGGTCCAGCAGTGGACCTGCGCGGCCGCCCCGGTGCACGACCCGGCCACCGGGCGGCTGCTGGGCGCCGTGGACATCACGGGCGGCGACCGGCTCGCCCATCCGCACAGCCTCGCCTTCGTGCAGGCCGTGGCCCGCGCGGCGGAGTCCCAGCTGGCGCTGCTGGCGCCGCCGCCGGCCACGGACTCGGTGCGGCTGTGCGCGCTGGGGCGGGACGAGGCACTGCTGATCGCAAACGGGCGGACGCTGCGGCTGGGGCGCCGGCACAGCGAGATCCTGGTACTGCTGGCCCACCGGCCGGAGGGCCTGGGCGGGGACGAACTGCTGATCGAACTCTACGAGGACGAGTCGGTCTCCCCGGTGACCCTGCGGGCCGAACTCTCCCGGCTGCGCCGGCTGCTCGGCCCGGATCTGCTGCGTTCACGCCCGTACCGGCTGGCCCTGCCCATCGACGCGGACTTCGGCGCGGTGCTGCGGCGGCTGGCGTCGGGCGGCGTCACCGCGGCGATGGGCGCATATGCGGGACCGCTGCTACCGGCGTCGCAGGCACCCGCGGTGGTGCGGCTGCGCCGACGGCTCGAGGACCAGCTGCGTGCCGCACTCATCGACCGGGCGGACCCGGGACTGCTGTCCGACTGGGCGCACAGCCCCTGGGGCGAGGAGGACCTCCCGGTCTGGCGGGCGCTGGCCGCCGCGCTTCCGGGACCGCGAAGGGCGCCCGTGCTGGCCCGGGTCCGCGCGTTGGACGCCGAGCAGTCCTGTGCAACGGGTTCGCAACCTCCGGGTGCCTAGCCTCGCGCCGAGCGCCGCCCAACGGCGGGTGGCGAGAGGAGGCCAGAGCGATGACGCGTTACGCCGCACCCGGCGCCGAAGGCTCGATCATGTCGTACCGGTACCGGTACGACCACTGGATCGGCGGCGAGTACGTCCCGCCCGCGCGCGGCCAGTACTTCGAGAACCCGAGCCCTGTCAACGGCCGTACCTTCACCGAGATCGCGCGCGGCACCGCCGAGGACGTCGAAAAGGCGCTGGACGCGGCGCACGCGGCCGCGCCCGCCTGGGGGCGTACCGCCGCGAACGAGCGCGCGAACATCCTGTTGAGGATCGCGGACCGGATGGAGACCCATCTGGAGGAGCTCGCGGTCGCCGAGAGCTGGGAGAACGGCAAGCCGGTCCGGGAGACCCTGGCCGCGGACATACCGCTCGCCATCGACCACTTCCGGTACTTCGCGGGTGCGCTGCGGGCCCAGGAAGGGTCGCTGAGCGAGCTCGACGACAACACGGTCGCATACCACTTCCACGAGCCGCTCGGTGTGGTGGCTCAGATCATTCCGTGGAACTTCCCGATCCTGATGGCGGTGTGGAAGCTGGCGCCCGCGCTCGCCGCGGGCAACGCGGTGGTACTGAAACCCGCCGAGCAGACCCCGGCCTCCATCCACTACTGGATGAGCCTGGTCGCCGATCTGCTGCCGCCGGGCGTGATCAACATCGTCAACGGCTTCGGCGTGGAGGCGGGCAAGCCGCTCGCGTCCAGCCCGCGCGTCGCGAAGATCGCCTTCACCGGTGAGACCACGACAGGCCGGCTGATCATGCAGTACGCCTCGGAGAACATCAAGCCGGTCACGCTCGAGCTGGGCGGCAAGTCGCCGAACATCTTCTTCGACGACATCTGGTCGGCGGACGACGAGTTGCGCGACAAGGCCCTCGAGGGCTTCACGATGTTCGCGCTCAACCAGGGCGAGGTCTGCACCTGTCCTTCACGGGCACTGATCCAGCGCGGCCATTACAGCGAGTTCCTTGACGCGGCGATCGCCCGCACCGAGGCGATCGTGCCCGGGCACCCGCTGGACACGGACACAATGATCGGCGCGCAGGCCTCCAACGACCAGCTCCAGAAAATCCTTTCGTACCTTGACATCGGCCAGCAGGAGGGCGCCAAGATACTGACGGGCGGTCAGCGGATCGAACACGAAGGCGAACTGGCCGGCGGCTACTACGTCCAGCCCACCGTCTTCGAGGGCGACAACCGCATGCGGATCTTCCAGGAGGAGATCTTCGGCCCGGTCGTCGCGGTGACGTCCTTCACCGACTTCGACGACGCGATCCGCACGGCGAACGACACCCTGTACGGCCTGGGGGCCGGGGTGTGGACCCGGGACATGAACACCGCGTACCGGGCGGGCCGGGCCATCCAGGCGGGCCGGGTGTGGACCAACTGCTATCACGCCTATCCGGCGCATGCCGCCTTCGGCGGCTACAAGCAGTCGGGCATCGGCCGAGAGACGCACAAGATGATGCTGGAGCACTACCAGCAGACGAAGAATCTTCTGGTGTCGTACTCGCCGAAGAGGCTGGGCTTCTTCTAGACACATGCGAAAAGGCGCCTGACCTGGGTTTTCACCCGTCAGGCGCCCTTCGTGCAACCCGTTCTCGACCGGGCCCGGCTTGCGTGCTAACTCCCAGTTCCTCCCACGACTGCACCCCTCCTGACCAGTGCTTCCGGACCAGTCACGGACCAAACCCCCGGTTCAGCCCTCGGGTACGTCACCCTGACTGACGCGCTGCCACTCGTTCATGGACTGCTCGATGAGACGGTTCGCCTGCTCTCGAAGGCCGTCAAGGAACTTGGCGTAGTGGCGAAAGAGAACCTCGATGCTCTGGCCGGCGCGGCGGGCGCACTCGGCCGGGTCCACTCCGGAGTAGAGCCAGAACGAGATCCCGGCGTGACGGAGATCGTAAGGCCGCTTGGCCAGGCGAGAAGTGCGCTCAGTACGGGTCAGGGCGTATTCCCGGGCCCGCGCCCATGTGATGCCGTAGGCGGCAGCGTCCACGTAGTTACCAGCCTGGTTCCGGAAAAGTCGACCGTCAGGTGCCACGTCGAACCGATTCACATGGGCACGCAGCATGCGTACGAACTGCGGCAGGATGGGAACAGGCCGCGTCGCGCTTGCCGCGCGACGCTTGAGCGAGTGCACCTCGTGCACCTCACCGTCGTCGGTCCACCCCTTGCCAGACGTGACGACCCCGCCCGAGAGGTTCAGCATGCCCCATCCCGTCTTTGGCAAGTGGCATTGCTCGATCCGAAGGTGGATGACCTCTGCTGGCCGCATAGCCGCGAGTACATGCAACCGAAGAATGCTTCAAGATGAGGACCCCGCCCCCGCTGGCAAGCAACGGCCTCGAGCAGCCGAAGCACCTGGGCCGGATTGGGAACGGCGGCCGGATCCACCTCCTCATTGACTGCTGGCGCTTGCCACCGGAGCCCTTTGAGGGGGTTCTCTGCGAAGTACCCCTTCTCCACCGCAGTGTTGAGAGCTTCGTTGAACGCAGCCCTCTTGCGTCGGGCTGTTTTAGCCGCAGCCGCCTTGCCGTCCAGCTTGCGGCACATCGCATCGAGGGCCCGCCTCAGAACGTCGGCTTCCGCGAGGGCGCTGACCGGCAGCGAGTTGCGCTTCATCCAGTCCAGCGCATGGAGCCACTCCTCGGTGGGCTCGCACTCCCAAGCTTTCTTGTTGAATGCCCACGAGTACAGGGCACGCCGCAGTACCCGCGGATCGGAATACGCTGCGCCGGGGCGTACCAGGGCGGGCGTGACCGTAGCGAAGGCATCAGCCAGGGTGCGGCGGGTGTTCCCTGGCGTGCGCTCCCATCTTTGCTCGATGTATTCGTGCACCAGGTCGTACCACGTAGTGCGCTGCTTGATGGACCGCAACTCGGATGCTGGCAGACCTGTGTGCTCGTCAAACGGCTCACCCTCGCGCGCGGCTGTCATCAGCTTCGCACGCCGGCTGTCAGCAAGCGCGAACGCGATGAAGGACTCAGACTTCTCTCGCCCGTTAATACTCCAGCTGTAGATGGTGATCTTCACGCTTGAGCGGCTTGCCGCCGGTAGTGGCTGGCCTGGGATCGGGCTTGGTGGCGGCGTCGCCAGTCGGACCAGCCGAGCCGATGTGCGGCATCGTGGACGGGCCGGACGACGAGAGTGATGAACAGGCGCTGGATCTCGTTGCAGGTGAGGGGTATGAGGCCGTTCGGTGCCGGTTGGCGGGCATGGTCATCGGCTCGGACGACGGCGAGGAAGGCGTGGGCGAGCATGGCGAGGGTGACCCAACGGGACCAGGACGTGTAGCGGCGGACCTGGTGCTCGTCCAGTGCGGCCAGGCCCTTGCCGGACTGGAAGAACTCCTCCACCCGCCACCTTGATCCAGCTACTCGCACCAACTCGGCCAGCGGCACTGCGGCGGGCGAGTAGCAGCGGTAGTAGGCGAGTTCGCCGGTGCTGCGGTTGCGGCGGATCAGCATCTGGCGGCTCCCGGGTCGGGGGTCGGCGAGGTCGATGACGGCCCAGTCGTAGAAGCGGTGGCCCTTCGCACCGGTCCCCGCCGACAGCTTCTGCCAGGCCCGCTTGGGGACCTTCTTGGCCAGGGTGTCGGCACGGAACTTGCCGGCTCCAGTTGCGGCTTCGTACGAGCAGGCCACCGCGAGGACGTAGCCGGTGCCGCGTTCCTCCAGCACCGTGCGAAGTTTCGGGTTACCGCCGTAGACCTCGTCGCCCGCAACCCACGCGGCCCGGTGGCCGGCGTCCAGGAACCGGGCGACCATCCGCGCAGCCAGTTCCGGCTTGGTGGCGAAAGCGGTCTCCTCGCCAAGCCCGGCGGCCCGGCAGCGGTCGGGGTCGGCGGTCCAGGAGCGCGGGACGTACAACTCCCGGTCCACCGCGGCATGCCCGCGCTGACCGGCGTAGACCAGGTAGACGGCAACTTGGGCGTTCTCGATTCTGCCGGCAGTGCCGGTGTACTGGCGCTGGACACCGACCGTGGCGGTGCCCTTCTTCACGTCGCCGGTCTCGTCGACCACCAGCACCGCCCGCTCGTCGCGCAGGTGCTCCACCACGTAGCCCCGCACGTCATCACGGACCGCGTCGGCGTCCCACTTGGCCCGGCTGAGCAGGTGCTGCATCGCGTCTGGGGTGGACTCCCCGGCCCACTCGGCGATCGTCCAGCAGTTCTTGCGAGGCAGGTCCGACAGGAGTCCGAGCACCAACCGCCGGACTCGGCGGCGGGGCTCCACCCGCGCGAAACGACCCGCGATCCGGCTCATCAGGCCCTCGAATACGTCCTGCCAGTGGACCGGGTCTACGCTGTGACCTGCGGCCACCGCTTGATCGTTCGTTGTCTTCACAAACCACGATGATCACCGGTGGCCGCAACCGTCTCGCTCCCGGTCCAGATCGCGGGACCGTACCGCGGCGGCCGGGATGCTAGGCCATCCAGCAGTACAGGCCGTGACCCCGCCCCTCGGCGGCACGGGCCAGGTCTGCCAGATCACCCAGGAGTTCCCGCACCATCTCCAAGTCGAACGCCTCGCCCTCGGCGGCCCGTTCCTGGATCCACAGCTCGCCGACCTCGGCAAGGCGAGAGGCCGAAGCGCCGGCCAGCGCTCCTTGAAGCGCACCCGAGGCGACAAACAGCAGGGGGCCGTCCCCATCCTCTGGGTCAGCAACCATGCGCGGCTCATCGGACGCGACGAGCGCCTCGAAGCTCTGCCCAGTAAGCAGGCTCTCCCACTCGACCACCGCCTCGGAAGCATCGAAGTTGCCGCAGGCCAGCGAGTCGAAGACGCCGACCGGCCCGCGATCAACAATGCCCGCAGCTGAGGTGTCGTCAGGGGCGATGAAGAACTTGATGATGATGCTCACCTGTGCATGGTGCCCGCTCAGGCCGCCACACCCCCACACGATGTCCCGGGAGATCCTGCCGAAGTCCATCAAGATCACGATCTACAGCTGGAGTACTAATTGCGGGGTTCCGCTTTCGATGCCGCAACTACCCGTGACCGTCCTCGGACAGGGGCGTCGCCGCCTCGATGGCTCGGTGACCCGCATGATCACGCCGCTCTGTTTAGCGGATGGTCCGGCACGGGCCGGGATGATGCTGTTTCAGCAGCGTGACGTGTGCCCTTGACGGCTCGGTAGAGTCGCGGTAACTGAACTGGAGAGGCAATTGCATGGCCAACGAGATTGTGATCGCGCAGACGACCAGCGACAACGAGGATCAGGCGAAGGCGTTGGCCCGTGGCGCGGTCGAGAGCAAGCTGGCAGCGGGCGTTCACATTGATGCGCCGATCACAGCCTTCTACTGGTGGAAGGGGAAGGTCGAGACGGCGCAGGAGTGGCGGATCTCGTACATGACTACGACGGACCGTCTCCCGGCACTGGAGGCGTGGCTGCACGAGAAGCACCCCTACGACGTTCCCCAGTGGATCACGCTGCCCGTGACCGGCGGGTCGGAGGCGTACCTGTCCTGGGTTATCGAGGAGACGGCATAGGTTCTGCGGAGCGCCGGGCCGCCCGTACGACGGCGCTCGCGTCCTGGGCTTACCCGCCTACTGCGTGTGGGGTCTCAGGATGCGAACTTCCGTAGATGGCGGCCGAGTTCCTGCCCACTGTCAGGGAGCGACGAGGCGATAGTCGATGCGCGCTCCTTGCCCATCGTGTTGGGCTTGGCCTCTGCAGCTGCGACGAACTGACGTGACACGTACACCCCTTGATCGACGTCACCCCCACGCAGTAGGGCCGAAGCGAGATCACCGAGGACCACGACGCCCCCGTCCGGTAGACCGTCTCCGAGGCGGTCGACCGCGGTATCAGCTGTGGCCGTGAGCTCGGGACGCCTCAGCTGGCCGTACACGGACAGGGCCAACGAGTCCATGCGGTATGGGGTCACGAACCTGACCCATGCCTGCTCGCTGGCGTGGTCCGCGAAATCGTAAGCGAAGCGCGCTCGGTCTAATACTCCAGCTGTAGATCGTGATCTTGATGGACTTCGGCAGGATCTCCCGGGACATCGTGTGGGGGTGTGGCGGCCTGAGCGGGCACCATGCACAGGTGAGCATCATCATCAAGTTCTTCATCGCCCCTGACGACACCTCAGCTGCGGGCATTGTTGATCGCGGGCCGGTCGGCGTCTTCGACTCGCTGGCCTGCGGCAACTTCGATGCTTCCGAGGCGGTGGTCGAGTGGGAGAGCCTGCTTACTGGGCAGAGCTTCGAGGCGCTCGTCGCGTCCGATGAGCCGCGCATGGTTGCTGACCCAGAGGATGGGGACGGCCCCCTGCTGTTTGTCGCCTCGGGTGCGCTTCAAGGAGCGCTGGCCGGCGCTTCGGCCTCTCGCCTTGCCGAGGTCGGCGAGCTGTGGATCCAGGAACGGGCCGCCGAGGGCGAGGCGTTCGACTTGGAGATGGTGCGGGAACTCCTGGGTGATCTGGCAGACCTGGCCCGTGCCGCCGAGGGGCGGGGTCACGGCCTGTACTGCTGGATGGCCTAGCATCCCGGCCGCCGCGGTACGGTCCCGCGATCTGGACCGGGAGCGAGACGGTTGCGGCCACCGGTGATCATCGTGGTTTGTGAAGACAACGAACGATCAAGCGGTGGCCGCAGGTCACAGCGTAGACCCGGTCCACTGGCAGGACGTATTCGAGGGCCTGATGAGCCGGATCGCGGGTCGTTTCGCGCGGGTGGAGCCCCGCCGCCGAGTCCGGCGGTTGGTGCTCGGACTCCTGTCGGACCTGCCTCGCAAGAACTGCTGGACGATCGCCGAGTGGGCCGGGGAGTCCACCCCAGACGCGATGCAGCACCTGCTCAGCCGGGCCAAGTGGGACGCCGACGCGGTCCGTGATGACGTGCGGGGCTACGTGGTGGAGCACCTGCGCGACGAGCGGGCGGTGCTGGTGGTCGACGAGACCGGCGACGTGAAGAAGGGCACCGCCACGGTCGGTGTCCAGCGCCAGTACACCGGCACTGCCGGCAGAATCGAGAACGCCCAAGTTGCCGTCTACCTGGTCTACGCCGGTCAGCGCGGGCATGCCGCGGTGGACCGGGAGTTGTACGTCCCGCGCTCCTGGACCGCCGACCCCGACCGCTGCCGGGCCGCCGGGCTTGGCGAGGAGACCGCTTTCGCCACCAAGCCGGAACTGGCTGCGCGGATGGTCGCCCGGTTCCTGGACGCCGGCCACCGGGCCGCGTGGGTTGCGGGCGACGAGGTCTACGGCGGTAACCCGAAACTTCGCACGGTGCTGGAGGAACGCGGCACCGGCTACGTCCTCGCGGTGGCCTGCTCGTACGAAGCCGCAACTGGAGCCGGCAAGTTCCGTGCCGACACCCTGGCCAAGAAGGTCCCCAAGCGGGCCTGGCAGAAGCTGTCGGCGGGGACCGGTGCGAAGGGCCACCGCTTCTACGACTGGGCCGTCATCGACCTCGCCGACCCCCGACCCGGGAGCCGCCAGATGCTGATCCGCCGCAACCGCAGCACCGGCGAACTCGCCTACTACCGCTGCTACTCGCCCGCCGCAGTGCCGCTGGCCGAGTTGGTGCGAGTAGCTGGATCAAGGTGGCGGGTGGAGGAGTTCTTCCAGTCCGGCAAGGGCCTGGCCGCACTGGACGAGCACCAGGTCCGCCGCTACACGTCCTGGTCCCGTTGGGTCACCCTCGCCATGCTCGCCCACGCCTTCCTCGCCGTCGTCCGAGCCGATGACCATGCCCGCCAACCGGCACCGAACGGCCTCATACCCCTCACCTGCAACGAGATCCAGCGCCTGTTCATCACTCTCGTCGTCCGGCCCGTCCACGATGCCGCACATCGGCTCGGCTGGTCCGACTGGCGACGCCGCCACCAAGCCCGATCCCAGGCCAGCCACTACCGGCGGCAAGCCGCTCAAGCGTGAAGATCACCATCTACAGCTGGAGTACTAGGGCGCGTATCGAGTTGTGATCAATTTGCGGGATTCGCCCTCGCGGCGGGGCCTGATCCGGTAGATCGTCTTGCATGACGCGGGTGCAGTTGACGGACGAGGAGTGGGAGTTCATCGAGCCGTACCTGCCAATCGGCAGGTTTGGCCCGTACCCCGAACGGCTGCGACAGCAATTCGAAGGCGTGATCTGGCGGTTCAGGACGGGCGGGCAGTGGCGGGAGATGCCGAAGGAGTTCGGTGCCTGGCCGACCGTCCACAACCGCTTCCGGCAGTGGAGGGATGCCGGCGTCTTCGAAGCCCTGCTGGAGGGCCTGATCGCGGAAGCCGCGAAGCGGGGTGAGGTGGACTTGTCCCTGGTCAGCGTGGACTCCACCACAGCCCGGGCCCACCACGACGCTGCCGGTACCCATCTCGGCCAGGACGTCATGACCGCTCTGGAGAAGGCCGCCGTCGACGAGGAGAAGGCCCGGCAAAAGGGGGCGGCCCGGAAGAACAAGACGGGCAGGACGCCGGAAACGACCCCGAGCGGGAAGAACGACGGCACATCCGGCGCCGGCGCAAACTCCGGCTGAAAGCCGCCCTGCTCGGACGTTCGAGGGGCGGGCTGACCAGCAAGGTTCATCTCGCCGCCGACCGGAAGTGCCGTCCTCTGGCGTTCGTCCTGACCGCGGGGCAGGCCGCGGACAGCCCGCAGTTCATCCCCGTGCTCAAGAAGGTGCGGGTCCGCCTGCCCGTCGGCCGCCCCCGCACCCGCCCCGACGCGGTTGCCGGCGACAAGGCCTACTCGTCCCACGGAAACCGTGCCTACCTGCGGAAACGCCGCATCAAGGCGGTCATCCCGGAGAAGAAGGACCAGGCCGCCAACCGGAAGAAGAAAGGCAGCAGGGGCGGTCGGCCCGTCAGCCACGACGCCGACCTCTACAAGGAGCGGAATGCCGTCGAGCGGCTGATCAACAAGCTGAAGGCATGGCGAGGCATCGCCACCCGCTTCGACAAGACCCCTGAGAGCTACCTCGCCGGCCTCCACCTCCGCGCCTCGATGATCTGGATCAAGGACCTCACGCGGACCACCCCTTGATCACAACCGAATACGCGCCCTAGCTGTTCTGTCTCGGGAGGTTGTGGACAGTGACAGGGGTCACGGCTGACCAATCTTGAAATGGGTGAGGGCCTTCTGGCCTGGTGTGGATTGCGACATCTGCACCAGCAACAGAAAGGCCCTCGTGCCCCACCGTAATGCACCCCTGAGCGAAACCGGCCGCCTGCGCCTGGCCCGCTGCGTCGTCGACGAGGGCTGGACCCTGCGCCGGGCCGCCGAACGCTTCCAGGTCTCACCCACGACAGCCCAGCGGTGGGCCGGCCGCTACCTCGAGCTGGGCGAGGCAGGCATGACCGACCGGTCCTCACGCCCGCAGCGCAGCCCGCGCCGGACCCCGACCCGCACCGAGCGGCGCATCATCAAGGTCCGCGTCCTGCGCCGGTGGGGGCCGGCCCGCATCGCCTACCTTCTCGGGCTGAACCCCGCGACCGTCCACCGGGTCCTGACCCGCTACGGCCTGGCCCGTCTGACCCACCTGGACCGTGCCACCGGCCGCGTCATACGCCGCTACGAACGTGAACGCCCCGGCGAACTGGTGCACGTGGACATCAAGAAGCTCGGCAACATCCCCGACGGCGGAGGCCACAAGACCCTCGGACGCCAGGCCGGCCGCAAGACCCGCTCCGGCGTCGGTTACAGCTACCTGCACAACGCCGTCGACGACCACTCCCGCCTCGCCTACAGCGAGATCCTCGGCGACGAGAAGAAGGAGACCGCCGTCGGATTCTGGCAGCGGGCCCACGCCTTCTTCGCCCAGGCCGGGATCACCGTCGAACGCGTCCTGACCGACAACGGCTCCTGCTATAAATCCCACCTGTGGCGCAACTGCCTCACAGAGCAAGGGATTTCACACAAGCGGACCCGCCCCTACCGGCCCCAGACCAACGGGAAAGTCGAGAGGTTCAACCGCACCCTCCTCGACGAATGGGCCTACGCACAGCCCTACCGGAGCGAGACCGAGCGACGCGAGGCATACCCCGCCTGGCTGCACACCTACAATCACCACCGCGGACACACCGCGCTCAAGGGCCAACCACCCGCCAGCCGCGTCCCTAACCTCACGGGTCAGTACACCTAGCAGCGTCTCCATGTGCGCCTCGACGAGACCCTGCACATCTGCCTCGACCTCAGCAAGACGCGGCATGACCTCGCTCACGCCGCTTTGCGATGCGTCCGTCCGGAACAACTTCAAGCCGACCACCCCCGTTATCGCATAGGAGATGGACAACGTCGGACGGGCGGAGAATTGTTTCCGCAACCAGCACGAGGCACGTGAAGAACGTGTGCCGGAGGCCCGATCGACTGGTTCAGCGCTCCGAGGCTTACCTCCCGGACGTCCGCAACTTCGGTGCGAAGTCCATCGCCGAGGTCATGGAAAAGCTCCCCGGGATGGGCCTGGCCCTGAAGGACAGCCCGCCCGGATTCAACCCGCCCGCCGCCGCCTTCGACGCGGACGCGGGCTTCGTGGAGACCGAGCAGTACCGCTGAGCCGCGCCGGTCATAAGACAAAGCGTCCAGGGACAGGAGAACCTCACCGCTGTTTCGACGCCCTCAGGGGACCTCGGGCGGGTCGCGCCAACGTACAGCCAGGTGGACAGCGCCGAGTGCCGCAGGTCGTACAGCCGTTTCGCCGGCAGGGAGCTGACGAGAAGGGGGCGTTGCCCGAGGCCGGCACCTCGTGCATTCAGATATAGAACTTGAACTGAGGCAGTGGCTCCCGGTCTGCGGGGATCTCCCTCATGATCTCGCCGACCAGCCCGGAGAACTTGATCGTGATCGGCAGGAGTCCGCCCAATGCGGCCGAGTTCCAATTGAGCTTCGTGAGCGCGAGGACTTCCTTCAGCAGAGCATCTCGCGAAGAATCCTGTCCGACATGGTCTGCGACCTGGAGCGGCGCCGGAACGTGCATCCCGTGGAACTCGTTGAGCGCGGATATGTAGCCCGTCGTGTACAGGTAGTCCAAGTCACCGAAAGTGAAACGGGTTCCGCGCAGCGGCGGGTACTTCGATGTGGTGATGAGACGTACCCGGCTCTGCACCTCAAGCGCCATCAGGTCGTAGCGCCGCACACGGGACTCGATCGCCGCGCGGAAGCCGTCACGTTCGTCCGGCCAGTAGCGCGAGGTCTTGTGGACCACGATGCGAGCCGGGGTCTGCTTCATGGCTGCCTCGTACCGGTCGAGTACCAGGGCCATCAGCTGGTGCGCGCCGTCAGCCGTCAGGTGAGGCGAACGACTCCCGGTCTTGTTCGGATCCCACTCGAATTCGTGTCCCCGGAGAACCAGTCCTTCCCCTCGCTCGTCAAACACCTGCACGAGGCTGGTCTGCATCGTCGCATCCGCGCTACCCAGTGGCCGATAGAAGCCGATGCCGACGTAGCAGGTCCCAGGCGTAAGGCCGTACGGACTCCACGGATAGCCTCCCGCCTTGCAGTACATCGCGGTGAAGAAGTTCCAGGCGATGCGGGAGGGCGGTGTCCTGTCGCGCCCGTCGAGCGCGGGCGCTCGGACGATCTGCGTTGGTATGCGGAACTTCATGGCGCTCGCCTTGAGAGCCCGGCGCAGGTCGCGATGGACCGCGCCGGTCTCTTTGCCGGTGTAGTCGGCCGTGCCGCAGCGCGTCACGATCTGGTCGGACAGCGCGATCACGACGTAGTCGGGGACGCTGTCACGCTCTGCCAACTGCCGGAACTTGGCCTCGAACAGGGTCAAGGCAGCGTGGAAGCGGTCCTTCTGCGACTTGATCTCCAGTACCTGCCGCAGTTCGGTCTGCCCCAGTTCTTCATTCCACGCGTCGTCGAACTCCAGCGACGAGAAGAACCCGCGGTCGGGCATCCACCCAGGGAACTCCGGGTTGTTCAGATCCCCGCGTACGCCCTCGGCGCGACTGCTCATCCAGGTACGGGCCGCCTCGACGAGCTCGGCGGTACCGATCAGCCCCACGCGCAGCCGGGTGGGATGGCGGCCCGATGCCGTCCAGGAACGCGGCCCGTAGCGTGCGATGCCGGCCTTGGGGTCAATGTGCAGGCCGTCGTCGGCGAACTGCAGCAGCGGTTCGGGAAAGTAGGTGCTAGCGATGAGCGACGGGGAGCCGGCGGGCGAGATCCTCGGTGGAGCAGGGCGTGCCGTCATCGCAGCGTTTCCTCCGCGTCGTCGTCTTCGTCGGCGGCATCATCGTCCTCGCTCAGACCCTCCGCCTCGGCCCAGGTGAAGAGGTCGTCCACGTAGTCGACATTCTTGAAGGGCATGTCGTGCTCGGGGGGAATGCCCGGCCAGCGCACCTGTCCGCTACTCAGCGATGTCGAGACGATCAAATTCTGCCTGTCCGTGCCGAAGGGGAAGAAAATCCGCGGAGTGCTCCTGCCGAGGAAGTCCCGCCAGAACTGCACTTCGCCCAGGAGGTCGTGGTTGAAGAGGCGGGACTTCTTCCGGGTCACCTGCCGCCCGATGTACTTGGCCTGTATGGACTCGAAGCCGTCGGAGGTGACACGCAACTCGGGTCTGACGCTCAGGCACCACTGGTTGTCACCGATGAGGAAGAAGCGCAGCGAAACAGCACGGTGAAGCCAATAGTTGCGAGCCTCCCCGGTCGCTCGCTTCTTGGGCTGCCATACGACGCTCCGGGTCGCCCTGCTGGCATTCAACGGCCGGTATGGCACGGAGCGTTCAACGCCAGCAGCCTCCGGTTCGAAGTAGTAGCGGTGGTGGTCGTGGTCGAGCCGCAGTCCGAGACGTCCGGTGAGTTTGTTCAGCGACCGGTTCAGCAGCGCGACGTACCACCCCAGCCTGTCGGGATCCGTCCACCACTCCTTGGTGGAGAAGCGCTCGGTCTCCGTGCACGCCACCACGTCGACGAACGGGTTGCTGGTGTCCCGCAAGTCCTGGAATGCCCACAACCGCCCCTCACGCAGGATGAACGGCGTCATCGTCCCAGCAGATGCCGCGGCTGGCCGGACCTCGTTCTCCCGGCCGACAGAGCAAGGAGCTCCGTAGATGTAGCGCGGCATCTGCGTAACCGGCAGCACGTTGCTGTACACGGTGTCGTTGACCATCGGGGGCAGCTCCGTCGGCACGTTGGAACGCCCGCCAAGCCTGCGCTCGATCCGCTGTTCGTGAGTCTCCTTCATGGCGTGCAGACGCTCCACCGTGTACTTCGCCAGCGCACCTTCGGAGTCGATCAGCTGGTGATGCTGATTGCACAGCAAGATCAGGTTCTCGTACCGATTGCGCTCCTCCGGCGTCAACGGTGAATCGCCCCGCGGACCGTTCGGGCTCTCCGCCACGATGTGGGCCATCTCGCCAAGCACCACAACGGGGTCTTCCGGCGTCCCCTGAGCCGTCAGCAGTAAGCCGCATCCGGGAAAGGCGCAGATATTGCCGGAACGCTGGGTCAACTTGCGTTGCTGCGCGACAGGTACGGCCACAACACCTCCTCCAGGTAACCCACATGCTACGGACGACCTCTGACAAAGGCCCTCCCTCGCACAGGAGTGCGAACCATCGGGGCTCCGCTGCGTCGCAGCACCCGCTGGTGGGTCGTCACCGCGTCGGCCCAGCCTCTGATCTGCTGACCACTGGTTGTGCTGTCTTCGCTCAGTTCCTCGACCTGCTCGGCGAAAGCTACCGGGCGCGCCGGGTGGTGATGAGCTGACCGTTGTGGAGGCGGTGGTTGAGGTCGAGGCCGCTGTCGAGCATCGCGAGGACATCGAGGTGGCGGTCGGCGGGCACAGTCGCCACCCGGCGACGGTCGCGGCCGACGCGGATGGTCGGGTGGCGCTCGCTAGGCCGTGCGACGCTGACCGGGCCGTCGGGTGTCCCTGCTGCCAGCCGAGTTAGCGGGGTGGTGGCGGCGCGGTTGTCGAGGAGCTGGTTGATCGGGTCGGAGGGGGTTCGGACGTAGTCGAGGAGGTCCTGGACCTCGTAGTCGTTCGCCTCGTACTGCCGTGTCCAGCCGTCGATGTGGTGCTGGGCGGTCCACTGCCGCAGGCCGGCCGACCGGTGCCCCAGGCGGGCGGCATCGCGGCCGAGGAGGTGGGCGATGCGTCGGGAGGTGATGCCGGAGGTGAGCAGGGTCAGGGCCTGCTCGGTGTCGACGCCGTGGCGGATGTGCCAGGCGGTGTGCGTGTTGAGCCTGGGTGCGCCGGGAGAGAGCACGGGACTGGTGTTGACCAGGTTGATGAGGGCGCCGACGGTCCAGCTCAGGGCGTGCCCGAAGGCGGTGCTGATGTTGCGTACCGCCTGTTCGAGCGCCCACCCGGCAGCGACGCCGGGCTGCCAGGAACGGGCGAGGTCGGGGATCGTGGTGCCGGAGATCCACTCGCGGAGCGCGGGGGCGATCGGGACGTCCATCTGTGTGCCCCGTGTCTCCTTGTCCTTAAAGCTCCAGGTCTTGGTGACCTCCGGGACGTGGTCGAGTAGACGGTCGAAGACCTGGTGCTCGGTGAGGAAGTCGAGGGTGCGTTGAAGCGACCATTCCTCCGGTTCGGCGAGCCGGTCGCCTCCGATGGCGTCGTCCACCGTGTGCCGGTCGAGCAGCACGGCCAACTGGTTCGCGAGCCAGTCGAGGTAGCGGGCCGACCCCAGGCTGGTGCCGGTGGCGGCCCACCGGCCAGCCTGGGCCGGGTCGGTGGTCTCGAACACGGTGGCAACCTTGTCCGCGAGGGTGAGCCACCGGCTGGTTTGCCGGCCGTTGCCTCTCTGGGACAGGGCGAACAGTGCGTCCAGGGCGTCGATGGGATTGCCCTGCGGCGTCGGCGAGGAAGCGTGGAGCTGCAGGACGAGCCAGACAAACGAGGCGAAGTCTGCGGCGATACCATCCGCCAGCGCGAAGACTCCGTCAGCGTCCTGTCGCAGGGTGTCCTCGGCGTCAGCGAGTGCGGTCAGGGCCTCGTCGGTCAGCAGTGCGGAAACGACGCGCAACTGCTCCGGGTCGGGGTTGAGGGAGTCGAACTCGTCGGGGCGGGGCGGGTAGGGGCGGGTCAGGAAGATCCACCCCTCGCTCTCCCGACCAGCCCGCCCCGCGCGGCCGATGGCGTTGAGGAGCTCGGCGGGGGACAGGGTGCGCTGGCCGTCGTAGGTGAGCGGGTCGCCGTCGACCTTGTGGTGGATAATGACCGTGCGCACGGGCAGGTTGACGCCGTCGGTGAGGGTGCTGGTGCTGGCGATCGCCAGGAGCTCGTTGCGACGCAGCGCGCCCTCGACGGCGTGCAGGACATCCTCGGGCAGGGCGCCGTGGTGGTAGGCGACGCCGTGCCGGGTGCAGCGCACTAGCGGGTGTTCCGTGCCGAGCGTGTCGGCGAGGTAGTCGGTCAGAGCCTCGGCTTCGGGCCGCTCGGGCAGGCACTCGGCGATGGCGAGTGCCGCGTCACGGGCTGCCCGCCGGGTGCCGACGACCATCAGCACGCTGCCGACCGCAGTGAGTTCCGCGGCGCCAGCGGCGAAGACCTGGTAGTCGGCGATCCCGCCTGGCAGACGGGTCCGCGCGTTCCACCGGCCTGCGGAGCCGGCGAAGCGCCGCGTGCCCACCTCTCCGGTAGTCAGTCGGGCGATGGCGGACGAGGCGGTCGGCCGGACATCGAGGAGGGTCTCGACGGGCACGGTGGCGAGCACCGGCGAGGCATGCTTTGCCGTCGGTCGCCGCTCCGTCAACTCGGCCTGCTCCGCCATGAGGTTCGGATACATGAGCCCGTGCATCCGGCGCGGGCCCCGCCAGGTGTCGGTGAAGTAGACCTCCCGTTCGGGGCGCTCCGGGTCGAGCCACGAGGCGATGTCGCCCTTATTGCCGACCGCCGCGGACAGCAGCACGAGTCGGATGTCCCTGCGAGCCTGCAGCAGCGTGAGCAGGCTCTCCAGCACGAAGCCGCGCCGCCCCTGGCCCAGGTGGTGGGCCTCGTCGACGACGACCAGCCCGACCTCCGCCAGTGCTTCGCCGGGGTGGTTGCGGATCATGTGCATGAGCCGCTCCGGGGTGACGATCTCCACGTCCCCGCCGTCCGGCTGGGCCGAGGAGGTCCAGGTGCCCAGCGGAAAATCCGGTTGCTCTGCAGCCAGGCGCCGCCCGAGCACCCGCAGCCGGCCCCGCAGTGTCCCGCGCATCTCCCGCCCCAGGCTGCGCATCGGCGACACGTACACCACGCGCCCGGGGCGCTGCGCCAGGTGCGAGCAGATCACCAGCTGCGCCATCAGCGTCTTGCCCGCGCTGGTCGGCACACTGATCAGGCTTCGAGACGTCGCCGGGTCGAGCGGATTGCCGCGCTTGAGCATCAGGAGCTGGCGCTGCGGCGGCCAGAGCGTCATCACTGGCGGCTCCGACAGTGCGAAGCTCCGCGACACTGCCCGGGGAGTGCCCGGGGGGAGCAGTTGGTACAGGCTGCTGGCCGCCATCTCCCCGCTCAGCTGGTACAGATGCGCGGCAACCCACCGCGCGAGCCGATCGCCCCGGCCGGCCGCCTGCGTCATCACGTCCCGCAGCAGCCGCTGCGCCGCCAACAGATCCCGTTCCTCGCCCACTGCCAGGAACTGGTACAGGTGGAAGACGGCCTCCACAACGGCCTCTGCGGGCCCGTACATGGTCCCCGCCAGGGACTCGCGGCGCATCATTGCCCTCACCCCACGCAGCTGCCGCCTCCACGCACGCAGCGCCCGGCCCAGCTCCGGGCGGTCGAAGCCGAGAAAGATGACGCCGGCCTCTACCGACAGGGTGCCGATGTGCCCGCGCAGTTCACCGGTGATGTCAACGAGAGCGTGGACCTGCCGGTAGACGGCGGTGGCGTTCGGGTCCTGCTCGCTGCGCCGGTATCCGGCTTGGGCGGCGAAGGCGATCTGGAGCCGCTCAGCCTCGGGTCTGCGTTCGTCGCCCAGGGCGAGGTCCATCAGGTGCGCGCTTGTGGCGAAGGCTCGCCGCACCTGCACCGCGTCGTAGCCAGGAGTCTCCGGGGCGAGCGCCGCGAGCCCGTGCAGGTACCACGCCGTGGCGAGGGTCTCGTCCTCGATCTCCCGCTCACCGCGGAAGGCCGCGACCTCTAGCTCGGTCATCGCCGCCAGCAGGTCCGGTGCGCTGGGCAGCACCCCGCCCGCCCGGTGCTCGCCGAGCGCGGACGCGAGTACCTCCAGGTCTAGAGTGCGCTCCACACGTACCTCCTCACGTCCTTCGCGAAGTCTTCAAGATCCTCGATCGCCACCACTACGCCCTGCAGCGCGCCCGGGTGGGTGTGGGTGGTGAAGTGCTGGTGCGAGCGCTCGAAGGCCGTGTCCGGGATGTATTCGGCGTCGAGAGCGATGCTGACCCCGCCGTTCCCCGACACCTTCGCGTCCACCCATTGCCGAGCTATTGAGGCAACGAACTCCCGGGTGTCGGGGGCCAGCTCCCGGCCTCCCCACGAGATCTGACCCAGGTACCGCGCCCCCCAAGTGTTCAACTGCTGCCATGCCTTGCGGATCGTGTCGCTCGGCTTCGTCTTTTCCGCGGTGAATTTCTTCATCTCCCACAACCGGAAGACGAACCCCAGCTCGCTGCCGGGCACTCGGTGGATCACCAGCCCGTCCGGCCCGCTGTCCGTCACCGTCGATGAGGGCGGGTCCAGGATCTCTACGCTGCGCCCCGGCTCGGGGGGAAGGTCGCGGGTGGAGAGATACCAGAGCCACTCGCCTACGTAGCCAGTAATGCCGGTGGTGTCGTTGGCCTCGAATACCGGGCCGGCGTAGAGCAGGACGTGGGCGCGATCGGGGCCGGTCAGCGGGGGTGCCGGCCAGGGCGCTGTCGCGCCAGAGCCGGTATGCGAGGTCGTCCAGGTCGGTACGGGCCCGCATGATCTCGTCGGCGATGATCCAGGCTGCCGCATCAAGGTCCTCGGGCTCCGGCCCGATGGTTACCACCAAGTCCCACGGGCACACCTGTCCGATGCCGCGGCTCTCCCGCTGAGTGAAGTCCACAAGGCGGCCTCCGGCGGCCCGGGCGCGCTCCATGGCCTGCAGTGCGGGTATCGACACCCGTCCCCACCCCCGCTCCTGACTCGGTGCCGAGCCCCGCGGCAACACGGATCACCCTACCCAGCAAAATCTGGTCTGTGAGGGCGGATACTGCGTGAGCGTGGCCGCGGGCCTGCTGCGGGCGCGGCCGTGCGAGTGCCGGACTCGCGTGGCCGCGGCCCTGGGCGCGGCGGCCACCGGCCGTATGGCACAGCGACTGAACGGTCATGATCGGTGATGGCTACCCACCGTCACCACCGAATACGGCCAGACCTACATTTCGAACAGTTGCAGCTGCCCTTCAGTGTCGACGTCGAGTGCCTCCAACTCCAAGTTCGGCACAGGCTGTTCCACCGGCGATGCGTCCTGCGCGTCATCCAAATCGTCTGAAGCGTCGGATTGGACCGTGGCCCCTGCGTCTCCCGTTTCCGCCTCGTCGTCCTTCGGTGTCGGCAGTACGTACTCCTGTGCCAGGCCGGCCAGGTGAAGTGGCAGGGGCAGGGCAAGCGCCTGGTCGTAGTCCGAGGGCTGGCGCAGAATATGGGTGAGAAGCGCGAGGGACCTAGGGTCGTCGCCGTCGTCCCGATGGCAACCGACGACGGCGATCTCCAGCAGCCCCGGCATCCAGGCCGCCTGGCCGGTGTCGATGGTGGGTTCACCCTTGCGCTTGCCCTGAGCGATCGGCCGGGGCGAGAGCTTGTCGGCGGTCACCGCCGCGTGCTTGAACTGCACGGGCTTGGCCGTCGTACTGAAGAACACGCGGGCGTCTTCAGCGGCATCCTCTGGCACCCACAAGCCCTGCTGGATGCCGTTCGCCTTGCCCTCCGGGGCTCTCCCCCACCACTGCGGAGTTTCGTTCCGGGCGCCTGCGCGGACCCGGACCATCCGCAGGTCGGGGTCGAGGCGACGAGCGGGAGCGAGGCCGTCCTGCAGGCGATCCCGTTCGATCCGGCCGTCCTGGAGCCAGGTCCAGTGCGAGCGGGCGTTGTGGGCCTCGGCGAACAGGACGGTTGGTGCGGTGCGTAGGGAGGCACGCAGACCCTGAAGCCACTCGGCGGCCTCACGGCGCTGCCGTTCACGTTCTTGGTAGCGTTTCGGGCGCTCGGTCCCACTTTCCGTCTGCACCTCCGAGGTGTCGGCCTCGTCGTCCTGTGAGCCGCGCTGGCTGGGCAGAACGGGCTTGACCTCAGCTTTTGTCGTCAGCCTCAGCAGGAGTTCGGGGTAGGGGACCCAGGCGCCTGCGCCGGAGCGCGCCTCGGGGTCCCAGCCTTCGACACGGGCCGCGTCGGTGCCGGCCGGATCGGGGGTGATCATGACGCCGACCGGGAGGTACGCGGCCCAGCGATTCCGGGTCGTACGGTTCTTACGGACCATCCACAGTGCGGCATGCCGCAGTCCGTCGGGCAGTCCGTCGTCCTCGGCGAGCCGGGGGAGGGTGCGCGCGCCGAGCTGCCGCAGGCCGTCGTTCCAGGCACTTAGCGTGCGGTGCCGCAGGCTGGACGCTGTTTCCGCGCCCTTGCCGTTCTCGCCGCCTGCTTCGGGCACCGTGGTGAACTGTGTGACGAAGCCTGCCTTGCCACAGCCGAGTCGCATGGCGAACTTCGGGTCGTGCAGTCTGCTTGGATATGACGCGGCGCGGCCGATCTCTACCAGGGCGAGGGCCGGCGCTTCGGTAGTGCGTTCCGCAGCCAGCCACTGTGCGGCGCTGTCGCGGCGGGCCACTGTCGCGGCGGTCACCTGGACGTCCTTGATATGGGTGCCGGTGGGCAGGTCGAGCGGGGCAAGGAGGCTGTCGGCAGTACGGTCACTGAGCGCGACGAGCGGGCGCATGCAGCGGACCCGCACGGTCAGCTCCGGAGCGGACCACTCGTGCACGACCGGCGCGCCGGCCGTGGCGTCGTCGTACTGCTGTGCGGTGAAGGACCCGCCGTCGCCCTTAAGGCCCAGAAGCTCACCGAGGGAGGCCAAAGCGGCGTCGCGCAGCCGCGGCGACTGCCACAGCAGCCGTGCCTCAAGCACGGGAGCGCCGCCCTGGCGCGCTACGCCGTCGAGAGCGTCCAGCGCGTAGGCCGTCGCCAGCCGGCGCTGAGCGCACCGTTCCGCTTCGACCGTCTCCTTGTCGCCCTTGGGGATGTTCGCGGGCGTGCCTCGATCGATCAGCGCGAGGTCCGGGGCGCGGCGCAGTTCGGACGTGAGGGCGCCTTCCGCCCAGGCTGTGAGCTGTGAGAGCTGGTGTGCCATGAAGCCGGGGCCTACGTCGTGCCGCCCCATAGCGGTGCGGTACAGAATGCCGGCTCGGGCATCGTCGCGCAGCCAGGACGCGGGGTCGGTCAGGATCGCGTCGGCGTCCGGGAAGGGCTCGCCCAGGGGCAGTCCGGCGAGCATCGCTGCGGGGCCGCCCGCGCGCCACCGGTCGGCGAAGTCACCCTTCTCACCCATGTCCTTGTCCCAGTAGCGCTCCAGAGCGGCGACGGCGAACCGCTCGCTGCGGGGCGTGCCCGGCAGGAACGGCCTGCGCGGACGCAGCAGGACGGTGGTGCTCGCACCCCACGGGAGGCGCAACCGACCCGTCTTGGCGTTGGTACGAGTGGCCCAGCGGCGAACCGACCAGCGGAGGTTGAAGCGCGGCAGCGGGTCGAACGGCACGGTCTGGAGCGTGATCGACAGCGTCACCGACCACCAGGAGTCCTGCTTCTCGTCCGGCCCGGGGAACCGGATCGGTTCGGAGACGAGTTGGGCACCCTGGTCACGTGGTCCACGTGGCATGGCCCGGAAGATGAGCTGCCCACCGTCGTACGGGTACGGGCCTAGCGCGAGGATCCGCCGGGCCAGCCAGTCGGGGCTGAGGCTGTACTGGTGCGGTGACGGACGTGCGGTGCCGCCATCGGTCGGGACGTCACGCGGCAGGAGTTCATGGTGGACGGTCTTCCAGCGCGGCGGATGGGCGGCCAGTTCTGCGATGGTCTCCTTCAGCAGGCCGCGGTACTCGGGCTCGGGCCGCAAGTCACGCAGCCAGTGCTTGAGCACGGTGTCCAGGACAGGGCCGGGGAGCGGGTCGGGGAGGTCGGCGGGCGCACATAGCCAGTGGGCTGGCGCGCCCGGGTCACGGTCGTAGAAGGGGCGTGGCAGCGCGAGGACGTCGGGCGCGAAAGCCTGCAGGACCTGTTCCAGGCGCCAGGTCGGTGCTGTCTTCCACGGCTCCTTGCCCGCTGCCACCCGGGGCGCGTTGCAGAGAGTCAGGACGGCGTCCCGCCACTGCTCGGGGAAGGGCAGGACGCGGTAGGGCACGGTGTGAGAGGCCAAGGCGTCGGCCGGGCGCCAGGCCGTGGTGCGGGCGGAGCGATAGACGGGTGGCATGGGACGGCTCCTCGCGAGCAGAGTCGGGAAGTCAGCGATGGGTCATTGTGCGGAGGGCGTTGTAGAACGGCTGGTACAGGAGACGGACCAGAGAGCGAGCAGACGGGTCGGGGTGGGGCGGGGCGATGTCGGGCCCGTCCGTCAGGTAGGGGTCGAGGATGCCGGCGAGGGCGTGGAGCAGGCCGTCGGTGCCCGGCACATCAGTCCCGGAGGACGGTTGGCCAGTGCTGCCGGGTGCGAGCTGTCTCGCCAGGCGAGGCGAGAAGGCGGCATCGACGAACACCACCCGGGCCGGCACTCCGCCGCGCACCAGACGGCCGATGACCTGCCAGAGCGTGACGAGTTGGTCCCAGGCGAAGGCGCGCTTCTCCCAGGCGGGCAGTGAACTGTAGGCGTACCTGCGGTTGAGCAGCCGACGCCATTCGCGGCGGCCCTGTTGGCGCAGGACTCCGGCCGCTTCGTCCAGCGATCCCGCTTTCTCCATGAGTTCGGTGAGCGTGTGCGGGCCGTCGAGGGTGTCGCGGCGCGGCTGGTCGCGGAGCATGCCGCTCAGCCAATCGTTGACCGCGAAGACGGACAGGTCGAGGTCGTCGGGGCGGGGGTGAGGGCGGACCAGGAACAAAGCCGTGCCGAAGGCCGCTTTGCCCTCCTCGTTGAGGATGTTGTGGCCACGCTCGACGGCCAGCAGCGGAGCGACCAAGACTTCTGCGGTGTCATCGTCGGCGAAGCGGGCGACGTCGCCACGCCGTAGTGTCGCCGGAGTCTCGTCCTGCTGCCCCGGGGCGGTGCCGGCTGGTACGCCGCTGCCGCGGGCCTCGTCATCCGGGATCAGCGCGCTCACCTTGCCGCGCCAGGCGTCGAACCGGTGCAGTGCCTCGGCCACCGCAGCGGCTTCCCGGTAACTGCCCACAAGGATCAGCGCTCTCCGCCGCGTCGTCTCAGGGATACGGCTGATCTCCTGACCCAGCACCGAAGAGCCGCCCGGGCCCGGTTCGCCGAGCCGCCGGGCCATCGCGACCGCCTGGGCGAGCCGGTCGCGCGGCGGTGTGCCGGAGAGGCTCATCGGGCGCTCGTCCCGGTCGTAGAGGAAACGGGTGGCGAACGAGGTTCGGGCCACGGCAGCCAGGGACACGTCGGTGGGCTTGAGGACGAGGCTCACCGGGACGCGGACGTGGGCGCGGCTGGACTCGCCGGCCCAACTGGTACCGGACATCAACACGACGTGCGGGCCGCCACGACCAGTGGCCGGGTCGGCGCCGAGGCTGTTCAGGTTCAGCAGCAGCTCGCGCCCGACTCCGGCACACCGGAAGAAGCGCAGGGTGCCGCCCCGGCGGCCGGCGTCGTCGCGTTCCTCGCCGTCCGGGAGATACTGGTAGCCGAGGATGTTGCCCATGGGCGCCTCGGGCACCAGCGGGGCGTAGTCCAGCGGGACGCGCCGGGCCAGCTCCCTGCCCTGGGAGTCCAGTCGCAGGGCGGCCTCCACGTGCGGCCATAGGAAGGTGAGTCGCTCCAGCCTGTGGTGGAGGGTGCTGAGCAGCAGGAGAAAGGAGAGCCGCAGGCATAGGACGTCCCACCAGTCCTTCGTCGGCTCGGGCGGGGGCGTGGTGAATGCAGGCTGTTCGGCCCGTACTTCCTCCGTCACCCGGTCGACGAGCTGACCGGCCAGCTCACGCACCCGATCCCTCGTGCGGCCCGCTGCCATGTGGTGCAGGAGGGCGTCGGCCGTGTCGGTGAGGACGCCGGTGAGCGGGTCGAGGGCGTCGCCTTCTCCGAACGGATCGTCGCGGAAGGCATCCCAGGCAGCCTCGAGCAAGCGGCGGGCCGGGGAGAGCGCGAGGTGCGGGGAGGGGCCCGGCTCGTCCGCCACGTCGTCATAGCCCTCGTAGAGTTCAGCGCTGTCCTCACCCATGTCGGCCGCCGCGGACGCCTCCCGTTCGACCTGGTACTGCTCGCCTTCGCGGTGGCGCCGGGTCACATCGCGGAACAGATCGTCGAGCAGGCTCTGTTGGAGGGTCCACGGGCTGAAGTAGGCGGGATCAGCCCACTCCCGGAGGTACTCGTCCTTGATCAGCAGAGCGCAGAGCGGATCGACGGCAAGGGTGACGGTTCCCAGTGCCCGGTTCCACTGGGCGACCTGGCCGTCGGTCAGCGGCAGGCGGGCGCGCCTGCTCAGCTCCTCGATCTTGTAACGATTCAGCTGGTCGAGCCAGGAGTCGGTGTCGGGGCGAACCAGCGTGCCGGAGGGGGTGAAGAGGCGGTCCAGTGCCATCTGGACGCTGTCTGCCTCGTCCACGAAAATCAGGTCGCTGCGCAGACAGGCCAGTTCCAGCTGGCGCAGCCGCTCGTCGTTGAGTTGCGCGGGCACCTGGCTCTGTACCAGGCTGGCCGGGTTGGCCACCCAGATCAGAGCGTCGACCTGCGCGCGGGCAGCCGCGTGGCGCGGGCATTCGGCCCACAGAGGGCAACCGTGCGGGCGACCGGGCAGGCGGTCAGGGGCGTGGGCCTGGCGGGGTGCGGTGTTCCTCCGGTCGGGAGTCCACTGCTCCAGGACGACTGATTCCGGTTCCGCTGGGCCGCGCTGTGGCTCGGGATGCAGCCGGGTGCATGGTGCGTCGCGGTATTGCAGCGGATCGCCGTCGACGCCGCGCAGACCGCTCACTGCGCAGGCGGTGCTCAGCAGGTCGAAGCCGGGGTCGTCGTGGTCGAGGAGGTTATCGATTCCTCGGGCGGAGAGCCGCCGGTGCAGCCGCTGGACGTGTTGCTCGCGTGTCGTGGTGCCGAGCACCGGCGCGACGGCGATGTCGAGTGCCTCGAAGAGACTGCACAGCCGTAGCTGTTCGGCGACGTCTCCGACGACGAGCGTGGTGCGCAGCGGGATCTCGCGCCGGGCGGCCCACACGGCCACCAGAATCATGAACGTGCTCTTGCCGGCGCCGACCATGCCGGCTAGGTGTACCATGCCGGCCAGTTCGACCTCGTCGGCCTCGGTGTAGTCCGTTCCCGCGGCATTGCGGGGCGCGAACCTGACCCCCTCCAGCCGCTGTTCCCAGTGACCGGGATGCGGGACCTCCGCCTCGCGCTCGGCCTCGTCCATCCACCGGGCCGTTGCTCGCAGTTCGGCGCGGCACACGCTGAGGGGCTCGCCGCCCCCGGGCCGTCCTGCGGCAAGGTCGTGGCCGGGTGGGTTGGCGCGGACGAGTTCCTCGGGAATGGTAACCGAGGCGTTGCGGCGGCGTTCCTGGAAGGAACTCGTCCCTGCCGGGGCCGGTTTGAGGGCACGGGTGACCAGGTCCGGCAGCCGGCTGAGGGCCTGGTCGTAGATGTCCATCCGTCGCCCGGCCACCATCGGTACCACGGGTCGGGGACCGCCGGTGGTTCCGACTGGCGGCAGCTCGTAAGCCCGCAGCCTGTTGGCGACCGACCGGTAGGCGTCCAGCGCCTGCCGCCAGGCGCGCCGCCGCAGCGGCCACAGGAGGTGCCGGGCGGCGGCGAGGGCCGTGCGCTGCCACGGATGTTGCGCCAGCCCGGCGTGTTGCGCGAACGGGTAACCGCCGAACAGCGCATAGGCATCCACGGCATCCGCCGTAGGGGCAAGCCGTTCGAGCAGCCGCAGCCCCAGCTCGACGCGGCACAACTCGACGGGGCCAAACCCGTCCGGGGCTCCGGCCTCGGGCCATTCGTCCCTCAACTCCCCCGCTACAGCCTCGCACCAGGCTTTCTCATCACGCATCTGTGCCCTCCTGGCTCTCGGCGCGGGTGCCACGGCGCGACTCGGCCAGCCGCTGCCGGGCAGCCCGGATCAATTCGTCGTCGGTGAGCAGGCGTACGGCAGCAGCCGCTGGGGGCCGAGCTCGCTGAAACGCCTGCTGATAGCCGGGGCGCTCGCGTACCCGGTAGACAGGCACCACCCAGAACGCCTCGTCGTACGGAGGCTCGGGCCGCACGGGGCGGGCGGCTCGGCCGAGGAAGGCCGGGTGCGCCCAGTCTTTGACGTCGACGGCCCAGCGGTGGCCGTCGGGGAAGACCACCAGCAGGTCGTAGGTGTCGAAACCCGGCCACATGGTGACGTCGAGGCCCAGACCGGTGAGCCGGTCCTCCAATTCCACCTCAGCCAGTCCCGGCCCGGTGACGTGTCGGCGCAGCGGGCGCTCCAGCTGGTACAAAGTGCCGGCGTGAGCCGCCTCGATCAGACGGCCGACCGGCGGGTCTCCCTGCCGTCGGCAGCGATCCCGCTCGCACCACCACTCTCTGCCTGCAAGCGGCGTCAGCAGTGTTCCGCAGCGACCGCACACCGCGTAGCAACCATCCCGGCTCCAGGAAAGAGGGACCTCCGGGTAGATCAGGTCGATGAGCTCCCAGACCGGCTCCAGCGTGAAGTCGCCGTGCAAGGCGAAGAGCTCCTGGGCTGTAAGCACCGGCCGCCGCACCAACAGGCTGCGGAACTCGGTGTATGCGTCCTCCTCTCCGTGGCTGCGGCAGCGGTCCAGAGCGGTCCGCATCACCTGCTGGTCGCGATGCCGCACAGCCGGGTCGGGCGCCGAATGTTCCCATTCGCTCCACTCATGGCACAACTGGGTGGGGCGATGCGAGTACGGGTCTAGCAGAACGTCGTCGGGGCCGACGGCGTCCGACGGCAGTGACAGCGGCCAGTCCTCCAACGGGATGTCAGCACACCGCTGGACGAGTTCGGCGAGTGAGGCGGGTGGCCGGAGTCCGCCGCGCAGCCAGGCGACAACCGCCCGGTCCAGGGCGAGTTGGACGACGGGAGGGTACGGAAGACAGAAGGCGTCCAACCCAGTGGTGTGGTCCAGGACACACAGGGCCCGGGCCACGGTGGCCAGCAGCGGCACGCCGTCATGGGCAGCCCAGGCATCGAGCGTTTCGGCGGACGAATCGAAGGTGGCAAGGGGACTCGCAGGCACGGTTTCCACTCCAGGTGGTGCGACGAGCGACATGACGGAAACAACGGAAATTCCCTCAACCTGCGGCAGCCACGCGCTCTTTACCAGTGGCACACCAGGACAGCGCCTCGCAGCCTGTGCAGTCGTAACCGGGCCGGGGCACCGCGTCGTAGCGGGTCTCGGCGGACCAAGGCACGGTGTACGAGGCAAGGACGGTACGGGCGTGCTCGACCGTGGCCTCATCGCCCGGATCGAACTCTTCAAGGGACACCCCGTCCGGGCGCAGGATCTCCAGTTCCACGCGGGATCGTCGCGAATCGCCGCCGAGCACGCCGCCCGCCAGAAGCAGTAACGAGAGGGCGAGCTGCGGATGCTTCTCCAGCAGAACGGACCGGCCGCCTGGTGGAAACGCGCTGGTCTTGGTCTCGCGGACGACGACGCCGCCGCGTTCCTCGTAGACCAGATCGCACGAGGCGATGACCACGACGTCGGACTGCGGGTCGTGGGCCATCACTCGATGCTGCGGGCGGAACCGCGTCGCCGCCGGATTGTCGAGCGGGCACCTGGCCTGGTGGGCCCGGAGCATGCCGAGGGCGGGGGCCAGCTCATCGTCCGTGAGGCCGGGCAGGTGTGCGGGTAGGGGCACCTCGCGGCACGGCGAGGCGTCCGCCGAGGTGTGCCGGGCGTTGAGCCAGCCGTCGACGGCCCGGCCTCTGCGCACGGCCTCGTTCTCCTGAACGGAGGCCGGCAGCTTGAGTACGCGGGTCAGGTGGTAGCGGGCGGGACAGTCGCGGTGTGCTCTCAGGTCGCTGACCGATACCGTGCGCCGCTTGCGAGGCCGCGTGGGAGGTGGGAGCACGAGGAGATCGGGCGCCCGCGGTACGACGGGGCACTCGGGTAACACCTTGCAACCTGCGCAGTGGGCACCGGCGACGCGATCGCGGCCGTCGAGGACACGGCCGAGCCGGGGCACGACGTGCTGCTCGTGCAAGTCCATGATCTCTTCAGCGGTCCAGTCCGCGAAGGCGTCGGTCTCCGTTGTGCGCAGAAGACGGACCCGGCCTTCGGTAAGGCCGGCGGAGTAGACCCGGACGCGTTCTGGCCGCGGCGGCGGCGCCGGGTGCCTGAGAGCTGGGGAGTGATGCTCGAAGGATGGGATGCGAGCCGGAGTCCCGTAATACAGGACAGAGGCGACAGCGGCGAGTTCGGGCAGCGGGAGTCGCTCTTTGGCATCTCCTTTGGTGGGAATCACGAGTTCGCGCAGCGTCGCGTCGTCCGAGACGTACTGCCTCCCCCAGACAGTGCGCTCGTAGTCGGTGATGCCGCGCTCGTCGGGCTCCTCAAGCGTGCGAAACGCGATCCATGCGTCCGGGGCGCGGAACGTGCGCGGAACGTCGGCGCTGTCGCGGCTTTCCTGGTCCCTGCGGCGGGCGTCGAGGTAACGCTCCGCGGCCGCCGCCGACCAGGTCACGTGCTGCGGCAGGCACCGGGAGCGCGTCCGGCGACACCGCTCCATGGCCTCTTCGATGCTCTGCGCCGCGCCGGACTCCAGTTGATCGAGCAGTTCCTGCACGAGCGCGAACGGGAACTCCTCGCGTGGAGTCTTGGACGAAACCCGTTCCGCAGCGAACACGTCGCGGCGGACACTGAGAGCACGGTTCATCGGACAACCGGGCTCCTCGTCGCGCAGATGACGGACCGGGATGCGGGCCAGGCGCCCGACGCCGACCGTACCGGGAGGGTTGTCCCAGGGCTGCACGGTGCCGACTCCTTGCAGTCTCGACGGTGAGGGCATCACCGTGACAGAGCTCTGTGAACAAAGTCAAGGCACGCAAGAATCTCCTGTAGCTTGCTGTCTGACGGTTCGCCAGGAGAGGCAGGGAGTGTGTGTGGTGGAGCCATGGCCGGCGGGGAAGAAGCTCGCGGGCAGATTCAGCCGCGCCGGCGAAGGCGCATGGGGTGGCATGGGGGTCGTCTATCGGGCGACCGACGACAGGCATGCCGAGCGGGCGGTCGCGGTGAAGTTCCTGTGGCCTCGAGATCCGGAGGCCACCCTGCGCGGGTACCGGACTCCCACCCCACAAGAGCTACGGCGTTTCGACCGCGAGTGCGAAATGCACCAACGCTTCGGTGGCCGGGGCGTGCCAGCCTTCGTCCACGCCGATCTCTCCCCGCCGCGCCCGTACCTCGTCACAGAGTACGTCGACGGCGATGACCTGCATGCTTTTCTCACCCGGAACCGACCCACCCTGTCGGCTGCGGCGTGTGTGATCGTCCCGCTGCTGGAAGTGCTCGGTCGGGTGCACGGCGCGGGCGTGGTACACCGGGACGTCAAGCCAGCCAACATCCTGCTGGCCCGACGCGACGGCGTCGTATACCTCACCGACTTCGGCATCGCCCTGCCGAAAGATCCGGCGGCCACCCGGTACACCAACGGACGGACGCCCGGCACGATCGGCTACATGGCTCCGGAGATCCACCGCGGCGAACGGAACCCGGGCCCGGAGGCCGACCTCTACAGTGTCGCCTGCATCGCGTTCCAGATGGTAACTGGACGGCTGGTCTTCGAGGCCGGCCACTCCGACTACGACTTGGCCCGCCTGCACTGCGAGGAGCGGCCGCCGCTGCTCAGCGACGACGTCCCCGGCCTGCCGTCCGAGATCGTGGACATCACGGACCGTATGCTCGCCAAGTCGCCCGCCGATCGGCCGCCTCTGGAACTGGCACTTGAGATCTGGCGGCCCCTGCTGCCCTCGCCGGGCGACTCCTCTCCACGCCCCGCCCTCGACCCGGACCCGACCCTGCCCCATCGCACCCCGGGGACCGCTGCGGCCCCGCTCTCGGAAGCAGCGCCGACGGGTCCGCGCCGCCCTCGGGTGCATCGCCGACCCGTCGGCGGTCCCACCCGGTCCGCGCTCCGAAATCTGTGCGCCGAGGCCGAGATCGAAATCGAACGCGGCGAACCGGACAAGGCCGTCGACGAGTTGACCGCCATGCTGCTGCGCGCCGAGCAGTGCCTCCCTGGGGCGGTCCGCGAAGTGCAAAGCGCGCGCCTCGTCGTGGCCCGTGCTCAGATGCTGCGCGGAGAGACTGCCTCCGCGGGCCGCATCTGCCGGGATGTCGCCAGGCGGCTCGCGGACGCATCGGCCGGCACGGATGCCGGTGAACTGCGAGCACGGGCACGGCTCGTCGCGGTCCAGGTGATGACCGCGGAAGGGAGCCCGGTCCAGGCGGTGGCCGACACTTGGCTGGAGCTGGCCGAGGAACTCGCGTTCTGGCCCGGGCCAGGACCATCCCGCCAGACCGTGGAATTCTGCCGAGAAGTAGGAGTCGAAGTGAAGGAACTTGTTCTGGACGCGAGGCAAGGTGAAGTGTCCCCGGCGCTGCCCGAGGCAATCCGCAAGCTGCTGGATCGCCTGCCAGGGCCAGCTTGAGGAACTCCGCGGAAACCGGGGCCCTGCCTCTGCCTGGGCCCGGCCCCTCACTCCTCCGTCAGCCTGCCCTGGGCCAGCAGCCCCGACAACATGGCTGAGAGCGCATCACCGTGCCTGCCCAGGTCGGCCACCGCCTCCCGGAACCGGACGAGTCGGCGGTGGACCTCCCCGATCCGCCGCTGCTGCGTCGCCGGCGCGCGCAGGACGCGGAGTCGGCGCACGTCGACGCGAGAGGAAGAGGAGGCACGCGTCCCTGCCCGCTGGTCGTTGCCTGGCGCGCTCAGACACGCGGCGAGGAAGAACGGGTCGAGCAGCGCAGGGTCGGTCCGCAGCCGGACGGTGTGGGCACCGAGCAGTCGCGGTCCGGCCGTCTCGACCCAGACGTCGAATCCGCCGGCCGCGGTCACGACCACGACATCGCCGAAGGACGTCAGAACCCCCTGTCCCTCAGCCTCCAACTCGGTGGCCTGCGCCGCGGCAACCCATGGCTCCTCACCCCGTACGGCCCATGGGGTGATGACGGGCAGAGCATCCTCGGCCTGCTCTCCCTGCTGGATCAGATCGTCAGCGAGAACCTTGCCGGGCATCACCTCGAGAGCACCGGAACGCTCCAGATCACCTACGAAGATGTAGCTGAAGTCGTCCGGCGCTGCGGCACTCGCCTCGTGTTCGCGTACTGCCTTGGCCGCATCGTCCATATCCATCAGGGCCCTGTCCCAGCCGGTCCAGGCGCGGCGCAGTTCCACCGGCCCCACGGACCGCTCGGTCACGGTACGGCGAGAGGGCGTCAGGTCGGTCCCGTCACTAAGCAGTTCCGCGGTCGGCACCCGTGTGACGCCAAGTAGGTCACTGCCACGCAGGGCCGCCACGGTGCGCTCACGCAGACCGTCCCAGTCGACGGCCATGCCGCGACCGGTGATCGCGGTCGTCCGGCAGTCCGCAGCGTCGACGAAGGTCACCTCATCCGCGGAATGTTCACGGGGCGTCGCCAGCAGCCACAGATGCAATCCCACCCCATGCGGCGGCGCGCTCCCGGGCGGCAGCGCGACTACGGCTCGCACGGCTCCGGTGCGTACCAACCCCGCCCGAATTCGCCGTCCGGCCCGGCGCGAAGCGACACCCGGTGGTAGGACCAGCACTGCTACTCCCCCAGGTTCCAGCACGGACAGACAGTGCTGCACCCACGCCAGCTCAGGCTCGGTCCGTGGTGGCGTGCCATACGTCCAGCGAGGATCGGTCGCCAGTTCGTCGTGCCCCCAGGAACGCTCGTTGGACGGTGGATAGCTCAGAACCACGTCTGCGCGAGAGGCGTGCCGCAGGGGGGCATCAAGCAGTGTGTCCCCAGACTGCACGTGACGCTCGCAGCCCGGGAACTCCAGAGCCAGTCTGGCTCGGGTCAGGCGAGCCACAGCAACATCGTTGTCGACACCTGCCAGCGCAGGCGGAGGTACCTGCCCCGACCATCGCCGACCGGACGCAGCCAGGAGCGAACCCATTCCGCACGCAGGGTCCAGCACCCGACGCACCGGCGCAGTGTCGTCACGGAGTTCGGCCGCCAGAGCCACCATGGTGTCGGCCAGTTGGCGGGGAGTGACGATCAACTGACGTACGTGGACGGCGTGCCAACGATCCAGCAGCACGGCGAAGGCTTCCTTCGACGACTGACGAAGGGCCAGCCGCACGACCTCGTCCGCCAGCTTCCGGTCGGCAGCGCTGGGTTCCGGGGCTCCGCGCGGCGGGTTCATCGCCGGGATCGCCAGGCGCTCCCCCGCCGAGGCCAGTAGATGAGCCATCCCGCCCCGGTCACCGAGGTCCTCGATCCGCGGCCAGAGACGGTCCCAGCCACTGGAGGACTCGTCGATCTTGCCGTGTCGTAGAAGCCAGGATTCCGCATCCGCCAGGGAGAACATGGGGCTGGCGTCAGTGCCGCCGACCGGCTTGGGGAAGTCGCTGTGCCGCCGCCTCCAGTTACTCACGGCGGCACGACCGACTCCGGCAAGCCGCGCGATCCCTGCAAGGCTGAGCGTGACCGGTTCATCGTGCTGCTCCATGGTCTCTCGTTTCAGGGATGGTCTAGCTGGATATGGCAGGCAACGATGCACCCGAGGCATGGCGCAGCCGGCGACCGAAGCCTACGCGTTGACTCTGTCAATGTACTCAGGCTTAGGGTGCACGAGAGCCGAGCCCAGCAGCGAGCCGCACGCACCGCTGTCATTCCCGACGCCATGCCCGCTCCGAAGCATCTGCCCCAGCGGAACGGCAGATGTCTGGATTCGGTGGACTTTCCGCCTCGACAGCTCGGAGCAGGCGCTGCTCTCCACTGAATTCGCATGCTTGCACCCCCATCGGCCCCAAGGGACCAGGAGGTCTTTCCCGAGGTGACCGACACGACGGTGGAGGAGTGGCGGCCGGCCCATGCCGACCTGACGTGGGCGAACGTGACCGGCCCGGAGTTCTACAGGATCGACTGGGAGGACCGGGGCATAGTGCCACGAGGGCTGGACGCGGCAACGCTACGGGGCCATTCCCTCGCCGTCCCGGCCATTGTGGAACGTGTGTGGAGCGAGCGACGGCCGGACTTGGAGAGCAGGCCCGGACGGCTGATGGCGCTGTTCTTGTTCGCGAAGGGCACCGGGCCACACGCGCGCCCCAAGGATCCGCGGCTCGAGCCGGCCAGGAAGGAAGGCTCTGCACTACGAGGTGTTCGAGGAACTCGGCGGCAAAGTAGACCGAAGGCGGGCACGCCTGGATGGAGCGGGCCACCTCCGTCGTCCCACGGCCAGCCGGGCGCGCACTTGTTGATTCAGCCGAGGTTGAATCGGAGCCTCAGCTGGGTGCTGACCAGTTCGTAGCCAGCGAGGTCGGGGGCGCCGAATGGGTTGGGCAGGACGGTGATGTTGCGGCGGTCGCGGTCGAGGACGTGAGAGACGTACACGATGAAGTACGTCTCGTCCGGCTTCAGGCGAGAAGCGCGTCGAACCTCGGATTCGCCGAGGATGATCTCGCCGCTGTGGCCGGTGGATGCCTTGACCTCGTAGAGGTAGGTCGCGTCGCCGTCGTGGATGAGGAAGTCGTAGCCGAGCCGGTCGTCCCCCGGCTGCGCGCCGGCGAGCCCGTGGACTCGCAGGCCGGACTTCCATGAGTCCTGTGGTTCGACCCCGAACTGCTCTTGCAGCCACGCGGCCACCGCCGCCTCCCCCGCAAGGCCCACGGCCAATGTCCGGTCTTGGTCGCTCGCGGGGACCTGGTACGAACCGCTGTGCGACCTTGCACCGGACGACGAGGAGGTGCGTGGCTGCGGAATGCGGGGCGCGAGCGCCGTGGCGGACGTAGCCGAGGTGGCCCGCTGCTTAGGCGTGAGGTCTGCGGCCACCTCGCGGGCGAGCGCCGCCAGGTCGTCGGGCCGGGCCGACACGGGCCTGCCGTTCAGCATTACATGGGGGCCGGGTGCGGACCCACCGGGTCCGCACCCGCCCGTGGCTCCGCCGGTGCTCCCCGCGGGCTCCAGGGGACGTGTCGCGGCCAGTCCGAGGTCCGCGCGCCGGTCCGACAGAGGCATGTCTTGGGGCCAGTGACCGCGAGCCCTAAGCCTTGATCCACCGACGTGGTCTGAAAGTGGTCTTCTGACTGATCCTGAGCCCGTTTCGGGATGGTCGTTGGGCTTGGGCAGCGTGTAGCTGCTGGTCTGCCCAGCGTTTCCACGTGTTCGGTTCCGGTTGGGCCCTGGCGGGCGGGGTGGGCAGGGGCGGTTCGTGTCAGCCGGCTGGTCCGTGGACGGTGTCGAAGAGGTGTGTCCAGGCGTGCTGCCAGGGCCAGTTGTGGGGCAGGTGCAGGGTGATGCGTCGCGCTGAGCGGGCGATCCTGGCGGGGACGTGGACCAGGTGGGCGCGGAGGGTGGCGGTGGTGGCCTTGGCGTGGAAGGCGGAGGTCAGTGCGCCGGTGGCCCGCAGCAGGTTGTAGGTCACGGCCCACAGGGTGAGCCAGGCCGCGTTGGCGTTGAAGTGTCCGGAGGGCAGGTGGGCCAGGGCTGAGGCCTTGCTGTCCGCGATGACTTGTTCGACAACGGCATGGTGGCGGTGTTCCCGCTCGGCTTGCAGGGTCTGGGCGGGGTTGTCGGTGATGAACGGGTGGTAGCGCCAGACCGGGAACAGTTCGCCCTGCTCACCCACGACGGCGGGCTTGGCCAGGTCACGGACCCGGCGCACGATCAGCCGGGCCGTGACCTGCTCCGCCTTCTTGCGGCTGGCGAACGCGGTGTAGGCGGGTATCTCGGCGACTTCGGCGTCCGAGATGAGCTCGCCGGTTTCGGGGTCGGGCACGGCGGTGGGATAGGTGATCTGCTGCCATGCCTGGTCGGGGATGCTGTGGACGGCCCGTTTGATGGAGGGGTTCATGCCGGTGGTGATCGAGAAGTGGGATCCGGCCCGGCGGCAGGCGGCGATCACACCGGCGTTGTAGAACTGCGAGTCCGCGCGCAGGATGCGCATGCCGGTGCAGCCGGCCTCGGCGGCGGTGGCCAGGGCTTCACTGACGAACTTCGGGGCGCCGCGGGAGTCGGCGGACTTGCCGCGGCGCATCCGGACCCCGGCGATCACCGGGCGGGAGCGGGGGGTGCAGATCGTGGCGAGCAGGGGGTGCAGGGTGCGGACGCCCTTGAACCGGCCGTACTCGGCGCCCTGTTTGGCGCGTCCGTAGACCCGCTTGTGGGTGGAGTCGACATCGATGAACGCCTTCTCGCCGGAACCGGGCAGCAATGGGGTGTGCGTGGCCAGTGCGGCCAGGAATCTGCGGTGCACAGCGTGGAGCTGGAGTGCGTGACCGTGGGTGAACGCGCGCAGGAACGTGCCGAGCGTGGACGGGGCACGGATGCCGCCAAACAGGGTCGGCATCGCACCGTGCCGCAGGACGTCCAGGTCGTCGATGCTGTCCGCGCCTGCGACCATGCCGGCCACGATGCTGGTGACCTTGGCGTCCGCTGCGGCACCCGCGCTGTTCTTCGCCCCGGTCAGCTTCACCTTCTCCGCCGCCAGACGGGCAAGCCCGCACCGCTCGGCCAGCCGCATCACCGGGACCAGCCCGGCATACGCGACCAGATTCGTGTCGTCGAACGCGGCGGACACCGCCGACGCGGCATGGGAAGATTGCATCTCGCGGGTGTTCTCTTGCTCTGTGGATGTGGAACCGTAGGAAGTCCCATCATCCCAGCTCAGAGGGCACCCGCGTCTACATGTCCAAGCCCTGAACCGGCTATTGCTCGGTGGATCAAGGCTAAGCCAAGCGGTCAACGCCTTCACGGACAAGACTTCGAAGTCCAGCAGGCCGTCGCCGTCCAGTTCCCGCAGGATGTCCTGGGCCGGGGGCAGCACCGTGGGGCGACTTGCGGCATGGAAGTGCTCCCATTCCTCGATTAGTTGCCGCAGCCGCGGTACCTGCTTGTGCACCGCTGTGCTGGATGCCTCGCGTACCTCGGCCAGCGGCCTCAGCGGGCGTGACGTCGAGGAGGGTGCGGGAAGCTGTTTCATCAGCCAGGCGTCCGCGTGGGCTTGGAGGAGTTCGTCGGAGAGATGCCACAGCGTCGTGTGCCAGGCCGGGTCCGGCGCCAGTAGGGAGAGGTCGCGCAGCTTCACGTACCCGGCCAGGGACCGTCCGGACCGGTGGACGTCCCTATAGGCGTCCCTGATCCGCTCGGCGAGCGCGGGACGGTTCCGCTGAAGCCATGCCGCGAAATGCCGTTCATGCCGGTCCCTGTTGTCGATCTCCGGGAGGCCCAGAGCGCGCCATGCGCGGTTGGCGTCGACAAGAGACACGGATATGGCGCTCAGTTGCCGTTCCCGGTCGTCGTCCTCCAGCAACCGCACGAGCTGTTCCGCGTTCGGTGCGCCGATCCGGTCGGTGAGCCAGGTGAGGAGGGCGGCGCGGTCGGAGAAGTCCTCGGTGTGTTGCCGCAGTTGCTCCGCGAGGTCGAGATCGAGGCAGGCGAGGAGGGGGACAAGCCGCGCGCTGCCGGAACGCTGTGACGCCCGCTCGGCGAGGACGGCGTGCAGTTGGTGCGGCCGCAGGTCCAGGACGTCCGTGAGATCCTCCTCCGGGACGTGGTCGGTCTTCAGGCCGCGTTCCTCCAGTTTGGTTAGCGCCTTCCAGAGCAGGTCTGCGAGGTAGGGTGCGCCGATGAGGGCAGCCACGGCGGGGGCTGCGGTGCGGAGCACTCGCCAGCCGGTACGCGGCTCGCTGTGCACGACGACCACACGGGGCCGGTCTGGGTGCGGGTGCAGCAGGGCTCGGTCCGCTCCGTGCTCGGTGAGCCGGTGGCCGGCGATCCAGAGGACGGCCTCGCCGGCCACGGTCACGTCGCAGCGATGCAGTAGGCCGGCCACGTCGGCCGCGGCCACGGGCTCCGGACGGGACGCTCTTTCCTCGTCGAACTCCACCAGGGCCGCGACCAGGGTGAGCAGCCAGGATCCCGCGTACTCCGTCAACGGCACATGCGGTGCGTCACGGACGGGCAATCCGTCGGCCTGGATGTCGTGCGCGGCCTCGCCGCACCGCTGGACGTCGAACGTAGTCCTCCGTTGGAGGAAAGCGTGGACCCGGCCGCCCAGTGCCCTGTCCCGTACCGGGATCACGGGCACGGGGACCCGGTCCAGAAGAGCTCGGTTCTGGGCCCCATCAAGATCCGGGACGAAGACCGTCTCATCCGTCTCCGCCGGGTCCAGCGAGGCGAGGGCACCAGCGCGGGTCACCAGCAGCCGGCGCGGCGCCGCGGGCTGCCCGCCGTCGGCGGTGCGCATCCCGCCCTCCGCCGGCAGCAGCTGCGCCCACGCCTTCTCGTACTCCCGTCCGATCTCGTGCGCGAGTCTTCCTTCCCTGAGGTGGACGTTGGCCTGCACCAGGTCCGGCAGGTGGCGGAGCCGGTCGAGCGCGGTGCCGGGATCGTCCCAGGAGCGGATGCCGAGCAGGCCGAGCCGTGCCACGAGCTTGGCGGACCGCCTGCTGCGCAAGGAAGCCGGCACCACGCTGAGGAACTGGGGCGGGGGCTGCGTGCCGTGCCACCACCAGGCCGTGCCGGCGGTGGCGAACACGGTCCCCGCCGAGGTGGCGCTCGGGGCGGCCGTCTGCGGGATCCACGGTGCGTGGGTGAGGAAGGCGGACAGCGGAGTGGGCCAGGGCGTCCCGGCGGGATCGCTGTGGCGTACGAACTGCATCTCCAGTGCGGAGTCGGCCCAGGCGAAGGCGAGGCCGTGCACGATGAGCTCCGCGTAGAGTCTGCGGTCCTCTTCGCAGAAGGCGGCGTAGTCGTCCTGACCGGGCAGCATGGCCGCGGCACGGGAGCGTGAGTGGTACTCCACGCTGATGTAGCCGACCCTACGCCGGTTCCGCCAGCGCTCGGCGCTCGTCCGCCACTGCGGCAGCAGATCCGGCCGCTCCGGGGCCCAGAAACGGGAGGGCCGGTTAAGGGTGTCTCCCCTGACACTGGTGCGGAAGGTCTCGTACCGGGGACGGAGGCCATGAGCGACGTGGTGCCGTTCGAGGAAGCGTCGCATGGCCTCCACGGGGATCGCGTCGCCGCATAGCTCGTCGGGGCGGACGAGGAGCCGTCCTTCCGTCTGGGTGAGCACGGGAGACAGTTCCCGGACGCGCTCCAGGAATCGGGTCAGGGTGTCGTCGACGGAGGAGTGCTCGGCGGGCCATCCCGTCCCGAACATGGCACGGCTCGCGTCGATCCAGCCGGCCCGGGTCAGTACGTGGAGATTCCCCAGGACGGGAGCCCTGCGGCCCTCCGTCTCCAGAGCGTGGGAGACCGCGCAGGCGTAGCGGAGGCAGGCCAAGCGTACGTCGTTGTCCTCGCTGTCCGCGCTCAGTGCGGCTGCGACGACCGCGAGCACCCGGTCGGCGCCGTAGTCGTGGACGAGGTTCGCGGTCCTGAGCCACTTGCGGCCCTGGGCTCTGCGCTTGCGGCCCTTGCCGGACCAGGCGATGCCCTCATGCACGAAGTGCAGGCGGTCGGACAGGCCGTCGGGCAGTGTCGGCAGGGAGCCGCCCTGCGGAGTGTCGCGGTCGAAGAAGACGCCATCCGCGCCGGCCGGTGCCGTCGTCGAACTGGAAGTAATGACGATCCGCTTGCCGGTCAGGGCCGAGCCGTCAGGGAACGCCTGGGAGAGGTCGTAGTAGAAGTCCGCCCACCATCCGGGATCAAAGGTGTCACGTACGGCGGCCTCGGCGAGCCCTTCCGCCCACAACGCGAGGCGCTCTGTGGGGGGTTCGAGGCGCATGCCCACGCTCCTGGCCAGGGACGCCAGCCACCGCAACCGAGTGGGGTGCAGATGCGGGTCGAGGAGATCCATGACCCCCGTGGCGGCGACGGCGTGCGGGGTGAAGACCGTGGAGCCGTCCTTCCCTTCCCACAGAAGGGCACGGTGCAGGGAGGTGCGAGCCCCGGGTGTCGTTCCGATCACCGGGATGAACGGCACGTGGGCGATGCCATTGTCTAGCCGTTGGAAGGCAGACGTCAGCCGCGCCAGTGCCTTGGGCTGCCAGCACATCAGGTCGACGAGCGCGCCACGCGGAATGGATGCCCGCCCATCCGCCGCGGCGAGCACCGCGCGGGCGCACACCTCAGCCACGGTGTCGAGCAGCAGGCCGTTCCATGGCACCGCCTCGTTGAACGAACGACGGTTCATCTCCGCGAAGAACGGTGCGTGGACATAGCCGCGGACGGGTGCCGAGATCTGCTCGCCCATCGGCAGGAAGGCGTAGAGCCGCCCGTCCCGCAAGGGATCGCCAACCGGTACGGCGACCCGTACCTCGGCCTTCTTCTCCCAGGCCATCCAGTCGCGTCGCATCCCGCTCTTCTCGATCGACGCGGCGAGCGCCTCCCGTGCGCGGTCCGGGGCGGCCTTCCCACAGACGACGATCAGTCGCATCCGCCGACGCAAGGTGATCTGCTGCACCTTCAGGCCACGGGCGTGGTGCATCACCTCCACCTGACGGTCATACGTCCTGCGCCGGGTCTCCCCCGCGGCCCGCCACTCCAGCCGGACACGCTCCAGCCGGTCGAGGAACAGCTCGAACGGGGCGTTGTCGTCCATGAGTTCCCGCACCTGCGCCCCGGCGGCCGAGCGCGCGTCGGCCGACTTCAACGGCAGACGGATGACGGTGACAAAGCCCCGGCGCGCGAAGCCTTGGACGGTCTTCGGCGGCTCCTCCAGGAAGACTGGCACCTTCAGCGTGAGCAGGTTTTCCTTCAAGTAGTCGGCGAAACCGTCGCGTTCGGGCGCCACCTCCCGGGCGAGCGCGTCGTAGTCGTCGAGCCGGGCGAACCGGAAGGTGAACCCGTCGAGGAGCCGGGACCCCTCCCTGGCCACGCTGTAGACCTCGGGCGCGTCGCACAGGTGCAGCACGCTCTTGAAACCGACGCCCTTGTGGCCGATCCCGGCGTCGGCACGCTTGCTGGAAAGGGCGATGCTGCACAGGTCCTTGAAGTTCTTGCCGCCGAACGGCTTGCCGCGATTGGCCACATAAAGGGTGCCGTGCTCACCCTCGTCCTCGTCCAACCGGATCTCGATGCGTCCGTCGGTGGCTCTGGCCGGGTGCGCGTCGTGCGCGTTCTGCAACAACTCGATGAGCACCCGGCCCTCGTACTCGGGCGCGATGATCGTTTCGGCCACGGCCTTGGCCTCGCGGGCCGCATCACGGCCGTCGTCCCAGTCCCGCAGACAGCCGCGCACCTCGACCAACGCCTTCTCGTGCACACGCCTGCGCACAGCGGCCGACCGGCGCTGCCGCGCACGCTCCGCCGACGGTCGCCAGCCCCCCGCTGCCATACCGCTGCTCCCCACCCCGTGCGCCTCCCGCCCCACTCTGCCGGTGATCCTACTGAGCGCGGAGGAGCCCTGAAGGGCGTTTGACACCGGCGGCCTGTGGCTCCGTAGCATGCACGTTTGATCAAAGCGCTCGTACGCTGCAAGCCGGGTAACGGGCAAGCGGATCCCGACGCGGGCCCATTGGGTAGAGCCTTCCGGACTGATCCCGAGAAGCAGGCCCGAACACCGCTCCCACTGCCTGATCATAGGCTTCTGCAACACCCTTTAGTCGGGCTCTGAGATGGATGAGCGGACTCGATCGCGGGCAACTGGTCGAGCAGTGGATGGCCGTAGCTCCTGGTCGTTGGACTACCAGACGTCGTGTGGCTCTCCCTCAGCGGTAAGGCCGTACATCTTCAACTGCTCGGCCTTGGTCGGCTGGTTTGGGAACAGGTGCTCACCGAGTTCGCCGTGGGTGACGATGGTGTAGTCGCCGCTGTCGACAGCGGCGAACAGGGCCTCGCGGGCTTCGTACTCCCTCCCCATGCGACTCAGGAGCTGTCCCCACAAGCGGCGTGCGTCTTGGTGATGAGCCGCTGCAGCTTCCATGAGCGCGAACACCTCGTCGGGAATGCTCTCCAGCGGGGGCAGTCCCTCCTCAGTTGTTTCGAGTCGCTCGTACATCCACAAGGCCAGTTCGTACTGTGCCCAGGGTTGCCGGTCTCTCATGGCCAGAATGTGGGCGATGTCTTCAGCAGTGTGGCGTGCACTGGGGATCTTGTGTAGATGCCGGACGACGATCCGCACGGCCCCGTGCTGGCGCTGACGGCGTGCTCTGCTGAGCAGTGCGAGTGCCTCGCGTCGGCGCTCGGGCCACAGTTCCATGAACAGCTGGAACAAGAAGTGTGGATCGGTTTCTGCTGCCGAACGTTTGAGGGCCGCTGCCTCCTGCTGATCCTCTGGGCGGTCCAGGAAGTCGAGCAACATGCCCAGAGCCGCAGCGGACTTCGCGGCGACGCCGGCATCCAGGAGTTGCCGGGCCAGGTCCCGCTCCCCTTGCTTGCTCAGCTTGGAAGGCCACGCGCACAGACGGGAGGGCACGTCGAAGGCCGTTGCCACGAGGGCATGCCAGCGGGGTCCGCCGGTGTGTGCGAGCCTCTTCAGTTCGTGCAGCGCGTCCGCGTCGCCCTCCGCCGCCTGATGCAAGAGCGATGCTGGATGCTCCTGCTGGGCTTCTGGGGTATCCGCTACCCGCGCCACCGCGGCCGCCTCATCCAGCTGGCCGAGATCCTCGTACATCATGACGAGGGCGGTCCTAGCAAGCTCGTGGCCTGCCTCAGCAGCGCGCTCGAGCAGCGCCGTCGCGAGTTCGGCACTCCTCTCTCGGTACTCGGCGTCCACCTGCCCCGTCGCGACATAGCCGATGTCGGTGCCCAGATGAAAGGCGCTTTCGCCGCCGTCCTCAATCGGTTCGCACAGCGCAAGGAGCTCGTCGATTCCGCGCCGCGTGTGGATCATTCCCGTCTCGCTATAGAGGACGCAGAGGTCACTGAACGCAGGTGTGTGGTGACGCTCAAGTGCCTTGATGTACAGATCACGAGCGATCTTGAACCGGGCGCTGGAGAAGGCTGCGGTGCCCAACTTCGCATAGGAGAGACCGCCGAGATCCGCCGTCAGCGCGGCCTGCCAGAAGGGGGAAGGAGGGGCGGTGAAGGCACGCTCCTCGGCAATGTGCTGCTCCAGATAGTCATTGAGGTCGCATCGGTCCGGGTCCGGTCCGAAGCCGTCGGGGTGCAGGACGGGCGGCAGGGCAGGGCACACGCCATGGCAGGGTTCTCGCGCCCAGGCGAGTGCGGTTGCTGCCCAGTCGCCGACGAGTTTCATGCGCGCGTGCGAGGTCAGGTAGCCGGGTGCTGCTGCGGTGAGGGTGCGCACTGGAATGGGTTCGCGCACTCCGAGCCGGCGGAGGTCAGCTGCTGCGGTCACCAGGGCCTTGCCGGGGTGGTCGCTGCGGCGGTAGCGGTGCATGAGTTCTACTGCGGCGGCCAGCGTCTGGGTCAACTCCTGCGTACCACGGGCGCTGTCTGCCGCCTGCACCCACTGCGGGTCGGTGACCCGGCGTTGGAAGTCATCGAGCTCGCGGTCGGTGAAGGTGTCGGGGACGGTGACGCGGTGGCTGGCCTGAAGAAGCGTCCGGCGCCGAGCAAGGCGGTCCTGCCCCTCGGAGGCAGGGGCGGCGCCGGTGAGCTTTTCGTAGTGGCCGGGCCAGATGGTGACGACGATCGCCAGGTGGCTCACGGCATCTTTGAGCGTCAGGAGCAGAGCGGCGGCCTCCTCGCCGTCCCGATCGGCAAGGACAGTGCTGTAGGCGTCGTCGAGCCAAATGATGGTTCGTGGTCTGACCAGCCCCTTTACTGCCGCCTGCCTGAGGCCGTCAGCTGAGTGAGGATAGAGGAGCGCCCAGTCGTGCAGTTCTGTACCGGCGCCTTCGTAGGCTGCGCGTGTTTTCCCGGCACAGGAGTTTCCCTCGATCACGACAACTGAGGAGGAGCCGTTCCTGATCTTTCTCAGGCACTGACGCAGCTCGAGGTCGTGGGCCCGCTCGACGTACGGGGGTAGCCCCTCCCCGATGGATGGTTTGACGCTGAGTTCACCCACTTCCCAGGACGCGAAGGACTTGCTGACAGCTGGCAGCGGGGGCGCCGGCGTGTGGGAGGGAGGGAAGTTGTAGATGACGACCTTCTCAGCCGCCATCGAACGATCCTGCGCAAAGATCAAACGCGCATCAGAAGGGAGCTGAGCCAGGTCCGGAAATACTGGCGCCTGGCTGGAGGTGGCCGTGGCTTCGTTCAGCTCTGTGCCGAAGTCGGCTAGGAAGGGGAGCCGATGCTTGCTCCGCCGTTGATGATGGCTGCAGCGATGGAACCGCCTTCGGCCTTGATACTCATGTTTCCGGCCACTGAGACTCCACCGTCGCCCGACTGCGCGCCAACGGCCCGTGCGTGCTCCTCAAGGAGAGACCTCAACTCCTCGAGAGCAACTGCTTGTTGGTCCCCGTCCCAGTCACTGTAGGCATCCTCGAACCGGCCGACCCAACGCTCATGCTGACTATTGAGTACGCCCTCGCCTTCCGGACCTTCGGGAGCAGCGCCAAGCACGTCAGCCGTACGGTCCAGGCGGCTGAGGACGGTTTGCTCGGCATCATCGTCCCCCCGGGAGAACCACCGAGCTACAGCAGCCTTGATGCCCTCGCCCGTGCCGGCCTTGAGGGCCTGGAGGAGCCAGGTGACCGAGTCGTCGAAGAGCTGTGACGGGTCAAGATTCACGTGAGTTCCCCTGCTTCTATGGTGATGTCGGCACATTAGCGCCTGAACTCAGGTGTTGGTCGAAGATTCATCGGAATCACGTGGTCACCAGGCGCTACCAGCCTCAGCAGCGAGCACGACGGGGCAGAAGATCCGCTGCAGGGCGGCGTGCTGCGTCGTCCGCCGGGGTGAGCGCCGCCCTGCTCCTGGTTGCCGCTCCTGCTTCCGCCGCCGTGGCGTCCGAACGGTTCCGCTGCGACTCATTGAGGGCCGAAGGCCGAAAGGCGACCGACTCCTCAACGGCCTACCCGGCGCCGCCGCCTGGACATCTGAACCCGCCGACCCGTGCTCGGCAAACGGGGGAGGTCCCCGGCGGAATCCAGCTCGTCGCACTGCCGATCACAGCGCCGGGCCGAGGAGGCCCCGCCCAGCAGCAACCCCTTGCGCAAGCCGAGACGGACCAAGATCCGGACCATTTCCGGACCAGACCCCTCCAGTGAGCCGCACCAACTGCTGTTTCCCCTGGTCAGCTTGGGTGCAACTGCTGTACCACCAGCAGACGAAGAACCTGCTGGTGTCGTACTCGCCGAAGAAGCTCGGCTTCTTCTAGACACAGCAGAAGGGCGCCTGACCAGGGCAGATGCCTGTCAGGCGCCCTTCGCCAGCGTTCCCTTGAAGCTGGCGCGTGCGGGGGCGAGGGTCTCGAGCGGTTCGCCGTCGAGGGTCTGCATGGTGACGCGGTCGGCGGCGTCGAAGACCATCCGCTGGGCGGGGCGGGTGAACGGGGTGAATACGATGTGCTCTCTGACTGTGTCGAGGGTCAGGATCTGGTCGAACGTCTTGTCCGGCGGCCAGCCCTTCGACGCCCAGATCGGGCCGCCGATGGAGATGTCGATGTTCAGGCCGCACAAGGTGTCCCAGGGTTCTTGGCCACCGGCGGTGGCGATGGCCAGATCGAGAAGCTCGTCACTCATGAGCCGGGTACTTTCCGTCGCGATGCGTATGGCGATCACCGAATCCGGGGAACACCACGTCTTCCGGCGGCTATCAGGGGCGGACGAGAAGGAGGCCGACCTTGCTGCCGGGTCGCAGCCCGCGCTCCACGGCGATGGCCGGCTCGCCAAGGCGTATGTGGTTTCAGGGGCTGAACAGGCCGGGGTTCTCACGGACGTAATCGGCTACCCCCGAAGGAGGCCGCCCGATGACCTGCTCGACCCCGTCCGCCTTGCGGTCGTACCGATTCTCCGCGTGAAGGCGAGCCATGGTGGAGATGTGCTGGAAGACATGGTCGGGCAGCCCCAATGGCCTGAGATCGTCGTCGATCCATTCCTGCAAGGGGACGTCGATGTAACCGACCGGTCGGCCCAGGGCTGCGGAAACCTCCGCCGCCATGGCAGCGACGTCCTCCGAGCGCGGGCCGGTCAGCTCATGGATCCGGCCGACGTGCGGGGCAGGATCGGCCAGGATCTCCTCCACGACCGCGGCGACGTCCCCGGCCGCCACAGGGGAAGTTTTCGCCCGGCCGAAGGGCAGCCTGATGCTTCCGTACTTCGCGATCGAGGAAAAGCCCACACGGAACAGCGGGTTCTCCATGAACACGGTGGGCCTGACCTGGACGACGGGCAGGCCCGACCAGCCGAGGACCTGCTCCACCAGCCACTGCTGCCGCTGCTGCACGGACTCGGAGGTGCTGGTGAGGTCCATCTCGGAGACAGTCAGCTGCGACATGTTCACGAACACTTCCAGGGATCCGTACGCACGCGCGGTGGCCGCCACCGTCACGGCAGCCTCCAGATACTGCGCCGACACGCCCATGCCGAAGTAGATACGTCCACAACCTGCCAAGGCGTCGGCGACGTCGCCGGCACGCGTCAGGTCCCCGACGACCATCTCGGCGCCCGTCGCGCGCAGCGCCTCCGCCCGCTCGTCATCGCGGCGCACCATGGCCCGGACGGGCAGCCCCCGATGCCGAAGGCCTTCGACCACGGAGCGCCCAACGGCGCCGACACTGCCCGCCGCGCCTGTCACCAGAATGGGTAGCACACTGGTTTCTGGGGTGTGGTCCATAGAGGCAGCCTGTGGTGCGCACGACCAGGGCGCAACTGGAGCCCGCCGAACCGTCGACGCTGCAACAACAGTCGGCTCATGTGCGACAACAGTCGGCCCATGTGACGGAATCGGCATACTCAACTGGCCGACCTACCAGCGACCTCGCGGTTCACGAGCTCGGGAACAGGGGCCCGCCCGCCATGAGGCCGCCGTCGACAAGGAGGATGTGCCCGGTGATGTAGCTCGCCTTGTCCGAACCCAGGAACTGGACGGCCTCGGCGATCTCCTCCGGGGTGCCTGCCCGGTGCATGGGCAGCACCGAATCGACCGCGGCACGACCCGTGTCGTCGCCGGTGAACCGCTCGTACATAGCGGTCTGGGTGTAGCCGGGCGCAACCGCGTTGACCCGGATACCGTGAGCGGCGCCTTCGAGTGCGGCCGCCTTGGTGATGCCGACGACGGCATGCTTGCTCCCGGCGTACAAGGTTGCCCCGGGATAACCCATCAGGCCGAAGGTGGAGCTGACGTTGACGATGCTGCCGCCGCCCTGTTCCCTCATGACCCGGAACTCATGCTTCAGGCACAGCAGCGTTCCCTTGACGTTGGTATCGAAGGTGGCCTGGTAAGCCTCGTCGGTCACCTCGGTGACAGGGCCGGGGGTTCCCTCGGTGCCGGCGTTGTTGAAGGCGACATCGATCCGCCCGAACCGCACGACCGCACGGTCGAAGAGGTCCTTCACATCGGCGTCGAAGCGGACATCGGCACGCACGAACTCGGCCGGGGCGCCGAGGTCGGCCAGTTCCCTGGCAAGCTGCCCACCCACGTCCTCGTGGCGGCCGGAGACCACAAGGTTTGCGCCTTGCCGGGCGTAAGCGAAGGCGGTGGCGCGGCCGATACCGGTGAGCGCGCCCGTGATGAGGACGACGGGATCAGGCACGTCGAGAGTCCTTCCTTCAACCACCCAGGTGAACGACGGGTCGGAACCCGCACGACACCGGGTTCCTCTTCGGGCCGGGACCTATCCCCCGGCGCACCCGCAAGGAAGGTGTCCCAGCCGGACGACAGCCGCATCGGACCCGACCGCTGCATCCGTCGAACGGCGGCACTCGATGACCCGTATGACGGACGCCAACCGGGAAAGACAAAATCCGGCGTCGGCCAGGTGTGACCCCGCCCCACCCACGGCCAACAACCCAATCAGTAGTTGGCGACCCGCAGGCGGTCACGCGGGCAGCGCACACTTCGGCCATGGTGTGCAGGGGATACGTTCCCAAGTCGAGGTACGGCGCCTGCGTGGAGGCATACGGCTCGTTCTACAACGTGTCGAAAACCGACAGGGCTTCAGCAGACTGACGTGTGAAGTCCTCAAGCACGTCGTCGGGAGTCCAATCGGCCCTCTCGGTCGCGTGCACGTCGTTGAGCCACTCAATGCCGAGGTCGGTGTCCAGTTCACCCCTGACCGCAGACATCAGGATGCTCAGCAAATCAGCCATATGAGTGGCGACGTACTTGACTGACCAGCCGGTGGCGGCGCTCGGGGCAGCCCATTCGTCGCCGCTCAGAGAGCGGAGAACCATCCGGACATCGTCGATGGTCGCCCGCAGGCCGACCATGCCTTCCGGACTCATCTCATCCACTCCTCTGGCCCGAGCAGCATATGCACGCGGATAGCTGCGTCCATGCTCCTGCCGAAGCAGTCGGGCTGTGGCGTAAGACGGCGCTCCGGCGCGGGTGCCCGCCGGGCCGGTTGATCTCGTGGAGGAGCCCATGATGTGCGCCGCCGAAGTCGCTATGTCCGTATTGGAGGAAGCACAGCGATCGCCGCACCGACGGTGCTGACTGCGGTGGGGCTTCCGAGGTCGGCCGTCGCGTTCCATGCTGGAGTCGGCGTACGGGGGACGCCTACAGCGGAGACCGCACAGCGAATGTGCCCTGCTTTGTGATCGAACCTGTTCTCCCCCACAAGCACATGTCTGCCGCCGACGACGATCGCCAAGGGGTGTGGGGATGGACCACCGCAGCACCGATTGCACCGCGCCTCCCGCGAAGCATGCCCGCGTCGCGGGGCACGCACTGGTCGGCCGCGAGGCCGAGATGGAGCTGTTCGGTGCCTTTCTGACCGGCGTTCCACGCATGGGCGGGTCGCTGGTGGTGCTCGGCGAGCCGGGCGTCGGCAAGACGGCGCTGCTGGCCGCCGTCGCCCAGGAGGCCGAGTCCGCGGGGATGCAGGTGCTGCACGCGACGGGCGTGCAGTACCGGGCGCAGACCAGCTACGGCGCACTGCGGCAGTTGCTGACGTCGGTGCCCGAAAGCCGGGCGGCAGTGGCGGATCTGCCCGCCCTCGCCGCGGCCCTGGACTTCAAGCGGGGCAGGGCACCCGGGCAGGACGCGGTTGCCGAGGCCGTCGTCACTCTGGTAGCGGAGCTGTCCCGCAAACAGCCGGTGCTGCTGGTCCTGGACGACGCGCAGTGGCTGGACCGGGCCAGTGCCGCCATCCTGGGCCGGGTGGTGCGCCGGCTCCCGAACTCCGGTGCGGGCACGCTGTGCTCGGTCCGGCTTGGCGACGAGAGCTTCTTCGACCACAGCGGGCTTCCGCTGCACGAGCTGGGGCCACTCAGCGAGGCCGCGTCCGAGGAACTGCTCAGTCGGCGCTTCCCGGCGCTGGCCCCGCGCGTGCGCCGCCGGCTGATGGCTGACGCCGAGGGCAATCCGCTGGCGCTCCTGGAGCTTCCCGCCGCCCTCACCGACTCACAGCGCACCGCGTCCCACGCCCTGCCCAAACGCATTCCGCTGACCCAGCGCCTGCAGGCGACGTTCGCCTCCCGGATCACGGGCTTACCCGCGCCCACCCGGCACCTGCTGCTCGTGGCGGCGCTGGAGGGCAGCGGCAACCTGCTGATCGTGCGCCGGGCAGTGGAAGGACGGTGCGGCCTGAAGCACTTGGCCCCCGCAGAGCGACTCCGGCTCGTCCATGTCGACGACGCCACCGGGCGGCTGGCGTTCCGGCACTCGCTCATGCGCTCCGCGGTGGTGGACCTGTCCACCAGCGACCAGCGCCGCAGCGCCCACCGGGCGCTCGCAGAGGCCTGGACCGGCGTCCTCGAACAGCGGGCCTGGCACCTGGCCCAGGCCGCGGTCGAGCCCGACGAGCAGATCGCCGCCCTGCTCGAAGACGCCGCCGGCGTCAGCGCCCGGCGCGGCGACGGGCCCAATGCGGTGGCAGCGCTCGTACGCGCTGCCGCACTGAGTCCGGCGGCCGCCGAACAGGCCCGGCGGCTGGCCCAGGCGGCGTACCTCGGCACGATCCTCACCGGCGGGGTACGCGACGTGCCCCGCCTGCTGGACGATGCCCGCCAGGCCGCCCCGGACGGCGCGTCCCTGGCCGGCGCGGTGGCCACCGCGCTGTACCTGCTCAACAGCTACGGCGACGTCGACACCGCCCACCGTCTGCTGTCCGGCGCGATCGCCCTCCAGCCCGAACCGTACGACCCGGCCGACGGGACCGTGCTCGAAGCACTGTCCACCTTGCTGATCGTGTGCGTCTACGGAGCCAGAAGGGATCTGTGGGCCGGATACGACGCGGCGGCGGCGAAGTGCACCGCCGTCCCGGACACCCTGCGGCTGTTACGGGCCACCTTCGCCGACCCGGCCCGCGCTCTCCCGTCGGACTGGGCCGCTCTCGACGCCGCCGTCGAAGCACTGCCCGGCACCTCCGACCCGGTCCGGATCGTACGGATCGGCACCGCCGGCGCGTACGCGGACCGCCTTGGCGCCGTGGACGAGCCGCTGCGGCGCACCGCGCGGGGCGGCCGTACCGGGGAGAACAACTTCCCCGCCATCCAGGCCTCGTTCCTGTGGGGCAGCCACGCCTGGTTCACCGGCCAGTGGGCTGAACTGCGCCAGGTGGTCGGCGACGGGCTGGCACTGTGCGAGGAGTACCACTATCCGCTGCGCTCCTGGACCGGGAAGTTCGTGCTCGCCTGCGTGGCCGCGGCCTGCGGGGACTTCCCCACCGCCCGCGCGTTCGCCGATCAGATGGACCAGTGGGGCGGATCCCGCCGCGCCCACGCCATCACCTGCTATGCCGCGCACGCCAAGACGCTCATCGCCCTGTCCCAGGGGGATTTCGACGAGGCGTACCACCAGACGTGCCGGATCACCCCGGCCGGCACCCTGGCGCCGTTCACCGGACACGCCCTGTGGTCGTTCCTCGACCTGGCGGAGGCGGCGGTGCGAACCGGCCGGCGGGACAAGGCCCTTGAACATGTCCGGGCGGCCGGGGACGCCGGTCTCGACGCCGTGTCACCGCGCCTGCGCATGGTCCTGGGTGCATGCGCCGCCCTGGCGGCGGAGGACGACAGCGAAGCATCCCGGGGGTTCGGCGAGGCGCTGGCCGTCGAGGGCGGCGAGCGGTGGCCCTTCGACCACGCCCGCATCCGCCTGCTCCACGGTGAGCGCCTGCGGCGCGGACAGGCCCCGGCCCGGGCCCGCCGCCACCTGCGCGCGGCCGCTGAGGTCTTCCGGCGGCTGGGCGCCGAGCCCTGGTCCGCCCGGGCCGAGCAGGAACTGCGCGCCTGCGGCAGCCCGGTGCGCGCCCTCCCCGGAAAGGCCCTGACCCCTCAGCAGCGGGAGATCGTGGCCCTGGCCGCGGCCGGCCTGTCCAACAAGCAGATCGCCGAGAAGCTCTTCCTGTCCCCGCGCACCGTCTCCACCCACCTCTACCAGGCGTTCCCCAAACTGGGCGTGACCTCACGGGCGGGCCTGCGTGACGCACTGGAGAAGCTGCACCGCTCTTGACGTAACAGCCTCGGAAATAAGTCATTTGACGGAGGCGACGGCATCGGTGGCGTTCCTACAGTGCTCGGCACGGGCCGCGATTCCCGGCCCGGACAAACCGGGAGGAACGATGAGCGACAGCGCACCGCGCGGGAGTGTCGTGCTCGTCCACGGAGGATTCGTGGACGGTTCGGGATGGCAGGGGGTGTACGAGGCCCTGAAGGGCGACGGCTACACCGTGGCCGTCGTGCAGAACCCCACCCTCTCGCTGGACGGCGACGTGGCCGTCACCCGGCAGGTCATCGACGCCCAGCCGGGACCGGTGACCCTGGTCGGCCACTCCTACGGCGGAGTGGTGATCACCGAGGCCGGCAACCATGAGAAGGTGACGGCGCTGGCCTACATCGCCGCGTTCGCGCCCGACAAGGGCGAGTCGGTCAACTCCCTGATCGCCGACCCGCCGCCCGGCGCTGCGGTCCCGCCGATCCTGCCGCCGAACGAGGGCTTCCTGCTCCTGGACCGCGACAAGTTCGCCGACTCCTTCGCCGGCGACCTGCGGCCCGCCCAGGCCGAGTTCATGGCCGACTCGCAGCTCCCCTGGGGCGTGGACGCGGCCGGCGGAGCGGTTTCCACCCCGGCCTGGCGCACCAAACCCGCCTGGTACCTGGTGGCCACCGACGACCGCATGATCCCACCCCCGGCTCAGCGCGCCATGGCCGAGCGGATCGGCGCGCAGACCGTGGAGGTGGCCGCCAGCCACGCCGTCTACGTCTCCCAGCCCGCCACCGTCGCCAACTTGATCAAGCAGGCCGCCACCGGCTGACCACATCCGAAGACCGCACCCCGGCAGCGTCCGCCGCCCGCCCAAGGGCCGGGCGGCGGGCGCTGAACGTCCCGCGGCCACTGGCCCCGGCACGCCGTCCCCGGACCCGCCGGCCCCGGTCCGCCGCGGCGCCGCAGCCGCCGCACACCCGCCGCAGGCAACCCGAACGTCAAGGCCCTGGTCTACACCGCCTCCTTCGGTCCCCCAACGTCGGGGACGAAGCTCGACAAGCTCATCGGCCGCTACCCCGACGGCGCCACGGGGACCGGCCCCTACACTCAGGCCGACCGGCTGCGCGACGTCTTCGCCGCCGACCTGTCCAAGAGGGAGACCCAACTGGTGGCCGCTGAGCAACGGCCTTCAGCGCCTCCGCCTTCGCCTTCGCGACCAATGAGGCCGGCGCACCATTCCCTCCTGGAGCGTGGTCGCCGGCGTCGACAAGGCGATTCCGGCGGCTGTCGAGCGGTGGGATTACCAGCGGGCCGGCGCGCGCCGCGTGGTCGAGGTCCGCGGCGCATCCCACGTCGTGATGATCGGTCACCCGGACGTCGTCGAACTCCTCATGGAGGAAGCCGCAGCCGCCACCCGCTGAGCCCCGTGCCGGTATCCGCGTGAACACAGTCGTGTGCCGGCGGCGTCGGAAATCGCCGGCACACGACTTACACACAGTCAACCAATCAAGCTCAAGGAGTCTTCGTCCCATGCTCTTACTGCGCCGCCTGACCGCCGCACTCTTCACGCTCGCCTGCCTGTGCGGCCTGCTGGCCACCGGCGGCACCGCGCACGCGGCCAACCCGGAAACCAACCGCGTCGCCACCTGGAACATGCAGGTCGGCCGCGACCGCTGGCAGGGCGCGGCGGCCATCGCCCAGGACAACACCGTGCTCGCCCTCCAGGAGGTGCCGAACGAACCGCCGGCCGGAGCGCGCTACATCGGCACCATCGGCAACACCATCGACCACTACGAGTGGACCATCGCCCGCGGGGTGACCCGGCAGCTCTACATCCTGTACACAACGTCGCGGAACCTGGCGATCGCCACGGCGTGGGCCCCGGGCGAGGTGGTGGAGATCGAGGGCATGTACCGCCCGGCGCTGATGGTCACCCGCCCCACCGACGACGTCGCGTTCGCGTCCATCCACGCCGCGTCCGGCAACGGGTTCGACGTACGCCCGCTCGTCCAGGACGTCGCCGACGAAGCCAACGGCCGCGGGCTCAACCACTGGGCCGTCCTCGGCGACTTCAACCTCACTCCGGACCGGGCACGTCTGCTCGGCCTCCCCGCGGACGCCCGCATCTACAACAGCGGCCAGGCCACCCAGCAGAGCGGCAACGAACTCGACTACATGATCAGCAACGTGGACACCGAGGACTGGCAGGCCACCGTCGGGGACAACCGCGGCAGCGACCACTGGCCGGTCTACTTCTCCGCGCTGCGGGCCGGCGCCCTGCCGCCCGAGCTGACCATCCACGCCGACAACAGCGACCGCCTGCTGGACGTCTTCCAGGGCAACGACACCAACGGCACGCACGTGATCCAGTACCACGCCAACGGAGCGGTCAACCAGCGCTGGCGCCTCCAGGCCATCGGCACCTCGGCCTCAACCGGGCACATGATGTACCGGATCATGAGCAGTGACAGCGGCAAGTGCCTCGACGTCAACCGCGGACAGCAGTCCGGCTGGGGCGACTACCTCAACATCTGGGACTGCCACGACATCGACGGGGTCCCCGGCTCCGGCGGCAACCAGCGCGACACCCAGAACTTCACCCTGGAGCACCCGGACTCGCGGATGCCGAACCTGACGCTGTTGAGGAACAACGCCACCGGGCTGTACGCGAACATCCGCAACAACGACCGGGGCGACGGCGCATGGGTCATCCAGTGGCCCGACCAGTTCGGGAGGTTCCCCGCCCCGAACGAGAGCTTCTATCTCCACCCGGTCATCGCCAACCAGTAATGAGCGTGAGCGAGGAAGGCCCGGCTGCCGCGTGACCATCGCGGGCAGACCGAAGTCAAGGTGCTCACCGGAGGAGCCCAAATCGAGGCGGCCGGGCGCATGGTGCAAGGCCGGGCAGCCAGGTCCTGGGCTTCGGTCTCATCGATGGGGTCCGGAACCAGAGGGGCTCAGGTCGGCTCATTCCGTTTCACAGCGAGCAGTGAGGTGGTGAACAGGGCTTCGAACTCGGGGTGTTGTCACGGTTCGTGTCACCAGAGGCAAAGTCGTCAGACAGCCGTCAGGCTGCTCCGCTGCACCGGCCGGCGGCACCTGCAGCAACCATGTGCCGCCTGGGGCGTGCGAATGCTCGGCTTCGCAGCGTTCGGGTTGAGGTTTGTGTACCACCAGCAGACGAAGAACCTGCTGGTGTCGTACTCGCCGAAGAAGCCCGGCTTCTTCCAGAAGCCGAAAAAGAGGCGCCTGACCTGGGCTTTTGCCCCTCAGGCGCCTTCCGCTCGACCTGCTCCGAGCAGAGCCCGGTTTACGCCGTAACTCCCAGCACCCCCCACCACTATCCCGCCTGACCAGCACTTCCGGACCAGTCACGGACCAGAACTCCGACTCACTCCAAGAGCCACACCCTGGCTGACGCGGTCCCACTCCTGCATGGACTGATCAATGAGGCGGTTGTCCTGCTCCCGTACAGATCGCCAAGTCCCTGTTCCCACATGTTCGTTGGTGCATCGCTGATCACATGGGCGCACTGCCCGGAGCGCTGCCACTCCATGCGGTGCGGTCACATGCTGGTGGGACGACCCGTCAAAGACCGTCCCACACTCCCTTGCGCCCCGCTACACTCTCCACTCCCGATCCGTTGACCAGCGGGAATGGAGAAGTCCGGCTGGTGTACTAGCAGTCGGGTATGGTCACGCCGCTGTTGTCCTTGGCCACGTCATTGCCCCACCGCGACAGGTGGAACGCCGACACCCACTGACCGCCGGGGCCCACGTCCGGATCCGTCTTCAGCCACCAGTGGTTGTAGCTGCTGCCGCTCGACACCTCACGGCCCCACGCCTTGCAGAAGACGTAGTTCGTCCCCTGGTACAGCGTCCCCGTGCTGGTGGTGGAGGTCGGGGAGCCGTACACCGGCGCGTTGGCGAAGGTGTCCACCCAGTACTTGCCGGTGGCGGGCGGGGCGCCGCCGCCCTGGCAGTCGGGTATGGTCACGCCGCTGTTGTCCTTGGCCACGTCATTGCCCCACCGCGACAGGTGGAACGCCGACACCCACTGACCGCCGGGGCCCACGTCCGGATCCGTCTTCAGCCACCAGTGGTTGTAGCTGCTGCCGCTCGACACCTCACGGCCCCACGCCTTGCAGAAGACGTAGTTCGTCCCCTGGTACAGCGTCCCCGTGCTGGTGGTGGAGGTCGGGGAGCCGTACACCGGCGCGTTGGCGAAGGTGTCCACCCAGTACTGGCCGCCGCCCGACGGGGGCGGGGTCGGGGTCGGGGTCGGCTCCGGGGAGGAGTCGCCGGGTCCGTACAGCCGGATGGCGCCGTAGTAGTCGCCGTGCGAGGAGAGCGCCGCCACCTGGACGTAGCCGCCGGAGTAGGGGGCCTCGACGATCCAGCCCTGCCCGAGGTACATCGCAACGTGGTGGATGGTGGAGGCGGTGTTGCCGAAGAACACCAGGTCGCCGGGGAGCAGCGGTGCGGTTCCGTCCGCTCTGTAGTAGCGGGCAACCGCCCGGGAGGACGGCCACTGGGTCCGCGAGGTGCCGTTGATGACGTCCTCGCCGACCGCCAGCTTGTAGGCGTAGCGGACCATGCCGGAGCAGTCCAGGCCGCGGACGTTGCAGTCGTAGGGTGCACCGTTGGAGGCGTCGCAGATCCCGTACGTCGGGCCGGGCTGCGCGCCGTGGCCGCCGCCCCACGAGTACGGGGTGCCGATCAGCCCGCAGGCGGAGCGGACGGCGGCGGTCGCCTGCGGCGCCGCACCGGTGGAGAGCACCTCGCAGGCGGGCGCCGCCTGGGCCGCTCCGGCGCCGGCGAAGAACACTCCGACCGACACCAGCAGCGACAGCAGGGCCGCCCACCGCAGCGGGGCAACCGGCCACCGCGACAGAAAGTTTACGCGCGTAGTCACAGCCGCGCATCCTTCCCGCAGCGCTGACTATGAGTCAATGGTTGCGCCGCACAGACCTGATCGCGCGTTGGCCGCCGACCACACCTCGCATGTCCGTCCTGCTCACCGCCCGAAACCTACGGCGGCCGGCGTTGGATCGTCTACGACGAAGCCTGGCGCCTGATGCGCCGGTGCCCGACACTCCGGGCCTGTACCGACTGTCCCTCTCCCAGCGCGACGGGACGCGCCGAACCCGCCAAGCCGTCCTGGACCTGCGCCGCGGCCGACCGGACCCTGATCTTCCTGGCCGCCCTCCGCCGGGCCCTGCGCCCGCTCGACGCGCCCCTGGTCTTCTTCCAACGACAGGGTGATCGTGGACTGTCGGACGGCGGCGGCCCCGGCCGTGGGGGCGGCCTCGACCGAGGCCGTCGCCCTCGCCGAGGGCGACGGCTCCCGTCAGGAGGCGGTGTCGGCGGGGGCGTGGAACAGTTCCGCCACGGTGGCGGCGATCGTGCCCGTGGCGATGAACGCCCCCAGCTGGGCGAACGACCAGCTGTGGAGGGTGGCCCGTTGGGGCTTGCGAAGCCGTACCCGCTCGCGGATGCCCGTCAGGTCCTCCAGGGCGATCCCGCGACCGGTGCTCCCCCAAGCTCTCAACTTCGTTCGAGCAGGGGGGTACCCCCATCGCCTCGGCCACCACATGTTTCGCGATCTTGTGGTTGATGTCCTTCGCCCGCCGCGCCTCCTTGCGCCCGCGCTTGTTCAGCCGCCGTTTCGCGGACGGGGTGTTCTTCTTCTGCAGCTTGGCCCGCAGCTTCCGCTCCCGGACCCGGCTGCGGTTGAGCTCGCGCCCGGCCATGATCTCGCCGTCACTGGTGGTGGCGATGTTCACGATGCCCAGGTCGATGCCGAGGAAGTCCACCGGATCGCTGTCCGGCGGCGGTTCGGGGACCTCGCAGGTGGCGTTGAGGAACCACATGCCGTCCCGGCAGACAAGATCGGACTCACCCCTGCGGTACAGGGCCAACGTGGCCAGCTGCTCCGGGCCGGCGGTGAACGCCACGTCCTTCACTCGCCCGGCCACGGTCCAGATCGAGACCCGCCGCCCGGCGATCTGCCAGGACAGCATCCGGTCGTCGTACGGCTGCGCACCCTCCGGCCGGAAAACGATCGGCTCGCCGGTGGCCTTCCGGTAACGCTTCGATCCGGGCCTGCCCAGGTTCCCGGCCTTCAGGTTCGCTCTCAGCACCGCGTATGCGTCGCACGTCTTCTTGATCACGTGCTGCGCGGCCTGCGCACCCAGGCCCCACCGCGCCTTGATCTCGCCGTAGGTGTGCTCGCGCAGCGCGAAGTTACGCTTCACGTCTTTGTCGAACGCCACCCGGCTGGCCCAGGTCGCCGCCTCGTTGCAGGCGCGCAGGGTCGCCTCAAGGGCCGTCGCCTGCACCGGCGTTGGCAGCAGCTTCACCTGCACCACCAGCTTCACCCGGCCAGGCTAACGCCCAGCATCGACCTATGTCATCGAAATAGGAAACACCGGTCCATCAGGGGACGAAGCATCGCATACACCCGGCATGCACACTCGGCCCTCACCCCGAAGTGCCCACGCGGCGTCTTCACGGACGAGATCCTCACGCGCTGCGACGAGACCATGCGGGACGCCTGCACCGACTTCGGGACAGACACCCGGCCGCTCCGCGGCCGAAACCCGGCAGCGACACTGCGGCGCTCCGCGCCGCAGTCGCAAGGATGCGATTCCTCCCGGGCGTGAACGCCGGGGTTCCTCGCAAAATCACGCTGAAGGTCGACATGGCAAAGCCGCCCCTCCCCGGGGATCGCGCCCGCCCATCCCGGTCAGAGGTTCAGGCCGGCCGCCACGCCCTGCCGTCGAGCACACGATTGATCCGGCCCTGCCCGTCCGCCCCCGTCAGCCCCTTGGCCTCCAGGATCCGGCGGAGCCAGGTCAGGGCCGCCTCGACGTCGGCCGCCCCGAGTTCGGGAGTCGAGCGCGACCAGCTCGCGCTGGGCCCGCGCGATGAGCTCCAGTCGGTCGGGGTCCTGCCGGCGGGAGGGGGAGCTCGCGGCGACCCGCAGGCAACCGCGGACCACGTCCGCGTGGTCGGCCGGTCCGACCGACAGTGCCTCCCGCAACTCCGTCACCTCGGGGTACTGGGCGACAGACAACCCGGTCACGTTCTTGGTCGTCTTCTCCAGCAGGAAGCGCAGCACGTGGCCGGGCCCACCTTCAGGGCCCCGCCCACCCCCTCGGCGACCAGCCGACGCTGGACGTCGAGCCAGCGCACCGGGGCAACGAGCTGTTCGGCCAGCAGGTCCCGGGACCCGTCGCCGCCGGGGTGCGGCTCGGCGGTCACGGTCGAGAGCACGGGCACCGAGGGTGCGACGATGTCGAAAGGTTTCAGCAACGCCGTCATCTCATCGGCGGCGGCCCGCATCAACTCGCTGTGGTACGGACCCTCCATGCCCAGCGGGTAGACCACCGCGCCCCGCGCCTCCAACTCCTTCGCCGTCGTGAGCAGGTCGCCCCGCGCGTGAAGATCTTTACGTACGCGTCGCCTTCGCTCTACCGTAGCGGCCATGCTCCCTGCCGTGGACACAGATGAACAGTGGGACAAAGTCATCCCCGACGACGAGGCTCTGCGACCCGGGGTGGAAGATCTCTGCGCCCGCCTCGGCTTCGCCGATGTCCACCCCATTCGATACCCCGATGGCTCGGAGCCGGTCTACGCGATCGGTGACCGGCACGTCCTCAAACTCTTCCCCCGGATGTGGCTCCAGGACGCTCTCACGGAAAACAGGGTCCTGGGGTATATCCAAGGGCGCCTGCCGATCCCCGTGCCGGAATTGCTGGAATTCGGCGAGTACGAAAACGGGTGGCACTACGTCCTGATGTCGCAGCTTCCGGGTGAGGGCCTCGCCACGGCCTGGCCAAGGATTCCGAAAGCCGACCGGGACCGCATCGTCACCGAGGTCGGGGAGGCCCTGGCCGTCCTGCACTCACTCGACCCCGAGCCCCTCACCGATGTCCTGGGGCCCGAGAACTGGGGCGCCGCCCTGGCGGACCGCCGCGCCCGAGCCGTCGAGCGGCAGCGCGAACGCGGCCTGCCGGAGCACTGGTTGGAGCAGATCCCGGACTTTCTGGATGCCGTCCCGCTCGCCGCGGACCCGCCCCGCTCCCTGCTGCACACCGAGGTCATGCGGCAGCACCTGATCGTCGATCCCGACGGCTGGCGGCTGACCGGGCTCATCGACTTCGAACCGGCCATGATCGGGGATCGCGCCTACGACTTCGTCGGCATCGGCCTGTACGTCTCCTGCGGCGATCCGCGCCTGCTGGGAAGAATCATGAAGGCCTACGGGCACGAGTTCGACCCGCGTGAACTCCTCGCCCACACGCTGCTGCACGTCTACAGCAACCTGCCGAGGTATTTCAAGGACCTTCCCGAACCGCCCGAGCCCACCCTCGACTCGCTCGCCGAGACGTGGTTCGGCATCACCCGGGCGTGATCCACCTCCCTGCCCGGCCCCCGCGCCCCTGCGCCGGCGGCCGGGCCCGGGATCCCGGACGAGCACCGGACGTGACCTTCGAAGGCGGTACGACCGTCTGGTACTGGGAGGCTCCCGACACTCCCCGGCCCGAGGACCGTCGGCTGCTCAGCGAGGAGGAACGGGCCCGGTCGGCCGGCATGACGTCCCGTCGCGCCGCCGAGTTCGTCACCAGCCGGGCGGCCGTCCGGTCCATCCTCGCGGAGCGGTTGGGCGTCCCGCCCGGCCACGTCGTCCTGGGCCGGCGGGCGTGCCCCGGCTGCGGGGGGACGGACCACGGACCGCCCACGATCGTCCACCCCGACACACCGCTGAGGATCAGCGTGTCCCACACCGTCGGCCGCGGGGCCCTCGCTCTCGGCAACCGACCCGTCGGCGTGGATGTGGAGCAGCACCGCACGGTCGAGCTCCCGCAGCTCGCCTGGACGGTCCTCTCCCCCGGGGAATGCCGGTGGCTGGACGAACTCCCGGACGACCGCGCCCGCCTCCTCGGCTTCTTCCGGTGCTGGACGCGCAAGGAGGCCGCCCTGAAGGCAATCGGCGTCGGCATCGTCGGCGACCTGCGGGCCTGGCACAGTCACCCGGACCGGGGCGACGACATCGTGATGGACTCCGCCGCGGCCGGCAGCACCACGGGCGCGTGGCGGGTACGGGACCTGAACGTGGGCCCGCACTGGTCCGCCGCCGTCAGCGGGCCCGCCGACGCCTCCGGCCCGCTCCACATCCGCCTCTGGGCCCGGCGGCCTCTCCTCACCCACGCACCCTCGAGAACAGGCCAACGGATGACCACGATCCACGACGGGAACGGAATCACCGGCGACAGGGACGTCCTCGGCTCCGTTCTCCTCTTCTGGCAGGAACTCCTCGGCGTACCGGAGATCCACCCCGACGACGACTTCTTCGACCTGGGCGGCACCTCACTCCGCGCCGTGCGATTCGTCCTGCGGGCCCGCCGGGAGTTCGGCATCGACCTGGCCGCCACATCCCTGGCCAACGCCGGCACAGCCCGCCAGTGCGCGGAAGTAATAAAATCCCTCCTCCCCCACTCCCCCACCCCCTGACTCGCTTGAGCTGCCGGACTGCTCGACCTGCTCGGGTTGTTCGGTCGACTCCACGCCGATCCGGTGGCTCATCGACTGGGTGTCGAGGTCGCCGTTGGCGTGGACGGCGCGGAGTTTGAGGACGGCTTCGGCGCCGGTAAGGCCCCAGGTAGCGGACGCAGGCGTCGACGCTCTCACATTTCGTGCCGGTGAGCCGGACGGCCGCGGCCCTGGTGGTCATGTCCCCCGGGCCGCATCGGGCAGGTGGGTGGAGTCGGGATCGAGGGCCAGGCCGGCGACACCCGCCATCAGGGGCGCTTCCGTTCGGCGTGTTGCTCGCCTTCTTCGCCTGCGCAGCCAAGGTCACCGCCTTGCTCGGGGGTGCGGCGGGGAGGGCGGCCGGAGCGCCCGGATGACTGGCTATGAAGCCGTCACCTCCGTTACGCATCAACGGCGTTGACATGAGCTCCGCATCGCCCTGCTCACGGCTCGGCGGCCAGCCGGACCGGCCCGCCGTGTTCGCGCGTGAGCGGCTCGTCCTGCAGGTTCAGGGCATCGGGGAGCCGGTCATTTTCCCGTTCGAACGCGTCCTGTGGTTGAATTGGCAGCGACGTCTGATCGTTTGTTGAGGAGCCCAGACATGGTGGTGGACGACGACATCTCCGGGTGATACCCGGACCCGACAGGCCACCGGCCGGTGCGCGGAAGCGCCGCCGCCGTGGTCTCGCTGTCGTTCCCTCTTCCCACCTGTCTGCCGCCGGGGCAGAAGTGTCATCCCTGCCCCCTCTCCATGAGGTCACCTCCATGTCCGGCGTTTCCGTCGTTTGCTCGAACCTGTCCTTCACCTGGCCCGACGACACTCCCGTCTTCCAGGACCTGTCCTTCACCGTCAGCTCCGGCCGCACCGGCCTCGTCGCACCCAACGGCACCGGCAAGAGCACGTTGCTCGAGCTCATCGCCGGGGCACTGCTGCCCGATAGCGGGGCGGTCTCCGTGACGGGCACTCTCGGCTACCTCCGGCAGAGCCTCCCCCTGACCGGTGATCTCACCGTCGCCGAGGTGCTGGGCGTCGCCCCGATCATCCAGGCCATCGACGCCGTGGAGTCCGGGGACGTCGACGAGAAGCACTTCACCACCATCGGCGACGACTGGGACATCGAGGAACGCACCCGCGCCCAGTTGGACCGCCTCGGATTGACCGACCTCACCCTGGACCGCAGTCTGAGCACCCTCAGCGGCGGCCAGGTCATCTCCCTCGGTCTCGCCGCCCAGTTGCTGAAGCGACCCGACGTGCTGCTGCTCGACGAGCCCACCAACAACCTCGACCTCGACGCCCGGCACAAGCTCTACGACGTGCTGGAGGACTTCAACGGCTGCCTGATCCTGGTGAGCCACGACCGCGCCCTGCTCGACCGCATGGAACGCATCGCCGAACTCGACCGCAGCGAACTCCGCTTCTACGGCGGCAACTTCACCGAGTACGAGGAGGCCGTGCGAGCCGAGCAGGAGGTCGCCGAGAAGAACGTCCGCAACGCCGAGCAGGAGCTGAAGCGGGAGAAGCGGGAGATGCAGATGGCTCGCGAACGTGCCGAACGCCGGCAGAGCAACGCCGCCCGCAACCTGAAGAACGCCGGTCTGCCCCGCATCTTCGCCGGCAACATGAAGCGGGGCGCACAGGAGTCCGCGGGACGGGCCGGCCAGATGCACGCCGGCCGGGTCAGCGAGGCGAAGGCCCGGCTGGACGAGGCCGGGCGTGCACTGCGCGAGGAGCAGCGCATCATGCTGGACCTGCCGGACACCAACGTGCCCGCCGGACGCAACCTGTTCCTCGGCGAGCAGCTCCGCGTCCGGCTCGGCGACAAGGACGTGTTCGCCGGTCAGGGTGTCGACCTGGCTATCCGGGGCCCGGAACGCATCGCGCTGACCGGTCCCAACGGTGCAGGGAAGAGCACCTTGCTGCGTCTGCTCAACGGCGACCTGGCTCCGGAGGGCGGCGGGATCAAGCGGGCCGACGGGCGCATCGCCTATCTCTCGCAGCGCCTCGACCTGCTGGACCTGGACCGCACGGTCGCCGAGAACTTCGCCGAGTACGCCCCGAAGCGGCCGGAGGCCGAGCGGATGAACCTGCTCGCCCGTTTCCTCTTCCGGGGTGCCCGCGCCCACCTGCCCGTCGGGGTGCTCTCCGGCGGCGAGCGGCTGCGCGCCACCCTGGCCTGCGTACTGTGCGCGGAACCGGCCCCGCACCTGCTACTCCTGGACGAGCCGACGAACAACCTCGACCTGGTCAGCGCGGGCCAGCTGGAGAGTGCCCTGAACTCCTACCAGGGCGCCTTCATGGTGGTCAGCCACGACGAGCGGTTCCTCCGCGAGATCGGTGTGAACCGGTGGCTGCGGCTGGCCCACGGCGTGCTGAAGGAGACGGGGGCCCCTGAGGTGTGAGCCGCCGCCGTGTCGACCTGGCCCGCGTCCGAGGCGTGCCGCCCGGCGGGCCGAGTACCGATCACGTTGGGAGTATTCCCATGCCTCAGCCTGCCCTGCAGGCCCACGACCTCGTCCGCGTCCACGGCGCCCGGAGGGTGCTCGCCGGCGTCTCCCTGGCTGCCTCCCCCGGGCACTGTATCGGGCTGATCGGCGAGAACGGAGTCGGCAAGTCGACCCTGCTGCGGCTGCTGGCCGGGACGGACGAGCCCGATGGAGGAAGCGTCACCCGGCCTCCCGACCTGGGCTTCCTGCAGCAGGAGATGCCGTACGACACCGACGCGACGATCGGCGACGTACTCGACGACGCCCTGCTCGAGGCCCGGGAGGACCTCACCGAGCTGGAACGCCTCGCCGAGCAGCTCGCTCGGACCGCGCAGGACGCGCCCGAGTACGCGGCATTGCTCGAGTCGTACGGTGCCCGCCTCGAACTGGCCCAGGCTCGGGATGCCTGGGACGCCGACCGGCGCGCCGCGCTCGTGCTCGACGGCCTCGGCCTCGGCGCGTTCGATCACGACCGCACGCTCGGGTCACTGTCCGGCGGGCAGCGCGGCCGGCTGGCGTTGGCCGCGCTTCTGGTCCGACGGCCTTCCGCGCTGCTGCTCGACGAACCGACCAACCACCTCGACGACGGCGCCGCCGCCTTCGTCGAGGAGCAGGTGCGCGGCCTGCCCGGGGTCGTCGTGGTGGCCAGCCACGACCGGGCCTTTCTGGACGCCGTGTGCACGGATCTGATCGACCTGGACCCCGCCATCGACGGCCCTGTGCGCTACGGCGGCAACTACAGCGCCTACCTGGCCGAGAAACGTGCCGAGCGACAGCGCTGGGAACGGCGCTGGGCCGAGGAGCAGGAGGAGCTGGCGGCGCTACGGGTATCGGCCGGGGTCACCGCGCACCGCGTGGCGCCCGACCGGGGGCCGCGCGACAACGAGAAGATGGGCTACGGCCACCGTGCCGGCCGGGTGCAGAACCAGATCGCCCGGCGGGTGCGCAGCGCCACCCGCAGGCTGGAGGAGCTGGAGCGCTCCCAGGTGTGGGAGCCGCCGAAGCCGCTGCGGTTCCAGAGCACGGCGCTGGCCGCACCCACGGCAGACGAAGACGTTCCCCTGGTCTCCCTGGAGGGCGTACGCGTGCCGGGCCGCCTCCCGTCGGTGAGCGCGGAGGTGTCGGCGACCGACCGTCTGCTGGTCACCGGCGGGAACGGGGCCGGAAAGTCGACCCTGCTGGCCGTGCTCACCGGGCGACTCACGCCCGACGGCGAGGTGCGGCGCCGGCACGGGCTCACGGTGGGGCTGCTCGCCCAGGACACCGTCTTCGACCGGCCGGACCGGACCGTCCGGGACACCTATGAGCTGGCGCTGGGCGTGGAACGGGCCGAGGCGGTGCCACTGGCCTCGCTGGGCCTGATGCACGAGGCGGACCTGGACAAGCCGGTCGGGCAGCTCTCGGTCGGGCAGCGCCGACGGCTCGCGCTGGCGCTGCTGGTGGCGCGCCCGCCACAGCTGCTGCTGCTTGACGAGCCCACCAACCATCTGTCCCCACGCCTGTGCGACGAGCTGGAGGCGGCACTTGGCAGTGGCCCCGGCGCGATCGTGCTGGCCAGCCACGACCGCTGGCTGCGGCAACGCTGGCAGGGACGCGAGCTCCGGCTCGGCTCCGGAATCGATGTCGCACAGCGGTAGATCAGCGCGCCGCGAGCCCTGATTAACTACCCTGCTGGTTCAAGTTAGTTGTGTCAGTCACCCCGGGTCCTGATCACATGGACCCGAAGGAGTGCGGCACCGTCCAAGTGCTGACCGGCGGTAAGGGAGGGGGCGTGGAGTCAGCCACGACGATGGTCGGTCGGGAGAGCGAGCAAGCGCAGCTGTCTGCGTTCCTGAACGCTGCAGTGGGGCAGGCCCTCGTCCTTCGGGGACGACTTCTGACTGTCTTCGCGGTCGGCGTACCGCTCGGAGCTGGGCCGGGCCCGTCGGAGACGGACCCGGCCCATGCAGTCGGCGGGCGGTCAGACGCGGTCGGCTGCGATCAGGAGGTACTGGAAGGAGCCGTCCTTGTAGGAGTTGATGAACGCCTCCTCGATGCCTGTGACCAGGGAGGATGTGGCCCGCAGCTCCCAGTAGGGCAGGGTCTCGGGAGTGAGGTCGATGACGGCCTGTGGGACGAGGCGGTTGTCGGCCATCGCACGCAGGTACTCCCGGCGGGAGTGGATGTTGCACTCGAAGTGCGCGTTGATCTGGGAGACCCACTTCGAGGGCTGGCCGTAACGCGGGTTCCAGCAGCCCGTGATGGTCACGTAACGGCCGCCGGCGGCGAGGATGCGGGAGTGCTCGGCGAAGAGGTCGTGCAGGTCGACGTACATGCTCGACTCGTTGTTCCACGAGGCCGCGGCCTGCCCGGTCTCGAAGGGCGTGCCGAGCATGTTGCAGACGCGGGCGTGGACGTGGTCCTCGATGCCGAGTTCGCGGGCACGCCGGTTGGCGAAGTCGGCCTGCTTGGCCGACAGGGTGACACCCTCGACCTTGCATCCGAAACGCTGGTGGGCCATGACCATCGAGCCGCCGCGGCCGCAGCCGGCGTCCACGAGAGTGTCGTCGCGTCCGATGGTGCCGAGGTGGTCCAGGAGGACTTCGGTCTGCGCCGACTCCAGGCGGTGGAGCTCGGCGATCAGCTTCTTCTCGTACTCGCTGTCGCCGGCGTCCCCGAGGGCGGCGCGGTCGATGTCACCGATGCCGTAGTGGTGGTGGTAGAGGCCGTCCACGTCGCCGAGACGCAGGTTCACGGGCCTGGCCTCGTGGTCCCAGTAACGGGCGATGTCACCCTGGTAGGGCGTCACCGGGGCGGGGATGAACGGGGTGGTGTTGACGTTGCTGGTCACGGATAGATCCCATCCTTACCAAAAGTCGGGCAGGTTGTAGCGATAGGTGTTGGTCATGTGCCAGTAGTGGTTGCCGTCGGCCCACACGGCCACGCCCCGCAGGAAGCGCAGCACGGTCGGGACGGGGCAGGCAGCGGCCAGCTCGGCAGCCGCGGCCTCGAAATCGTGCATGAGGTCGTTGTGGACCTCGACCGCCTTCAGGTAGGCCTCGCGGTCGGAGAGGCCCTCGCGTTCGGCGAGCACCACCGGCAGGTTCAGGTGCTTGCCGGGGCCGGCGAGTTCCTTGGTGTACGAGTACAGGTCGTTGACGATGGTGGTGGCGTTACCGGCGAGCGCGATGACCCGCTGTATGGCGGGCTGGGCGTGCAGGTCCGCCGGCAGTTCGTAGCCGCCGACCGTGTCGGTGATGGTCGGGCAGGGCCGGAAGTTGTTGAACTGGCGCATCGCCAGGTACTCCCACACCTCGGGGACATGGTCCGTCTCGGCCCAAGCGGCCTCGGCGAGGTACCCCATGTGCAGACGGGCCATGTCGTGCCGGTACCGGTCGGCCTGGGAGGGGGTGGCATCCCGGAGGAAGTACTCCATAGCCGAGCGGTAGGCGCGGCGCGGAGCGTCCGAGTGGAGCGAGTCCGCCCACCCCGGCTGGTACTCCTTCGTCGTATGGAGGGCGTCGAGAGCGGTGTGCGCCAGCAGCAGGCGTCCGCCGAGGCCGATCGGCGAGCCTCCGTGGTCCTCGCAGTAGCAGTCGTCGACCACGTTCTCGGCGACCATCAGCCGCGTGGCGAGCATCAGGTGATCGACGGTGGGAGCGTCCGGATGGCAGGCGACCATGTAGCGGCCCACGGAGAAGCCGTCGAACTGGTCCTCCCACTCCGGGGGGTAGAGCTCGACCTCGTCCACGGCCCATGTCTTGATCCGGCGGCTGACCTCGGCCACCCGCACGGGGTCGGGCTCCGGGACCGGGTGGTAGTAGAGGCCCGGGATCGGGTCGCCTTCCGTCGGAGCCGTCGGCGGCGCCGGAGGCTCCTGCAGGTCCTCGCGCCGGACGAGGTGCAGGCTCGCCGTGCCCAGACCACTGGGGCCGCGCAGGATCCGTTCCAGGGCGGGGCTCGGTGTCCCCACCTCGACGGCGGGGACACCGACCGAGGGCGGGGCGGGCGCGGAGGGCGCAGGCAACGGGCCGCCGGTGGCGGCCTCGACACCGCGGCCCTGGGCGGCGAGTTGGGCGGCAGCGTTGCCGAGGACATGGGCCCCGAAGTGCGCCGCGGCCTCAGGCAGGCTCGACTGCAGGGGGGAAAGCCCGGGATCGGGCATCCGTAGCTCCTTGGTGGGTGGGTGGGCTGTCCCGCTTCCCGGGCACGCTCGGCCGGCCCGGAAAGGTCCGGACTGTCGTAGCCGTCGGGGAGGGCAGATCCTCTAGTACTGCAACCGCACTCGCGCTATCGCCGCAGGTCAAGCGCGGTACACCGCCCGCCCGCATGTGACGAGCCATCAGCCACTTGGAGCGTTGACCTGCCGGTTCGCGGTTCGACCGAATGCGGGAACCGGAATCCTCCACTGACGCATCGCCAGTGGAAGAACTCCGCTGCACCCGCCCTGACCTGCGGTGACGCAATGAGTGCGGTTGCAGTACTAGTCGTGTCTGCGGGCGATCTGCACGTTCTCCAACACGCCAAGCGCGTCAGGCACAAGGATGGCGGCGGAGTAGTAGGTGGTGACGAGGTAGGAGATGATCGCCCGATCGTCGATACCCATGAAGCGCACCGACAGGCCTGGTTCGTACTCCTCCGGCAGACCGGTCTGGCGCAGACCGATGACACCCTGGTTCTCCTCACCGGTGCGCATGGCGAGGATCGAGCTGGTGTTCTCCTTACTGATGGGGATCTTGTTGCAGGGCAGGATCGGAACCCCGCGCCAGGCCGGGACCTGCTGCCCGCCGACGTCGACATGGTCCGGGTAGAGCCCGCGGGCATTGAGCTCGCGTCCGATTGCCGCAATCGTCCTGGGGTGAGCGAGGAAGAACTTGGTGCTGCGGCGCCGGCACAGCAGCTCGTCGAGGTCGTCCGGGGTAGGCGGGCCGGAGTGGGGCTGGATCCGCTGCTTGAAGGCGGCATTGTGGAGCAGGCCGAACTCCCGGTTGTTGACCAGCTCGTGCTCCTGGCGCTCGCGCAACGCCTCGATGGTCAGCCTGAGCTGCTCCTCGGTCTGGTTCATCGGCCCGTTGTAGAGGTCGGCGACCCTCGTGTGGATCCGCAGGACGGTCTGCGCGATGGAGAGTTCGTACTCGCGCGGGTTGACTTCGTAGTCGACGAAGGCGCCGGGCAGCTCGGCCTCGCCGGTGTGGCCGGCCGACATCGCGATCTCGGCCTCGCCGTGACGGTTCTGCCGCTGCTGGGGAAGCGAACTGAACTGCCGGATGTGGGCCTGGAGGTGCGGCGCAGCGGACAGCACGGCGGCGAAGTCGGCGCGGGACAGGGTGAGCAAGGTGCCGGCGGTCTCGGCGGTGGCGGTGTGGTCCCACTGGGCGTCCGGGTCCAACAGGGCGTTTTCACCGAACAGCTCGCCGTCGGCGAGTACGGCAACCGCGATCTCGTCGCCGTACCGGCCGACGGAGGTCTGGCGGATCCGGCCGTGGGCGATCAGATGGATCTGCTCGGCGGGGGCACCGCGCTCGACCAGCACTTCGCCGGCACGGAAGTCGCGCTGAGCGCACCGACCGGCGATCGCGGTCAGCACCTCCACGTCCTCGAAGCCGCGTAGCAGGGCCAGTTCGCCGAGCTCACGGGGGATCACCCGGACGTCGGCACCGTCCTGAACGAACTCGATGCGCCCGTCGCCGACGGTGTAGCTCAGCCGACGGTTCACCCGGTAGGTGCCGCCCTTGGTCTCCACCCAGGGGAGCATCCGCAGCAGCCAGCGAGAGGTGATCTCCTGCATCTGCGGGGCGGACTTGGACGTGGTGGCAAGGTTGCGGGCAGCCACCGTACCCAGGCTGGTCTGCCGCTGCGGTTCTAACTGCGCATCCGGGCTGGTGTCCAGGTTCATCGGGAAATCTCTCCTTGATCAGGGCAGTGACCGGCATACGTGCACGTCACCGGCGAAAGGAAAGGGTGCATATCGGGAATCCGTCGAGATCCCGGAGAAACAGTAACGACGGTGCCCCCCAGTCGCCCCCGAGAAGCCGTTGGGATTGACCCGATACGGTGATCTCGCCCCCCACAGGGTTTGCCCGGGTGCCCGACGGTTTTCGGACGTGGTCGGCAGCTCGCCGGGGGCGCGGCTCGGTCTCCCACCGCCTTCCCTCCTCAGCGCCCGGGCCCAATGGGTCCGGCCGGGAGGTGAACGCGCATGCCGCAAGGAAAAGACCGTCGTCGTCTCCGCGGTCGGGGCCGGCCTCGGGCATCAGGTGGCCGCCGTCGTGGCGGGACGGCGGGCACTCCGTCCTCGGCGCCCGGACAGAGACGAATCTCGGCGCGCTGCGGATGACCTGGGCCTGCGGAACGGCAGCAGAGGCTGCGCGGGCGCGGGGAAGCCGCGATGGAGAGAGTGAAGACGGCTACCAGTTGGGAGCTACGTCAGCCCCGAAGCCACCACCGGCAGGGCGCTTCTCGAAGTGCAGATGGGGACCGGTGGCATTCCCGGTCAGGGGCATTGCGTGATTGGGATTGGTCCGATTCGCCGGTCTCATGAGCGACGTGGCGTCATGTCCGTTGTGCGGCAAGGGGCCCGGGAGAGCGGAGCAGGCACGGTGCTGGTGATCATGTGGTTGTCGAGACCCATGAGAACCGAGCGAGACCGTGCCTGCCCGAACATCATCGCCCATCCCTTCCGCACTGGAGCAACTGGGCTCCCCGACTGATCCCCTCACCTCAAGCGATGTCGCTGACCTGCGGCGTTTCCTGATCCTGGTCGCCGATCCCCGCGATGCACGAGGACTGCGGTATCCGGCCCTCGCGTTGCTGTGCGCGGCCGTCTCGGCGGTGCTGACAGGGGCTCGCTCGCTCATCGCTATCAGCGAGTGGATCACGGATGCCCCGCAGCATGTGCTGGGCGTCCTCGGCTTCGCTGCCGATCCACTTACTGGTCTGCGGCCGGTGCCGCACGCCGCAACCGTGCGCCGCCTGCTGCAGCGTGTGGACGGTGACGCGCTGGACGCGGCGATCAGCGCGTATCTGCAGGCCAGAACGCCGCCCCCGGTGGAGCCGGAGGCGGAGCAAGGGCCGGTGCGACGGGTGATCGCGGTCGACGGCAAGGTGGTCCGCGGATCGCGAACCGCAACGGCCGCGGCGATCCAGCTGCTGGCGGCGATGGACCACCACGGCGTGGTCCTGGCCCAGCGGCAGGTCGCTTCCAAGAGCAACGAGATCCCCTCCTTCGCGCCGTTGCTGGACGGTCTCGGGCTGGAGAACACGGTGGTGACCGCCGACGCCCTGCACACCCAGCACGACCACGGGGCCTATCTGACCAGTCGCGGCGCGCACTACGTGGCCGTCGTGAAGAAGAACCATCCGGGCCTGTACGCCCAGGTCAGGAAGCTGCCCTGGCGTGACATCCCACTCGGGCACCGCACTCGCGACCACGCCCACCACCGCGACGAGATCCGCCGGCTCAAGGTCGCCGGGTTCAGCCACCTCGACTACCCCGGCGCCCGCCAGGCAATCCAAGTCGTACGGTGGCGGCGCGACTTGAGCACCGGGAAGCTGACCATCGAGCGCGTCTACCTGATCACCAGCCTGAGCGTTTTCGACGCCACCTGCACCGAGTTCGCCACCTGGATCAGAGGCCACTGGGGTATCGAGAACCTCCTGCACCACGTGCGGGACCGCACGTTCCGCGAGGACGACTCCAAGGTCCGCACCGGCACCCTGCCCCGCGCCATGGCCTCCTTGCGCAACCTCGCCATCAGCGTCTTCCGCCAGGACGGCCAGACCAACATCGCCGCCGCCCTCCGCCACACCGGCCGCGACTACCACCGGCCCCTACGAGCCCTCGGTCTCGCGTGACGAACCCAGACAGATCTCGATCATGCAATGACCCTGCATTCCCGGTGGAGCCCACTTTCCCGATCTTCTGCCCGGCCCGCACGGAACCACTGGTGACGTGCCGGGCTGAGAGGTGGCAGTACCAGTAGTCGAATCCGTCGGCGCGCAGCACGAGGAACTTGCCGAAACTCACGTCGATTCCGGTGCGGGCTATGGAACCACTGCGTGCCGCGATGCACGGTCTGCCCTCTTGGGCGGCGTAGTCTGCGCCGGTGTGGTAGCCCAGGCTCCAATGCGGCCCCCTCTTGCGGTAAGCGGTCGTCACCCCGTGCCCTGGAACGGGAGAGGAGACGCGGCGTCCGCCAGCATTTGTCGCCGGTACGTGCAGTCGATCCCAGGACTGCTTGCCGGGCGTGCCGTTGGCGTCACTGCCTGAGAACCCGAGCTTGCGCTGCCACGCGGCATACGACTGGCGGTCGGCGTCGGTCCACTCAGGGCCGGGCCCCGTCCGGTATCTCCCGCATCCTTCAGCGACGAGGCGCTTCCCCATCGAGGTGATAATCGGACTGCGTTGACCTTGGTGGAAGAATGCCACTCCAGGGAATGGCTCATCCGAAGGCATTGTTCCTCCTCAGTAGCCTGCGGGTGGGAGGGCCGGATTGGCCTGCTGGACCCGCGAGATGTCCCCGTACCTGCTCCAGATGTAGTTGATTGCCGCCGCAATATTCGCGACCGGGTCATAGATCTGGTTGGATGTGCCTTCCTCGTGGTGCTCGGCGAACGTGCCGGGAATTACCTGCGCATAGCCACGGGAGCAGTTGAGTTTTGCACCGTCCGGCTGAACCGGGCCGTTGGCATTCACGTCGTTCTTGTTGACCGCGTTGGGCCTGAAACCTGATTCCCGGTTTATCAGGGTGATCAGATTCGCGCCATTGCTGACCCCGGTGACCCAGGCCCTCGGGGCGCCGGTCTTGTCGCACGCCTGCTCCGCAAATGCGCGAGCCGTAGGTTTGTCGATGATGATCCCGGAGTTCCTCGAGAACCCGACCGAGCTCTTGGCGATGCCCCCCGGCTCTCGGCAGTCCACGCTGAATCCTGCTTTGTTTCCCAGCTTTGTGAGAGAGACACAGCCGGGGAATCCGTCCGCAGCCGATCTGGTGAATCCCAGATTGCGCTGCCACGCGGCGTAGGCGGCCTTGGTCTGTTCGCCGAAGAACCCCGTGGCTCCGACAGGGATAATGAACCCCGCAGCGATCAGTGCGTTCTGAATGGCCCTCACGTCGTCGTTGCTCTTGCCGAACCGCACGTTACAAAGGGCAACCATCGTGCCTCCTCATACGGAATTGGAGGCCGGTTCGGGTAGGGCTGCAGACGCAGCGCCGCCCCCGAGTAACGTTCTGCGCGCTCCAAGTCCCCAGCGCGGCCCCATGCTCCTGTATCCACCATGCGTCGGCTGGACCACCCCGGCAAACGGAGTGGTTTACTGCCAGGTAACCGGGTCACGGCAACGTCACGCCGACACGGCCCGGGCCAATCGCGTCGCAGTGCCGACAGGACCGTCACCGTGCTCGCCCGGCAAGGATGGTGCCGTTGCGAGTGTGAGCGGACTCCGAAACACCTTCCGTCACATGCGTATCGGCCTCGGCGTTTCGGCCATCCTCAGGTTCGGCAGTGACCCGGCAGCCCAAGGGTCCATGGCCTCTACATGCTCCACCTGTCGCTCTGTCATGCGGATTCCACCCCGTCCGAAACACGTGTGTTCGATATCGCGACTCGCGTCGTTGACCTCGATACCGCCACAGCACGTCCCCGAGCCGACGATGGAGGAGCCCAGTTGACGTCAGCAGATGCCCAGGAACATAAGGTCGGAACAGTCCCTCCCCCGCCGCCCGCCGAGATCAGGTACACGGGGGAATACTCCGTGAACCCACTCGGTGAAGCGTCCTTCCGTCAGCTCTGCGCCCAGATCCCGAAGGTCCTGCGCCGCATCATCAGCATGTCCCTGCGTATCGACCGCTCAGCCGTGCTACTCCTCCTCGCCTGCCCGGTGGTCACCGGAGCTGCTGCAGGTGTCCTGCTGGCGGCGACCGCCCGGGCCATGCGTCCGATCCTCGGCGGCGGTACGGTCGCCGACCGCCTGCACCAGGCTCTGCCGGCTCTGCTCGCCGTCGGGGTCGCCGCCGGCCTTACCCGTGTCGCCGGGGCCCTGGCCACGTACGCCGAGCGGCGGATCACCCCCAGACTCACCACCGAGACGGACACCGCCCTGGTGGAGGCAGTGTGCCGCGTCGAGGCGTCGGCGTACGCGGTGGACGGCTTCGCGGACCGCCAAGAGGCCGCGGAGATGGGGGTGATCCGCACGCACGTGATGGTCACGGACGCCCAGCGGTTCCTGTCGGCCCTGGTCAGGATGGTCACGGCCGCCGGTGCTCTGTCCGTACTCAACCCGCTGATGCTGCCGCTGCTCCTCCTCGCCGTGCTTCCGGCCGGCGTCGGCGCGGTCCTCACCGCCCGCGTGGACTACGAGATCCACTACGCCAACATCGCCGACCGCAACGTCAGAGGCATGATGCGCTGGTGGTCCACGACCCCCAAGTACGGGGACGAGGTCCGCGCGAACTCGATGACCGACTACCTGCTCTTCTGGTACAGGTCCCTGTCCGACCGCTGCGACCAGCGCACACTGGCCGCTGCCCCGCGCACGCTGCGCATCGCCCTGGGTTCCTCCCTGGCCGCCAGTGTGTTCCTCGTCGCGACCTGGGGAGCGCTCGCCTGGCTGGCCATGAGCGGGAGGATCGCGCTCGCGCTCGCCGCGACGGCCGTCGTCGCCGTACAGACGACGCTCGCTGCCCTCTCCCAAGTGATCATCAACGGTGCCGCCCTCTTCCACACAAGCCTCTACCTGACCGACATGCAGGCGTTCCTTGACGACGCCGGAGAACGTGCACCCAAACGCGGCACGCTGTCGGTCGCCGCGCCAGTGGAGGAGATCCGGCTGGAGGAGGTCGTCTACCGGTACCCGGGCAAGGACAAGCCCGCCATCGACGGCGTCTCGCTCACCTTGCGCCGCGGTGAGATCCTCGCGATCGTCGGCGTCAACGGCTCCGGCAAGTCGACCCTCACCCGCCTGATCACCGGGATCTACCTCGCCGACAAAGGCCGAGTCGGCTGGAACGGCATGGATCTCGCCGAGACCGACCCCGCCACGGTCTGGAAGCAGACCGGCCTCGTCCCGCAGATCTTCGCCCAGTGGCCTCTGAGGGTGCGCGAGAACGTCACCCTCGGACAGCCGTACGCCCACGACGACGGGCCCGTGTGGGACGCGGTCGACGCCGTCGGCATGCGCCAGGCCGTCGAGGACCTCCCCGCGGGCCTTGACACCCTCCTCGCCCGCGAGGTGTTCGGCGGCGCAGAACTGTCAGGCGGGCAGTGGCAGCGCCTGGCCTGTTCCCGGGCCTTGTACCGCTGCCCGCCCCTGTTGATTCTCGACGAACCCACGTCCCAGATGGACCCGCGCGGTGAGCATCAGATCTTCGAGAGGATCAAGGCCATCGCCGCGAACCGCATCACGATCGTCGTCACTCATCGCTTGGAGAACACGAAGATCGCCGACCACATCGTGGTCATGGAGCAGGGCCGCATCACGGAACAGGGTCGGTACGACGACCTGGTCCACGCCAACGGCACCTTCGCCGAGCTCCTGGAACTCTCGCAGGATCGTTAGCACCGTCCCGCCGTCCGACCGATGTCCCGCTCGGTCCGGCCAACGTCGACAGAATTCACCGTGTGCCCATCCCTCGGCTTCTTCCCGGCGCACGCGGTGGTGGTGCCGGCCCAGGCCGAATGAACTTTCACATACATATCCGGCCATGGCTGGCAAGCCGGACCCGGTGCGGGGATGATGGCACGGACGGCCCTGCATGAAGGGGGCACCGACGTCCCGTGCATGAAGTCACCCACGATCACGCAAACCGGCGGCTCAGTGACGCCCAGCAGTCCGACAACCTGCGGACGTTTCTGGGGGCGGCTGCACGCCATGGCGGGGGCACGGTCACCGACCGTGTGCCTCTGCGGATCACCCGGGACATCGCGGAAGGATTCGCCGCTCACAGCGCTCAGGGTGGGGCAACGAAGACCCAGGTGTGGGAGTGGATCACGCAGCATGCGTCTCCTGACTACTCAGCGGAGGCGTTCGAGTCCCGGTGGGAAGTCTTCGAGAAGGAGCGGCTCATTCGTCCCCACCGGTCCAAGAGGCACCAGTTGCGGCACTCCTTCCATCCGCTCGGCACGGTCTTCCTGATGATTTGCGACCGGCTGGAAAGCCGCGGTGGTATCGACGAGCTGATCGCCCTGCTGGACCGTACGCAGGAACTCCTCGACCGCGAGCACCCTGACCGTGAAGCGGTCGCCCACAACATCGTGTTCTGCCAGTGGGTGTTCCAGACATTCGCCGTGCAGCTGGAAGCGCTGGTTCTCGACGGCACGCTGAACGAGCTGATGGAGGACCAGTGGCAGTACCACCACCAGGGCCTGGACCAGCGGGTGCTGCGGCTGAATCACGAGGTGAACCGCCACTTCCCGAGGGACGTCGACCTCGCCCACAAGGCTGTCGTCATGGTCGAGGCCGAGCAGCGGTACGCGCATTGGGCCGCACAGGCTCTGCTGCGTGTGCTGGACCACGCCGGGACGACGCTGGACTTCGATGTCCTGTCGGCCGAGGAGTATCTGGAGGCCGCCCGGGACGCCCCGCCGGAGCAGCTCGCGGAGGCCGGCCTCGCGTTGGTGGTGGATGCACCGCAGGTGTGGCTCGATGCCGGGGCTGTCGTGGACGCCTTGGAGGCGTTCATCCCTCGTCATCGGGTGCGCTGCCGGCCCCCGGTACCCAAGGGGTCCCCCGACCGGGATCCGTTCGGCGCGGTGGTCGAGCGAGCTGTACGGGAACGGGTACGGCGCGAGCGGGCCGCCGACCGCATGCTCCTGGAACGGAGCCGGGCCGAGATGACGGAGGAGTTGCGTCGATCGCGGTGGCCGCGGGCCGTCCGGCTCCTGGCGGACCTGATCATGCTGGATGCCGATGCCCACGCACCGTACCGGGTGGAGATCGGCACCGAGCTGGTCATCGACCGCGAGGCGTGGGTGACTCACCTCCACCCGGTCACGGTGCACCGCACGGAAACCCCTGCACACCCTCAGTCGCCCGCTCTGGCGGCAAGCGAGCAAGGTGATGAAGAATCTTGAGACGGCGCTGATCCTCGCCGCCGCCCGGGCAGGCGGCGCACTCGCCCCTGACCGTGTTCCGGCGAGCCTCGTGACGCAGGCCGACGACGCGGCTCATGTCGCGGGGCGCAGTCTGGTGGAGTGCGACTGCCCGTGGCCGACACCGGCCGGTGCCGTCGGCCGTCCGGGCCCGCCCCGCCGTGCGTTCGTACTGGGCTGGTCAGAGGCTCCGGTTCCGGAGGAACTGGGCACCTACCCCGTCGCCCGGCTCACCCCGACCCAGACGATCACCTTTGCCCTGTGTCTGGCCCAGGCGTGGCCGGACCCGCGCATGCACCCGTACCCGGGCCGTCCTTTCGAGCGGGCCGAGATCCTGGACATGGCCGGTGACATCGGGCTGGACGTGAAGTTCGCCAAGGCCGCCCTGGACGGCGAACTGGAATGGCTGTTGCTGATCGTTCGCGACGGTCGCCGGCTGCGGCTGGGACCGGCGGTGGCCGCGCTGCCCGAGACTTTCGCCGAGACCATGCGGCGCTTCCACGATCTGCTCCCGGGCCCGGACGACGTCCCGCCGATGCGGGAGGACGATGATGAGTGAGGCACCGCTCTCCGACCACGACGAGACACAGGTCCGGGCCGCCGTCGCGGCGGTGGAAACCGCGGACGGTCTCGTGCCTCGCGCGGCGTTTCCCGCCCTGCAGAGCGATGCGCTGCGGGCGGTTGTCGCCCGTCGTCTGGCCACGCTCGGCCGGACGCTGCTGATCCGCGAGCACCACGGAGTGACGGGCTTCACCAGCGGCTACGACGACGGCGTGGCCGAGCGCCTGGCCGCCGAGGGCATCGGTGTCCTGCCCCCTGTGGACCGGGCGGTGCTGGTGCTGGTGTTGCTGCGTACCGTGGCGGCCCCCAGAGCCCGCGGTGTGCACGGCACGGCAACCTGGCTCACGGACGGGCCCGGTACGAGCGTCGAGGAGCTGTACGCCAACCCGTACTTCACCTATGAGCAACTGCGTCCGGCGGTGCGCCGCCTCAAGGCCCGCCGCTTGCTGCGGGAAGGCGTCCACCGCACCCTGCTGCCCGGCCCCGCGCTGCTGCGCCTCACCGACGCTCAGTCCACCCGACTGTGGGAGGACCTGGTACTGGTCACCCGACCCGACTCGATGTACGCACAGGCCATCCGCCGGCGCCGCCAAGAGCAGCCGCACCCAGGCCGCGGACCCGGCCCCTCGTGCGAGACGGCACCATGACCACCCTCACCTCGCCGCAAGGAGCACAGCCTCCGCACGATGCCCCGATGAGCCTCGGGATCATCGGTGACCGGCAGCTGCTGTGCATCCAGACCTTCGACATCGCCCGGCACCCCTCCACCGCGGTCGGACTCATCCCCGGCTGTTTCGTCGCCGTCTCCGGAAAAGGCCCCAGGGATGCGAACGAATCCGGGAAGACCAGTTGGCTGGCCTCCGTCGCCCTGCTCCTCGGCGACCCGGAATGGCGGATGCACAGCAGCGGTCCGGCCACCGTCGCGGACCTGCTCTTCGAGCCGCGGACCGCCGGGGTGGCCGCCCAGGGCTACGCCCCCGCGACCACCGGCTATATCGCCGGGCTCTTCGCCGCCCCCGACGACGTCGTCGGCACCGCCCACACCGTATGGATGAAGCTGTCCGCCACTCCGACCTACGTCGAGGTCCGGCACGCCCCCGGCGTCCACCTGGCCACGGCCCACGACGACGACGAGCGCCACCATCAGGCCGTCGAGATCTACCGGGGACTGCCGTCGGCGTCCTCCCTGGGGGCCACCCAGTACGCGACCGCCCTGTACGGGCCGGTCCCCCGCTGCCTCGCTTTCCTGACCTCCCGGGGGAAACGGCGCGGCGGGCCCTCCCTCCTCAAGCTCGACACCGGCCCGTTCACCCCTGCGGGGATCGGCACCGCATTGATCGAACTCACCGGCCGCGCCGCGCTCCTGGACACGGACGCCTCCCTGCGCCATGACTTGAGCCAGGCAGAGCACGAGCTGCAGACCAGCCGGGCGGAGGACAGCAGCAGTCACGCGATCGAGGAACGAGCCCTGCGTGCCGTCACCCAGCGCAGCACCGCGCGCGAGGAACTCGTCCGCGCCCAGGAGCTGTGGGCCCTCCACTACGCCCGCGGCCTGCTCGACGCTCTCGAGCGCGCCGAACAGCTGCAATCCGCACTGGACGATCAAGCAGAGACGCTCGTACGAGCCCGGGCCGAGCGTGAATCAGCCGAAGCCGTCCAGCGTACGCTCGAAGACCCCGCGCGCCTGGAACACCAGCGCAGCGAAGCGGAACTCGCCGAACAGACCGCTGAGCGGCTGCTGTATCAGGCCCACGAAGACGCGAGCGGTGCACGCCACCGGCTCGCATCGCACAACCAGGCTCTCGAAGAAGCCGAGGACACCGCAGCCGGGGCTCGGGGGCATCTCGATGACGCCCGCCACGAGGCACGCAGGGCCCATCAGGTCACCCTCGCCTGCGAGGTCCGCCTGGCCGAGGCCGACGCGCGGCTTCAGCATGCCCGCGAGGACCTCTCCCGAGCCGAGGAAGGACGCTACGGCGCCGCCGGACGGACGATCAGCACGTTGAGCACGGCGGGAATCAGCGCCACGGGGCTGCTCGACGGGCTCGGCCTGCCCCGTGAGGAGCGCTCCGCATGGGAGCCGCGCCTGGCGCTGTACGGCGACGCCGTGTGCATCAGGGCATCCGACGTCCCCGCCGCCCGCAGAGCCCTGGCCGGCCGACCGGGCGTCGTCCTGATCGCCGTACCCGATACGGACGAACGCTCCGGCGACCCCGTGCGGGGCTTCCTGGATGTCCTGGCCAGGCGCATGCGCCTGGAACACGCCCCGGAGACAGCGGTCGATGACGCGCTCGGCCTGTACGTGCTGGGCGGGTTCACCGAACCGTTCACCGGCCGAGCCGCCCTCGTCGGCCGTCGTCGGACCGAAGCGGCACGAGCCGAGCAGAACCTCGCCACGGCACACCGGCTGTGTGACCAGGCCGAGGAAGCCGAGGCGCGGAGCGAGGAACTCGTCCACCGTCTGGAGGCCGCCGCACTGGCCGCTCACCTGCGGTCCCAGCGCCCCTCGCTCGAACGCGAACTCGCCGCTCTCCAGCTCCGGACCGCGGCCCACCAGCTCGCACGGGGCGCTGCGGAAAGCGCCCTGCAGAAAGCGGTCGTCGCCCACGCCACCCGCACTCTCCAACACGCTCAAGCCCAGAGTGTGATCGACAAGGCCCGGTCGGTCGAACGGCAGGGCGCCGGACAACAAGCAGCCCTCAAGAAGCAGATCGCCGCTCTCGACATCAGCTACTGGCAGGAGCACGGCGGCAGCCGCGCAGCCGCCCTCCGCGCCCTGCGCCGGACCACGACCTCAGCCGTGGTCGCCGGCCGGCAGACCCCGCAATCCGAACGTCGCAGCGAGAGCACGCTGCGCCAGCGGGCCGGCCGCCACCTCGACCACGCCCTCGAAGCGGTCGGTATCGACACCGACACGGGTGCCGGTGCTCCGACCACCGCGCTACAGGACGCCGTCCGACGCCGCAACAACCTCGCCGACGACAGTGGCAGCCGCCCGTTCGCCGATGCCACCGCGTTCGAAGCGCCCGCCCGCGCTCTCCAGGACTGGCTCGACCGCTTCGCCGACTCCGACACCTCGGCCGCTGATCGCATCGCAGCCGAGCGCGCCCAGCGGGCCAGTCGTATCGCCTTCGGCGAGCAGAAAGTCGCCGATCTTCGCGAAAGCCTGCACATCATGCAGGGCAGCATCGCCCTACGGCTCGAACAGGCCCTGGGCGACATCGAAGACGCCCTGGTCACGCTGAACCGCGACGCCGGCCTGTACGGTGCCGAACTCCGCCGTGCGCTCACCCCACCGCCCTCACTGCAGGACGTGTGGCGCTGCGACGTCACACCGTACTGGCGGCGTAGCCCTCACGGCCCCCTGCTGCCCTACGACAACATCACCAACTCGGCGCAGGAGAAGCTCTTCTCGATCCACCTCGTCCTGGCCGCCCTCCTCGCCTCACCCCATCCACGCGGCCGCGTGCTCATCCTCGACGAACTGGGCGATTCCCTCGGCACACACCATCGTCAAGAGGTCCTCGGCGCCCTCGCCAAGAGCACGCAGGAACATGGCATCACAGTCCTGGGCACCTGCCAGGAATCGCTCCTGGACGACGCCGCCGAATACTGCGGCGAACTCCTGTACTTCACCTACCCCAGCCACACCGAGGCGCTCAACGCGCCCACCCGCATGTTCGGCTACGACGCCAACAGCGAGCGCGTCGAGCTGACCATGGACACCTTGCTGGCTGGGCGCGCCTGGTGGTGAGCCATGCGGCGCGGAGGGCAGGAAGCTCGCCTGCTGCGGCGTGGACGTGGCCGTGCCGGACTGAGTGCGGGCCGCCAGCTCGCGGCCAGAGATCGAGCCGCGTGACGGGTGGACCTCCCCAGGGCGCCTCGGCCTCGTCGGCCTGCTGCCCCCGCCGCCGGTACCCGGCCTGGATCCCGACCGTGAACCGCTGCCGAGGAAAGCGCTGGTGCGCAAGGCTGCCCTCGCCGAACCGCCGGGCAGCGTCACCACCCGGGCCCCGCGCCGGCGTCCGGTCCGGGTCATGGCGCCGGCTGATCGCCTGCGTCTCGGCCGCCGGCGGCGTCGTGGCGGTGAACCTCGCGGACACGTCCAGGCACGACACCACCGCGGTCACGGGTGGCGGCACCCCCGGGCACCCGAAGTGACGCAACTCCTCGACCGCATCGCACTCACCGCTGCCGAAGGAAAGCAACCGGCGGTCCGAGCCGACCAGTTCGTGTACGTCGAGAGCAAGGTCGCCAACGCCGGGCAGAGCGCCGCAGGAGACTCCATGGCCCTGGCTCCCGAGCACACGCGGCAGGTATGGCTGTCCGCCGACGGCAGTCGCCCCGGCCTGGTGCGCGAGGCGGGCCTGCCGACGCCCCGCTCGACGCATCAGTCCTCACCGAAGCCGATGACGCCGGCCCGGCCGGGACCGTTGTCGGCACCTCCGCGATCCTCACCGTGGCCGCAGTCGACCGCGCCGGCGAGACTCCCGCGCGATGACGACGTAGCGCGGCAGCCGTGCACAGCGGCCGCCCTGGATCCCGGTCCCACCGGGGCCGGCCCCTTGTGCGGGCCGCCCCCGGACTGAGCGGGCTGCGGTCACATCCATGCCCACGGCATCGTGCCCGCCACGTGACCTTCACGAAAGTTGTTGTGAGGACACCGGCGGCGAAGCGGGCAGGGTCGGGGGCACCAGATGTGTGCGCGGCGTCACACCGGAGAGCATGGCCGGATCCGGACTCTGCCCGCCTGCGAGGCCCGGACGGACCGATTCATATCCTTTTGTGACGCGCACGCGGGATGAACCGAGGATCGTTCGCACCGGACCCGGCAGGCCGCGGCCGGCGAGTTCCTCCAGCACCGCCCGGTGAATGCGCCGCCTGGCCCGGGCACGGGGCCGGCGCGGGTACCGGCGGCGCACGGGAACGTACGCGGGCTCATGCCGCCCCCCGCTCCCGTTCGTCAGCATGTGGACGAGCGCGGCCAGAACAGCCACGTCGTCGGCGGCCACGCCATCGACGGCCACCGTCCGCCCGCCTGGCGCAGGCACCCTCGCAGGGAGCAGCAACGACTCCGTGATCTGCCGCGATTCCCCCGGAACGGCAGCTCCCGGCCACCCGCCCCCGTTGGCCGGCGCAGCAGCAAAGGCACGTTCGGTGTGTGCGTCGCCGTCCTCGAGCGCCAGGACTTCCTTGCGTCTCTGAATACCCTCGAACCGGCGGATGACGTCTGCCCAGCGGGACGCATCCGTCCTGGAGCCTGCGGTGAACCTGTGTCGCGCGTCGAGCAGTTCGCGGTAGACCTCGGCGTATGCGCCGCACAGCCTGATGGACTCGTCACTGCGGTCGCTCAGGCCAAGAGCATGGGGGATGGCGACGGCCAAAGCGGCCAGGCCCGACATGACACAGACGAGTACTTGCGCCGTGAGCTGCGAAGACTCATCGACAACGGGCCAGACCACAAGTGCCGTGACGAAGCTGAGTACTGCTGAGGCGGTGGTGTACCGGCGGACTTTCCGCGCCAGGCGAGCAGCTTCCCTGGGCATCCTGTGCACCCAGTAGCCGGCGCTCTCGATGCTTTCCTCCAGCTGCCGCGACAGGGCCGCGTCAGCCGGGTCTTTCGGCTGTGTGAAAAGCTTGGCCAGCAGTGTCATGACACTCTCACAGTCAGAGGGCAGTGGGCCCACCGTGACATCGCCTGCCCCAGCCCCCGGCACCAACGTGCACTATTTTCGTTTCGACCACCCGAAAGCAGCAATACCGGCCGTCCCGGCCGACGCATGATGGCCGCACCGGCTGCCGCCCGTCGGTGCCGCACCGTCACCCCATTGGCCGCGGACACCTGCCTGCCGCCCGTTGGCGGGGCCGGCAGCACGGGCGGTCCGGCCCGGCAGGTCACATGGGGCACATCCCCCGAAAGGCCCGGCGCGACCGACCCAAAATCCACAACCGGCAGCCGCACGCGTGAAGGGGTCGGCGGAAGCGGTGGTGCGCACACCTCGCCCGACCACGGCAGGCGGCAGGGCCCCATGGAGCCGGGCCGGCATGCTGCAACTGCCCGGGGCCGCCCGCGGCGACACGCGGGGCGCCCGGTTAACGCTTAATATGGCGTAGCGGGTGTATAGGGCATCAGGCGTGAGCCTCGTGATGCCCCATGCAGAGCGAGGCAGCGAGCAGAAGTACCCACATGCCGGGAGCCCCGGCCCGATTCCGGCGGGCCGGGGCTCCCTGATGGGCAGGTGGCCCTGATCAGTACTCGTCGTCGTCGAACTCGCCGTGGTCGAACCCGTCGTGGTCGAACTCTTCGAACACACGGAAGCTGCCCACGACTCCGTTGTCGACGTGCACAGTCCCGTCGACACTGCCGGGTGCGATACCGGCGCTGAAGCCGTGGGGGCCGATCGTGGCGATGGGCGCGCCATTGCCGCAGGTCACCCCACGGAAGAACTCGACGGTCTTCCAGCTGTCGTTCCTGACGTTGAAGGACGTGGATCCCAGACCGCTCACCACGGTGATGCAGCCATCCGGGCGAGCGGAGTACGTCCGCTCATTGACCTCGATCCTGCCCTCTCCCCTGCCGCGCCTCCCCTCTCGCCGGTCGCGCCCGCCCCCTTCCCGGCCGCGCCCGCCCTCTTCCCGGTCGTAGCTGTCGCCGCCGGCCCCCTTCTCGCGATTGCCGCTGTCACCGCCAAAGGGAGCAGGGGCGGGGGCGGGAGCCGGGGCAGCCTGCCGGGGCAAGGCAGCGGGGGCCTGGGGGGCCGAGGCGTAGGTGATACCAGTGGCAGCCAAAGTCGCAGCGCCCGCAAGCACAGCGGTCACGGCGACGGTACGCGTACTCATGTCACATCTCCTTGTCTCAGAGACATCAGCCGACCAGTCGGCTTCCAGTGAAAGTACTAACCGATAATTTTCCTTTCATATCGGATATGCCGAAGGCGTGATGCCGACATCGGCCGAACGTGTCCACACCCCCACGCGAATCGCATTCCGGACGGCCTGACGCCGCGCCAACATTGCTGGTCCACCGGCTCGCTGAGTTCGCGCTTAGCCCGATGGGGCGAGTTCTGACACTTCGTCACCCCATCGGCAGCCTCACCCCGACCTTCGCGTCTACCAACGCCCACATCAGGAAACCCTGACTCGCCGTTAGCCATGAGGGTCGGCATGACTCTGCATCAGTCACGACGTACGCCTCGTCGCCCCACTCAGCCGCCGACCAAGCCGCGCGCTCGGCCCTGACGGCCCAGCGCCACCGCCTCGGCGGCCCGAGCGAAGCGGGTCGACCCGTCCGGTGATGCCACCTGCACGGGAATCCCGGCGAATACCCGACGGCACCGGGACAAGCTGCTACATGCGACCGGCCCCCAGGTGCCCCCGCGCCCTGGCTCAGACACCAGGGGCCAAGTAATCCGCCGGCACCTTCCGGGAGTTCACGCGCGGCGGACGGTTGGGGTGCGGGGAGGCGACATTTCCGGGCGGCCGCTCGACCCGAGGCGCGCGTGCGGCCGGCGACAAGCCGGGGCAGCAGCCGGGCAGTGCCGACTCTGCTGCGCAATTCCCGGGTGGTTCCGACGCGCGGACCGTGACCTGCGACAACGAGGCCGTCGGTGCCGCCCTCGAAGCCGGCCCCTGCTGCTCGACCGTCGTGGGATCACCCGAAAAGGAACCTTGTTCGACTGATCAAGCCCGTTGAGCGGTAGGCGGAAGCCTTCTCAGAACAGGCGCGGACGCGGCGTGGCCGGCCTGCTGCTGCACCGTCAGCCGGGTGACGGTCGCGGGCGGGAGGATCGCCCGGGAGAACTGCTCGCCGTCGCCCACCCACGACCTCGCTGCCGGGAGTAGCCATTACGGACCACGAGCCGACTGCCGTTGCCGTCGCCCCTTTCGACCAACTCGGCCGTATATGCACTGACTTCGACCGACAGCCACCATGCGCCGGTCACCCTCTCGAACGATCCCGTCCAGCAGCTCCGACCCCCGCCCGCACCATACCCACAAGCGACACGCTCCTGCCGGACGGACAGTCGACGGGAAAGTCCCCTGAACGGCCCAGAGTCATTACCAACCCAGCGTCTTTTCGGGCCAGTTGATGTGCGTTCAGGCCGCCGGACACGCATGCGACGTGCCCCGGATCCCCCAATCGGCCCGCGACACGAAAATTGTCGGCGTGTCCGACATGTCCGGTATGACGATCACAAGTATGTTCATTCACGAGCCGGCCGCTAAGCCGGCCTGTCAGACAGGAGAAGTCACATGGATATCCGTTCATCCGCGATCACCGCCGCGGTCGCAGCCGCAGCGGCACTGGCCGCCACCGGCATCACCTATGCCTCAGCGGCCCCCGCCGAGCCGGTCCAGGCCGCCCCCGCTGTCCAGGCCGCCCCCGCCGTCCAGCAGGCCACTGCTCCCCAGGGCGGCGACGTCGGCGGCGGCGGCAAGGGCAACAACAACGAAAGAGGCGAAGAGGAGGAGGAGAACGAGGGAGGGCGCCGCCACTTCAAGGGCAGGATCCACATCAACGAGCGCACCTACTCCGCTGAAGAGCACGGCGGCTGCATCACCGTCGTCAGCGGCCTCGGCTCCAAGACCCTCAACGTCCGCAACGACAGCCGCAAGACCGTCGAGGTCTTCCGCGGCGCCACCTGCGACAACGGCGCCCCCATCGCCGTCGTCGGCCCCTTCAGCCAGAGCGACGGCATCCGGGTCCACGAGGTCGAGGGTGGCGTACACGTCAAGAATGGAGTCGTCGGCAGCTTCCGCGTCATCCGCCACCACGGCTTCGGTGGCTTTGGCGGCGGCTACGGCAACTGATCCCACACACAACACTCACCCCCCGGCCCGCCGGAATCGGGCCGGGGCACTTACACCGACACACCAGCCACCTGAACCGCTCGGGGATCAGTGGAGGCTCGGTTCCATCAGAGGATCGAGTCATCGCACGTCTGTCCAGGTAGCCTGATGAACTGCTCCGTCGCGCAGTGCGGCTGATCGCCGCGCTGGTAGCCGGAGTACGACATCGAGTGGGCTGCGATGGAAGCGGTCACGGCGAAGCTGGGCATTGAATCGACGAAAGCCTTGCGCAACCGAGTGCGCCAGGACCAAGTCGATCGGGGCGCTCGCCGGACTCCGCCGGCGGGCGCCCCTTCGTTTTTTCATCGCGGGGGCGTCAAGGTCCCGCCGGTTCCGCCCCTCACGAGGCGGTTGCCCGGTGCGGCCGGGCCGTTCCGCTGCCGAACGGCAGTCGACGGGTGGCGGTGGGAGGGCAACCGGATGCCGATCGGAATCGGCTGCCGCCCCACCGCCACCCGCCTGCCGGGGCACCGGATCGGGCAATCTGCCGAGATCAGACCGCCGGGGCCGGGTAGGTCGGGTACTCCACCCCGGAGACGTGCTGGACGACGCGGATGACCTGGCAGGAGTAGCCGAACTCGTTGTCGTACCACAGGTAGAGGATCGCGTTGTCGCCATCGACCTTGGTGGCGCCGGCGTCGACGATCGAGGCGTGGCGCGAGCCGATGAAGTCGCTCGAGACCGCGTCGGGCGCCGTGGTGAAGTCGATCTGGCGCTTGAGCGGGGAGGTCAGCGACACGTCGCGGAGGTAGTCGAGAACCTCCTCGCGGGTGGTCTCGCGCCCGAGCCGCAGGCTGAGGATCGCGATCGAGACGTCCGGCACCGGAACGCGGATCGAGCTGCCGGTGATCGGCGCCTTGAGATCGGGCAGCGCCTTGGCGACGGCGGAGGCCGCACCGGTCTCGGTGATGACCATGTTGAGCGGCGCCGAACGGCCGCGACGGTCGGCCTTGTGGTAGTTGTCCAGCAGGTTCTGGTCGTTGGTGAACGAGTGGACGGTCTCCACGTGGCCACGCAGGACACCGTACTCGTCGGCCATCGCCTTCAGCGGCGGAACGATCGCATTGGTGGTGCAGGAGGCGCAGGACAGGATCTGCTCGTCCGGCTTGATCGTGTCGTGGTTGACACCGTGGACGATGTTGGGGACGTCGCCCTTGCCCGGCGCGGTCAGGACAACCTTGTCGATGCCGGGGCGCAGGTGCTTCGAGAGGCCCTCGCGGTCGCGCCACTTGCCGGTGTTGTCGATGAGGATGGCGTCGTTGATGCCGTACGCCGTGTAGTCGACCTCCGACGGGTCGTTGGCGTAGATCACCTTGATCTCGTTGCCGTTGGCGACGATCGTGCTGTTCGCCTCGTCGACGGTGATCGTGCCCTGGAACTGGCCGTGGATGGAGTCGCGGCGCAGCAGCGAGGCGCGCTTGACGATGTCCTGGTCACCGCCCTGACGGACGACGATGGCGCGCAGCCGCAGGCCGTTGCCGGAGCCGGCCTTCTCGATCAGCAGGCGGGCGACGAGGCGGCCGATGCGGCCGAACCCGTAGAGGACGACGTCACGGCCCTCGCTGCGCTCGATCTTGTTGGCACCCGTGGCGCCGGCGACGGCCTCGGCGGTGAAATCCTCCACCGAGAGACCACGGTCGTCGCTCTTGTACGTCGCGGCGAGCATGCCGATGTCGATCTGCGAAGGGCCGAGATCGAGCGTGGTGAGTGCCTGCAGGAACGGCAGCGTCTCGGTGACCGAGAGTTCCTCACCGTCGATCTGCCGGGCGAATCGGTGGGTCTTGAGGATGCTGACCACCGACTTGTTCACCAAGGAGCGGCTGTGAAGCAGGACCGTGACGTCCCGCTCCCGGTGCAGCTTCCCGATGATCGGGATCATCGACTCCGCGATCTCCTCGCGGGTCTTCCAGTTGGTGAACGAGTCGTCGTTGACAGTCACAGGTTCATCTTTCGAGCTAGGCAGCGCTCATATGCTAACCCGCCTCTACTTTGATCATCCAAACGGGGCCACCCGAGAGGGGCGCCGCGATCGGACCCTATGACTACATCAGGACAAATAGGTCAATCCATGGCGGGGGGCAGGCCCGTACGCGGTGGAGGGGACCGGCCACGTGCCGGCCCCCTCCGATGGCGGGCCCGGGGGTCCGTCTCCCAGCCCTGGCGGCCGGTCAGCAGCCGCTGGTCAGCCAGCGACAGGCGGTGATCAGCGCGGCGGCGTGCTCCTCACCACGGGCGTCCTCGGTACGGATGTCCTCGGGCAGGACCTGCAGGGCGTCGATGTCGTGCTCCATCATGGCGTTCTCCTTCGTCGCTAGGGGGTGCCGGTCCCGGACGGGCCCGGCTGCCGGTGGCCGGCGGCCACCGGATACTCAGGGGTGGGCGCGCTCGCCCTCGGGCAGCCAGGCGCGGGGGCCGCCGAACCGCATGCGCAGCAGCAGCGAGAGGGTTCCGGCCAGACCGGTGGCGTACTCGGCGAGCACGGTCCTGCGGTTCTCGTCGGGCACCAGCAGACGGCCGTCGTGCAGGACCGCCTGTGCCGCCAGGTGCTCGACCAGCAGTTCCGCTCCGGCGAGGTGGCGCTCGTCGCCCGTCAGCTCGGCGGCGTCGAGCAGGAACTCGGCGTTGCCCGCGAGTCCGTGGCAAGTGGCCGTCGAGTCGGTCACCCGGCCGGCCCGGACGGCGAGGGCCGCGCCTTCCAGCAGGTCGAGCATGACATCGTCGGAAGCGCCGGTGGCCGACCAGAGCCGGAGCAGGAAGGTGCCGACGCCGGACGAGCCGCTGCACCAGTGCCGGGCGAGGTCCGGGGAGTCGGAGAGATGACGGGCGCGGTCGACGGGCCAGAGGGCGCCCGCCGGTCCGCGGCGGGCGGCTGCGACCAGGGTGGCGCCCGCCTCGACAGCCGCGGTGAGGAAGCGTTCCTCCCCCATGGTCTCGGCCGCGAGCAGGAGAAAGGTGCCGACTCCGGCCACGCCGTGCGCGAAGCCGTAGTGCCAGGCGCCCGCAAGAGCGGAACCGAAGTCCTCCGGCACCGGCCAGAAGGTGCCCTCGGGGGTACGCCGAGCCGCCGTCAGCAGCCCGTCCGCGGCCTGCATGGCACGGTCGAGAAAGCGCGGGTCCCCGGTGGCGCGCCAGAAGTGCAGCTGGGTCAGGCCGGAGCCGGCCGCGCCGTGGCAGACATCGGGGTTGGGCCACCGGACGGGGAGCGTCAGGGCGAGCGCGGTGGCGCGTCCGGCGAGGGCGGTGTCGTCCAGCGCCATCGCGGCGTCGAGCAGGGCCCAGGCCGTCCCCGAGCGGCCGAAGTGCAGCCCGGGCAGGTTGCCGGGCAGTGCGTCCTGCCGGTCCGCCGTCCAGAGCGCGGCGGACCGCAGCCCTTCGCGCAGCGCGCCCCAGGTCACGGGAGGCGCCCCGGCGCCCGAAGGGGAAGGCCGCGTGGCAGCCGCTTGGACGGGCTGCACGGAAGGTGATCCGGTGCCGTGGTTGTCCCAGTGGCGCAGTGCCCGGGCGAGCACGCTCACGCCGCCCGCCGAGCCGTGCTGAACGGCCACCGGATCACAGGTCTCGCCAAAGGAATCCGAGCCCCAGAGCCGCTCGGTGTCGGTCGGCCGCATGGCGTCCAGGAGGTGGGCGATGCCGTCGTGCAACAGCCGTGCCCGTATGTCTGCCATGTCAGGCCTCTCCGCCTCCCGCGTCTTCGAGGCCGGGGCATGCGTGCGTGCCGGGCCTGTCGGTCGCGCCACCGGTTCCCGCCGCGGTGCCGCGACGCCGTCGGCGTGCGAGGCGCACCGCTGTCTCCCGGTGAGGAACTGCCGGGCCCGCTCCAGGGTCCAGCGGTCGACGGGGTCGTCCCGCATCAGCCCCCGGATGAGCGGCGAGAAGCGCCGTACCAGCGGATGGTCGCGAGCCAGCAGCCCCACGAGCTGGGCGAGGCGTTCCTCGTCCGGCCGGGCGGCGGCCGTCGGCCGATCCGCGGCGAACAGCGGATCGGCGCCGCTCAGCGCGTGCAGGACCGTCGCGCCCAGGGCGTACAGGTCGGCGCCGGGTGCCAGAGCGGGGGCCACCTGGTCGACGGCGCGCAGTTCGGGGGCGGTATAGCCGGGGGTGGCGCCCAGCACCCAGCGCTCGCCCTCCCTCGCCGCCATCTCCAGGTCGATCAGCAGGAGCCGGCCGTCCGGGGTGACCATGACGTTGTTGGGGTTGAAGTCGTGCAGGGTGATGCCCAGTTCGTGGGCGGCGCCGACCAGTTCGATCAGCTGCCGGACCAGGGAATCGGCCGTCCGGGCGTCGGGGCAGCCGGTGCCGTCCTGGGCCAGGCACTGTGCGACGGTACGACGCAGGGTCGCACCCGGTACCGACTCGGCAGCCAGGAACACACTGCCCTGCTGCTCGAACACCTCGACCAGCCGCGGGACCCGGTCCGGGCAGGCTCTGGAGAAGCGTTCCAGCAGGGCTGCCTCCCGGCGCAGCAGATCCCGGACGTCCAGCCCCTCGAGGCCGGCCCCCACGTGGGGCCGCGCCTGCTTGACGACGACCTGGGCGCCGCTCTCGGTGTCCTCGGCCCGGAACACCCCGCCCTTGTTTGAGTGCTGGATCGCGCCACGTACCAGATAGCGGTCGTTGAGCAGGACGGGCTTGGCCGTGGCACTGCTGCGGGCCGGGACGGCCGGGCGGTCGGGGAACGGGTCGCCCGCCCAGGCCGGCGGACTGAACCAGGCGTTCCGCTCGTCTGCGACCGGTCGCCCTTCGGGGTCGGTCAGACGGGCCGCGAAGGCGCCGTCGGCCGTCAGTTCACGGACGCCCGCGAACACGCCGTACCGGTAGTAGACCTGACTGTCGGGCACATAACGCCGGTCGGAGAGAACCGCGGGTCCCGGCAGCCCCACGGTGGCGTGGTGCAGTTCTTCGGCGAGCAGCCGGAACTGGTCGTCATCGGCCGGGTATACGGTGATGAACTTACCGCCCCCGCTCCGCGCGAAGCGCCCCGAGACCAGTGCGGCAACCCGGGCGGGGCTCCACGCGAACTTGAAGGGCGCCCGGTGGGCGACCAGCACCTCAGCGGACCGGGCCAGGGTGAGGGGGGCCGAAAGCGGAGTGGCCGAGACATGGAGCTTCCACCCCTGTGCGCGCCGGACGACTCCCGCGGGGACGACATGGCACCAGAACTCGCCCGGTTCGACGGCCCAGTCCGCTGCCCCGCCCCGCTCTGCTCCGGGCTCCGTCGCCGTTCCCGGCTCCGCCCGGGGCACGCACCGAGCGATGACGGCGCGTACCAGGTCGGGCAGCAGCGCGAGGTCCGCCGGAGGTTCGGCGCGCGCCCGCCGGGGACCGGGGCCGGGCGGAGACTCAGGCAGTGACGACACGCTCTTCGACCTCGCAATTCGCAACGGATGGGCAGGGTGCCGGGACCAGAGGCCCCGATTCCGCCGGGGCGGACGGGACTTCGCCGACGCGTGCGCGGTGCCGGCCCTGGCCGGGCCGTCAGTGATCCTCCGGACAGGCCCTACATCTGAGGCGGGGTGTAGCCGTCGCCCCAACTGGTGTCCAGCAGACTTCCGGCGACCGGTATGGGCGTTCCTGTCCCGCCCCGGTGCTGCCCGGCGGCCGTCCCCGGCCCGCCGTCCGGCGCGGCGACGGACGCGCCGCCGGCCAGCAGGACCGTGAGGAGGAGAAGACAGCGGATGGCTGCGGGCATGGGACAGCTCCTGGGTCGGGAGGTCGTGGGGTCGGTGGTGAACGCCCGCGTCCGACGGGTTCACCCTGTATGTCGGCCTGGTGGGTTTTGGCCCAACGAGACCCTCAAAGTTCATCCCGGCGAGCCCTGTTGGTCCAGCGCTTTGACCTGGCAATACTCTGCATGGCACGAAAGTCGCAGGGCCGCATTGCGGGGGAACTCATGACCATCGGGACAAACATGGGCGGGCTGCCACGGCTGGACGCGAGGGCCGTCGCCGTCTTCGAGCACGTACTGTCGCGCGGCAGCCTCAGGCGGTGGCCGCCCGACGTGCTCCCGGCCCTCGGCCTGAGCCAGGAGGAGATCGAGGGGGCTTGCCACACCCTGCTGCTGCTCCGCCTGCTGAGACCGGCTCCCGGCAAGCCCGAGGAGCTGATACCGATCAGCCCGAACGCCGCAGCGGCGGAAGTGGTGGGTCCGTTGGAGGCACAGCTCGCGCAGGCCGCGGCGCACGCCCAGTCCGTACGCGACGATCTGTACTCCCTGATGCCGTACTACCACGCCGCCCGGCGCGAACAGGGTCGCCGGGAGGGCATCGACCTGCTGCCCGACCTGGCCTCCGCCTCGGCGATGCTCACCGAGGAGTCGGCCCGCTGCCGGGAGGAGGTGTTCAGCATCCAGCCGGGCGGCGGGCGAGCACCGCACCGCCTCGGGGACGCCATCGACCGGGATCTGGCGATGCTGCGCCGCGGCGTCCGGATGCGCACCCTGTATCAGCACTCGGCACGTTCCAGCCTGTCCACCCAGGGATACGTGGAGACGCTCACCGAGGCCGGTGCCGAGTACCGCACTGCCGCCGAACTGCCCGACCGAGCTGTGGTGTTCGACCGAGTTGTGGCCTTTCTGCCCCGGCGTGCGGAGGGCGGATCGGGCGAGGCAGCGGTGCTCGTCCGGGACCCTGATGTGGTGACATACCTCTGTCGGGTCTTCGAGCAGCACTGGTCCGGCGCGACCCCGTTCCGGGGCAGCAGCGAGGCCGCCTACAAGGAGGTCGGCCCCAGCCTGCGGCGGGCGCTGGTGGGGCTACTGGCCGATGGCGCCAAGGATGAGGTGATCGCCCGGCGCATGGGCATGTCCCTGCGCACCTGCCGCCGCCACATCGCCGAATTATTGGACGAACTGGGGGCCGAAAGCCGCTTCCAGGGCGGTGCGCTCGCCGAACGCGCCGGACTCACCGCGCCGGAGACCCCGGCCGTTGCCAGTGCGGCGGGGCCCCGTGCGAAGAACGGCACGCCGGTCGAGAACACCGCACGCTGAGCCGGAGTGAAGCAGCATCCGCGGGGCTGACGCATCGGCGAGAGTGCGACGTGTACGGCAGGCGAACGCAATCTGTGGTGGCCGCCCCTGCCGGGTGGCCACCACAGGATTTGCCAGGGGAGGCCGACAGCATCCAGGCCGGCCGCCGCGGCTGGCTCTGAAAGAACGCCGTCACGGCGTCCCCCGGGGTACGCCATCCGGGCGGTCGGCGAACTGACTCTGCTCACCCTGGCCGTGCTCCCGCAGGGCATCGCCGGCATGAAAGGCGGCCGCGTATCGCCGAGGACCGCGCCGTCGTCCTCGTCACCCACCGCCTGGCCAACGTCGCCGTCGCGGACCGCATCGTCGTCCTCGACCGGGGCAGCGTCATCCAGCAGGGCACCTTCGACGAAATCGTAGAGAAACCCGGCCTCTTCAGGGGACTGTGGGAGCTTCAGAACGACCGGGGCATCCCGGCTCAGCGCGCCGAGAAAGGACAACCCACATGACGTCGGCCTGGCTGCCGCCCGAGCAGTACATCGAGACGATCGCCCGCGCTACGTCGTACGCCTGCCTGTACTTCACCGACACCGCCGGCCATCCCTTCCAGATGCGCTCGCGCAACAAGAGGGAAATCTGGCAGTGGCCAGGAGGCAACCTGGAGTCGGGTGAAACCCCGTGGGACGGCGCCCGACGCGAGTGCCTGGAAGAGACCGGCTACGACTTCCGAGGTCCGCAGAAGCTCATCGGAGTCCACTTCATCACCGCCGGCACGGCGTGGCCCGCCAATCACATCGGCTTCATCTTCGACGGCGGCCACCTCTCCGATGACCAGCTCAGCAAGATCAAGCTCACCGACGAGCACACCGAATGGCAGGTCAAGCCCCTGGACGGCTGGCGCCGGGAAATGAGTCCGGTCAACTTCGCCCGGCTCGACGCGATCAACACCGCCCGCCGGACCGGCACCGTCGCCTACCTCGAACGCTGACAGGTCGCGCGTGTACGTGCCCTGGCCCGCACCGGTCAGGAGTTGGTCGCTCACTGACCGCCCGGGCAGACTCCCGGCCGATGGATCGAAGTCCGGCTACCGATCGGTCAGAGAGGCTCCTCGGGCCAGCCGAGGAGCCGGGCGCCGACGACCGCCGTCTGCAGGGTGTAACGGTTGACCGGGTCACCGGGGTCGGCTCCCGTCAGTCTGTGGATCCGCTCCAGCCGGTACGTCATCGCCCGCACGCTCAGCGACAGCCGGCGTGCGGCCTCGGCGGCCACGCAGCCGGTGTCGAAATAGACGGCAAGGGTGTCCATGAGGGGCTGCGCTCCCCCACGCGCCTGCTGCAGTGGACCGAGGACGCTCAGCACGAGGTCGGCCATCGCCTGCCGATCGCGGGTGAGGACCGGGTACACCAGGAGATCCGCGGCGTGCAGCACCGGGTCCTCCAGGTCCATACGGGCGGCCAGGTCAAGGGCGTTCAGTGCTTCCTCGTACGAGTGGACGACGCCGCCGACGCCGGTGTGGGCCCGCCCGATGGCGACTCGGCCACCATCCGTGGCCGCGTAGGCCTGCTTGGCGAAGAAGCTCAGTACGTCCGGCTCGTCGCCCGGTGCGACGCAGATCAGCCGGCCGTTCTTCGTGGTGAGCAGGATGCGGCGGTCCCCGAACCGCGTCAGGAGTGAGGACTCGATACTGCGGGTGACCGGGTAGCCGTCGTCGTACGGCTCCGGCCCCTCCGCCACAGCGACTGCGTGTGCATAGGACAACAGCAGTCCGAAACGTTCGGCCCGTTCGGCGAGCCGGCCCGGGTCGCTGCGTCCATGAAGGAGGTCGTCGATGAACTCCCTTCGTGCTGCCTCCTGTTGGCGGATTGCCGCCCGCTGGGCCCGCTCGTGCCCTTCCGCGAAGGCATCCACGGCCTGCTCCACGACGGCGAGCAGATGACCCGTGGCGACGCCACAGAGCGCCGGCCGGACCTCCTGGGCGGCCGACAGGTGAGCGCGGACCAGGGCACGCAGTCCGATGCCGGCCTCCGCGGCCCGCTCTCCGCGGGCGCGCAGCGCCTCCAGCTCGTCGCGGGTGAGCCTCCTGCCGGTCGCACTGGCAGCCGCCAGGACCTGGGCGTACTCCTCCAGATACTCCTCGGCCGTGCTGCGGTCCACCATGGTTCTCCCCCGCTCCTCGACGCGTCACTGACGGATCCTGACGCGGATGTCAAGGGTGCCATGTGGGCGCCGAGCGGTGCCCACCGGCACCAAGGAAGCGTAAAGACTGCCGGTGTACGGCAATGCGCACAGATGTTTCATCCTGTCAGCATGAAGCCGCCGGGGGCATACGGAGAGACCGATGCCGGAATCCGGAAACTCTCTGCCGGGTCGAGGGGGAAGAATCATGGCCGAGTTCTGGCGCGCCGCCACTACGTTCCCCGCGGTGCTGTTCACCACGGCCCTCGTCGTGGTCATCGGCTTCTGGCTGCTGGTCCTCCTCGGCGCCGTCGAATCCGACAGTTTCGACGGCGATGTGAACACGGATGCGTTCGGCCTCGGGGGTGTCCCCGTCTCGGTGTCCGCCTCCTTGACGGTCGCGTGCTCCTGGTTCTTCTGCCTGACCGGATCGGTGCTGCTCGTCCGGGCGGGACTGGCGGGCGGGCTTGTGCATCTGCTCGGTGCTGTCCTGCTGTTCGCCGCTCTGTTCGTCTCCTGGCGTCTGACACGGCTGCTCGTACGGCCGTTGGTGAAGCTCTTTCCCGATGAACCCGGGCCGTCCCTGCAGGACTTCATCGGTCTGACCTGCACCATCCGCACCGGCTGGGTGGACGTCGCGTTCGGTCAGGCGGAGGTCACGGCTCGGGACGGCTCCACCGCCGTCGTGCAGGTCCGGCAGAACGACGGTAGTCGGCTGGCGCTCGGCAGCACGGGGCTGTTGTACGCGTACGACGACGCCGGCGAGTTCTTCTGGGTCACGCCCTTCGACACCGTGCTCGACCCCCGCGGCTGACGGCCGCCACACTCTTCAGCTCTCACCCCTGGGACCGTTCATGGATGCCATCACCCTGGGCATCGGCGTACTCGTCGCCCTTGTCCTGCTCATCGCCATCGCCATGCTGCTCGTGATCAGCCGACTGTTCCGCAAGGTGGAGCAGGGCAAGGCGCTGATCGTGTCGAAGATGCGCAAGGTCGACGTGACCTTCACCGGTCAGGTCGTCCTGCCGGTCCTGCACAAGGCCGAGGTCATGGACATCTCGGTGAAGACCATCGAGATCTCGCGTACCGGGCGGGACGGTCTGATCTGCCGTGACAACATCCGGGCCGACATCCGCATCTCGTTCTTCGTCCGGGTCAACAAGACCGTCGAGGACGTCATCAAGGTCGCCCAGGCCATCGGCACGGCACGGGCCAGCGACCAGGCCACGCTGCAGGAGCTTTTCAACGCGAAGTTCTCCGAGGCACTCAAGACCGTCGGCAAGCAGCTTGACTTCACCGACCTCTACACCAAGCGCGACGAGTTCCGCGACCGCATCATCCAGGTCATCGGCACCGACCTCAACGGCTACAGCCTGGAGGACGCGGCGATCGACTACCTGGAGCAGACACCGCTGGCGCAGCTGGACTCGAGCAACATCCTCGACGCCCAGGGCATTCGGAAGATCACCGAACTGACCGCCGTGGAGCATGTGCGGACCAACGAGTACCGGCAGAACGAGCAGAAGGAGATCACCCGGCAGAACGTCGACGCCCGCGAGGCGATCCTCGAGCTGGAGCGCCGTCAGGCGGACGCCGAGATCAAGCAGAAGCGGGAGCTCGAGACCGTGCGGGCCCGGGAGGAGGCCGAGACCGCCCGTGTGGTGGAGGAGGAGCGGCTGCGGGCGCAGAGCGCCTTCCTCCGGACCGAGGAGCACCTCGGCGTGCAGCGGGAGAACCAGGCCCGCGAGGTCGCTGTGGCGGCGAAGAACCGGGAGCGGGTCATCGCCATCGAGAACGAGCGCATCGAGAAGGACCGCCTCCTGGAGGTCATCGCCCGCGACCGCGAGACCGAGCTGACCCGTATCGCGGCCGAGAAGGAGGTCGAGGCGGAGCGCAGGGAGATCGCCGAGGTCGTCCGGGAGCGCGTCGCGGTCGACCGCACGGTCGCCGAGCAGGAGGAGTCCATCAAGCGGCTGCGCGCGGTCGAGGAGGCCGAGCGGCTGCGCCAGGCCGCTGTCATCGCCGCCGAAGCCGAGGCCCAGGAGCAGCTGGTCAAGGACATCAAGGCCGCGGAGGCCGCCGAGCAGGCCGCGATCCACAGGGCGGCGGAGGAACTCACCCTCGCCGAGGCCCGTAACAAGGCCGCGGACCTGGACGCCCGCGCGAAGATCCGGCTCGCGGAGGGAATCCAGGCGGAGTCCGCGGCCGAGGGTCTCGCCGCCGTCCAGGTCCGGGAGAAGGAAGCCGACGCCATCGCGAAAGCCGGCCGTGCCGAGGCCGAAGCCACCGCCGCACGGCTGAAGGCCGAGGCAGAAGGCGCCCGCGAGAAGGCCCTCGCGGACGCGACGGCGATCGGTGAGAAGCTCAAGGCCGAGGCGGCGGGCCTCACCGAGAAGGCCACGGCGATGGCCGCACTGGACGAGGCGTCCCGCGGGCACGAGGAGTACCGGCTGCGGCTGGAGGCGGAGAAGGACATCCGGCTTGCCGGGCTCGACGTCCAGCGACAGGTCGCCGAGGCGCAGGCCACCGTGCTCGCCACCGGCCTGGAGAACGCGGACATCAACATCGTCGGCGGCGAGTCGGTCTTCCTGGATCGTCTCGTGTCCTCGATCTCTCTCGGCAAGGGCGTCGACGGCTTCGTCCAGCACTCCAAGACCGCACAGGCCCTCGCCAGGCCGTGGCTGGACGGTTCCGCGTCCTTCACCGAGGACCTGAGGAACGTGCTCGGGTCGGTCTCCACCGCCGACGTACGGAACCTGACCGTCTCCGCCCTGCTGATGAAGCTCATGCCGGCCGGGTCCGCCCAACTCGACGAGCTCCTGGACAAGGCGCGTCTGCTGGAACTGGCCGACGTGCCCGTGTCCCAGCTCGCCGACCTGAACGGCGCGGCCCAAGGCTGACGGCCGCGGTCATCGGAACGTCCGGAGCTGCCGCGTGGGGGGCGGCAGCTCCGGGTCAGCACATCACGCATGCGAGGAGCTGGAGCATTCATGGAGACGGAGACCCGGGTGGACGAAGGGACGTACGAGGTGCTGCGCGTCCGCCTCGCCGCTCAGGCCACCGAGCTCGCTCGACGCGCAGAGGCGCTCAACACCGCACGAATCGCCGAGTTCGGCTCCACCGAGCTCGCCCTCACCGGAACCGGACAGCTCCGGTCGGAACAGGGCCTCGTGGTGAGCGACGCCGTCGCTGTCGGCGACTGTCTCCTGCTGGGGCATCACACCCCTGCGGGGTCCGGAGAGGAGACCGCGGTCGGCGACGTCTTCACTCTCTACGACCGTGATCTGAAGCGGCTCGCCGGGGAGGGGGTGCCGGGCCTGCTCGACGACCCGGACTTCCGCCGGGAATTCGAGGCGCTGCACCGTTATTACCGCGGCGCGCGTCTGCGCCGGCTGCGCATCGTCGACGGCAGACTGCTGGCCGTCTTCTGCACGGGTGAGCACGCGGACGACATCCGCGTGCTGCGCTGGTCCCTGTCCCCGGCAGGAGCGCCGCGTTTCCTGGACGCCCAAGGCGAAAGGGACCATCTCCTCGCACCCGCCGACGACATCACCTGGGTGCAGACGACCCGCGACGACCACATTGCGGGCCGGCACCCGCGCATCCGCCTGGCCGGCGCGGTGTCCGTCTCGACGCTCGGGGGCACGCTGACCGTACTGGCCGGTGAGGAGGCCCTCTTCAGCGAACCGGTCGACGAGCCCCTGCAGTCACTGGCCGACGCCGAGGTGGCGTACGCGGTGGTCGGCGCCCTGCTCCTGCTGCGCATCCGCCCGTACCAGGAGGAGTCCCGCCGCCACCTGGTCGTCAACGCTCTGACGCGATCAGTGGTCCGGCTGGACGGCATCGGACAGTCCTGCCGCCGTCTGCCGGACAACCAGGGCATCGTCTTCCCGGGCGGCTACTGCCTCGCCACAGGCACGGTGAGGACCTTCGACATCGATACGGCCGGACTGGCGTTCGAGCACACCGTCAGGTCCCCCAACGGCGAAGACGTTCTCTACGCCTTCCACTCCCCCGCGTCGGGCCGCACCGTGCTGCTCCCGTACAACCTGATCCGCAAGGAGGTCGCCACCCCGCTCGTATGCGGCGGATACGCGCTGTTCGACGACGGGGCTCTCGCCACCCTGTACGAGACATCCGACGAGCCCGCGCGCGTACACCCCGTGCGGCTGTGGCAGACCCCTTACATCTCTGACGTGTACGCGGCAACCGTCCCGGCCGGCCATGGGCATCTGGCGCGGATCGGCAATGCCGACCTCGTGCGCGGCATCTCCGACTGCCTCGCCGTCGCGCGGCAGGTCTCCGACGCCCGGGCCACGGAGGAGCTCTACGAGGCGCTCGTCGAATCCTGCACGAGGACCGTCGACCGGCACCCCTGGCTGGGCGAGCCGGAGACGGGCGACCCGCGCAGCCTGCTGGAGGAGGTGCGCGCCACCGCGGGCCAGGTGCTGGCGGAGTTCAGGACCGTACAGGCCCTGACCCATCAGGCCGCCGAGGCGTTTACCGAGGCCGCGGAGAGCATTCAACGACTGGACCGGCGTCTGCGCGCCGAGACTGCCGGCACGGCCGAGGAGTGGACCGACCGCATCACGGAACTCCGCCGCGCCCAGGGCCGGCTGGTGAGTCTGGCGGAGATGCGGTACGCGGACACGGGCGCCATCGCGGCACTGGCCGAGGACGTCGAGGATCGCGTCGCATCCACCGCACACCGCGCGATCGGCTTCCTCCAGCGCGAGGACGCCTTCGCCGACCACCACGCACGGGTACGAAGCCTGACCGCCGCGGCGGAGGCGATCACCACCGTCGCCGAAGCCGCCCCGGTCACCGAACGGCTGGACCAGCAGACGTCCGCGCTCCGGACACTGACCGAGGTCGTCGCCGGACTGGACGGCGGCGACGCCACCGCCCGCACGGCCATCCTGGAAAACATCACTGACGTCGTCGGCGGTCTCAACCGTGCCCGCGCCACCGTCGACGCCCGTCGCCGCGAACTCCTGGAGGGCGAGAAGCGGGCATCCTTCACCGCCGAGTTCGCTCTGCTCGGCCAGTCCGTGACAGGCGCCCTCGCCGCCGCCGACACTCCGGAGTCCTGCGACGAACAACTCTCGAGGCTGCTGCACCAGGTCGACAGCCTGGAGTCACGCTTCGCCGACCACGACCGCTTCCTCGCCGAGATCGCCGACAAGCGGACCGAGATCCACGATGCCTTCTCCGCACGCAAGCAAGCCCTGACGGACGCCCGCGCCAGGCGAGCAGAACGCCTCGCCACCTCCGCCGGGCGCGTCCTGGAGACCATCACCCGTCAGGTGACCCTGCTCGAGAGCATCGAGGCGGTCCACACGTACTTCACCTCCGACCCCATGGTGGAGAAGGTCCGCCGCACAGTCGGCGAACTGCGCGACCTCGGCGACGTGGTCCGGGCCGAGGAGTTGGAGGGAAGGATCAAGGCCGCCCGCGAGGAGGCACGCCGAGCGGTACGGGACCGTACCGAACTGTTCGCCGACGGGGGCAGCACCATCCGGCTGGGTGCGCACGTGTTCGCCGTCAACACCCAGCCCTGCGAACTCACCCTGGTTCCGCAGAACGGCGGCGCCATGGCGTTCGCACTGACCGGCACCGACTACCGTGCCCCCGTCGCGGACCCCGAGTTCGCGGCCACGCGGGCCCACTGGGACCAGACGCTGCCGTCCGAGAACGACGACGTCTACCGGGCCGAGTACCTCGCTGCCCGCCTGATCGCCGAGCACGGCGCCGAGTACCTCGCCGCGGCCGACCTGCCGAGCCTGGTGCGGCGGGCCGCCGAGGCCGCGTACGACGAGGGGTACGAGCGCGGCGTCCACGACCACGACGCAACAGGAATCCTCGCAGCCTTCCTCCAGCTCCACGAGCGGGCCGGGCTGCTGCGCTACCCAGCCGCCGACCGCGCCGCCGCCCAGCTCTTCTGGGCGCACCGGGCGACACCCGATACCCGGCGGGCCTGGGCCCGCGAGGCCGCGTCACTGGTGCGGGCACGGGAGACCTTCGGCGCCGCCCCGACACTGGACGCGCTGCGTGCCGACATGACCGACGCGGGCCTCACCGCTCACGCCGCCGAGTACCTCGTCGAGGAGCTGGCAACCGGCGAATCCTTCACGACGAGCACCACGGCCCACACCCTGCTCGACAAGTTCCGCAGGACCGTCGGCTCCACGCCCTACGCGGACGACATCAGCGCCCTCCTCGCGACCGGTGACCACACCGGCGCGCAGCGGCTGGCCGAAGGCTGGCTGACCTCGTACGCGACCACGTGCGGGGAGGACGTCGACCCCGGTGACCTGGCCGAAGCCGTCGCGATCGAGATATGCCCCGGCCTCGGGCGCCACGATGTCGACGCGCCGCTCACCACCACGGTCGACGGCCTCCTCGGCACCCACCCACGCATCGACCGGCGCACCCTGCGCCTACGGCTCGACGAATTCCTGGCCCGCACCGGCCACTTCGCGCAGGATGTGGCCCCCGGCTTCCGCGCCTACCAGCGGCGCAGGCACTCCCTCCTCGCAGCCGAGCGTCGCCGCCTGCGCCTGGCCGAGTACCACCCGCGGGTCATGTCCTCCTTCGTACGCAACCGCCTCGTGGACGAGGTCTACCTCCCTCTCGTCGGCGACAGTCTCGCCCGCCAGCTCGGCGCCGCCGGGGACTCCAAGCGCACCGACAACAGCGGCCTGTTGCTCCTCCTCTCCCCGCCCGGCTACGGCAAGACAACCCTCATGGAATACGTCGCCGACCGCCTCGGCCTGCTGCTGGTGAAGGTGGACGGCCCGGCACTCGGCCACGGCGTCACCTCCCTCGACCCTGCCGCGGCACCGAACACCGCCGCTCGTCAGGAGCTCGAAAAAATCGACTTCGCGCTGGCCGCGGGCAACAACGTCATGCTGTACGTCGACGACATCCAGCACACCTCGTCCGAGCTGCTGCAGAAGTTCATCCCTCTGTGCGACACCACCCGCACACTGAACGGCCATGACCTGCGCGGCAAGCGCTTCGCCGTCTGCATGGCCGGCAACCCCTACACCGAGTCCGGTCAGCTCTTCCGCATCCCCGACATGCTTGCCAACCGCGCCGACGTGTGGAACCTCGGCGACGTCCTGACCGGCAGGGAGGCCGCCTTCGCCATGAGCTTCGTCGAGAACGCCCTGGCCTCCCACCCCGTCCTCGCCCCACTGGCCGGACGAGACCGCGCCGACCTCGAACTCCTGGTCCGCCTGGCCGCCGGCGACCCGGCCGCCAACCCGGACCGGCTCACGGGTCCCTACGCGCCGGCCGAACTCGACCGTGTGCTCGCCGTGTTGCGCCATCTGCTCACGGCCCGCGAAACGGTCCTCGCCGTGAACGCCGCGTACATGGCCTCCGCCGCCCGGACCGACACGACCCGCACCGAGCCCGCTTTCCTCCTCCAGGGCTCCTACCGCAACATGAACAAGATCGCCGCCCGTATCTCTCCCGTCATGAACGACACGGAACTGGCCGCCGTGATCGACGACCACTACGCAGCCGAGGCCCACACGCTGACGACCGGAGCCGAGGCCAACCTCCTCAAGCTGGCCGCCCTGCGCGGCACCCTCACCGAAGAGCAGGCTGCCCGCTGGGCCGCCATCACGGCTGCCCACGTACGCACTCAGGCCCTCGGCGACCGTGGCGACGACCCTCTCGCCCGAGCGGTCAACGCCCTCGGCCTGCTCGCCGACCGTGTCGCCGCCGTCGAAACAGCCATCATTCGCGCGACAGGCCCACGGCCGGCGCCCGGCCACCCGTCCGGACGCCACGCCGCCCCACCGAACGACGTTCGGCACCCCTGACCCCGACGCTGACCGCACACATGACGCTCGTTTCGGTCGCAGCAACAATCGATCCATGTGTCCAAGCCTGGTTTTGCGCGCGCGGGGCGGCGATCCGCCGGACACAGGCGATCGCAGCGCGTCAGGCGACCGAGAACTTGGCGACGTATTCGTCGAAGGGCTCGATGCCCGCTTCCTGGCGCAGTTCGTCCATACGCTCGGGCTCTTCGCAGGGCCAAGGAATAGGCGAACCGTTCCTCACGCCGGCGATCTGCGTGCCGTAGATCTGCCGGCGCCCCTCGTTGACCAGCGTGCGATCACGGAGAAAGGCCAGCTCGCGACGGCCGGCTGAGCCTTCGTCTACCGCCCTCTGCATCAGCCTCAGCGCACACCGCTGCACATCGAGCTGCCGGTCGGCATGCTGAGCGATCAGCCACGCCCCACGGGCGGCCTCCTCGCCGACGAGTTCCGCCGTCGGCCAGCCGTACTCGTCCATGATTTCGTTCAGCCGGTCACCGTGCCGGGCGGTCAGGCAACGCCAGGCCAGCTGCTCGGCCGGGTCGTCGCTGTTCGCGCCGGCCGAGGCACTGTGGTCCGCGGCAGCCATGTCCATGAGCTCTGCCGCCAGTGCAGCAACTTCCTGCCCCACTCTCAACTCCCGGGATTGAATAGGTGCGTTCGCGCTGGTCGCTGCAACCTAAAAGGCGCACACCGCGCACAAAGATCATCCCGGAGAACGGTGACGGGCACCCCCGTGCGCCGGGATACTGAATCTACCTGAGGCGCCAGGGCCCGGGGTGATGCTCAGCAGCGTCCAGTCGCCAGGTACGCCGGAGTCAGGCGGCGCCTTTTCGCTCCGCAGTGACCACGACGGCGGTGTAGCGGATCGTGAAGCTGCCCCCGAACGCGTCGACGGCGGCGCCGATGCCCGCCACCACTTCCTCCAGCTTGGCCGGCGGAAGCTGGGCGTGGCCGCCGGTAGTGGGCAGTTGGTCCAGCCACTCGTCCCTGGCGTAGGACCGCTCCCAGTCGAATCGCCACTGCTCCGGATCGCCGTACGCGCGCACCTGCAGCACTTGCCATCCGGCCGACGGGAGGGACGGCCGACCGCACACGTGTCCGTCGATTCGCATTCGGCGGCGCGCGGCTCCCTCCTGCCGGAGGACGAGCAGGAGGGAGCCGTGTCGTACGTCAGGCAGTCATGTCGGACGAGGCCCGTACGAGCTCACGGATGAGCTCCTCCGCCCGAGGCCATTCGCCGTAACCGGCGGCTGGGTTGAGGTGCCCGACCGGGCCGAGGTCCACGAGGCGGCTGCCCCATACTCGGGCGAGACCGGCGACGCGTGCGAAATCGGCCAGTGGGTCGTTCGTGCTCGCCGCGACGATGCTGGGGAAGGGCAGTGGTGTCCGCGGCACGGGCGTCCAGCCGTTCGCGTGCAGGGCATCCTGAGTGGGGTATCCCTCCGGCAGCGGCGTGTCGAAGTCCGGCGGCGCCGCCAGCAGCGCTCCCTCGACCGGACGGCGGTGTCGTCGCGCCCAGTGCACGGTGGTCATCACGCCCGCGCTGTGGGCCGCCAGTACAACCGGCCCGGAGATGTCCGACAGCACTCCTTCCAAGGCGGCGACCTGGGCGTCACAGCTGAGCCTGTCGTCGGTCAGCGGCGGCACCGTACGGGCGTTGGCGATCTTGTCGGCAAGGATGGTCTGCCAGTGGTCCGGCACATGATCGCGCAGACCGGGGACGATCACGACCGTCGGCGGTGCGGTGAGGCTCATGTCTGCGGCTCCGGGTTCATGAGCGCCGCGTCGGGGAGCAGTCCCAGGCGGCGCAGATCTTTTTCGTAGGACGACTTGCCGATGGTGAAGGCCACGCTGCCGGCCAGCGCGACGAGCGGGACCACCTGGAGTGCGCCGTGCAGGCCCATGCGGTCCGCGAGCATGCCCGTCACAGCGGGCCCCGGGGCGAGCCCGAGCAGGCTGTTGGCCAGGGTGAGCGTGGCCATGGCCGTCGCCGCGATGGCGGTGGGCGTCAGATTCGCCACCATGGCGGCTGCCGGTCCGGCTGTGGCATTGGACAGCAGTGTTCCGGCGGCGATCAGTACGAGTTGCGGCGGGCCGGCCGGCAACTGGAAGCCGGCCGTCAGCAGCACGAGCGACCCGAGACTGCAGACGATCGCGACGGTCCACTTCCTGGCCCCGGCCTTCCGGCTGAGGCGGTCCGACACGATACCGCCGCCGATCATGCCGATGCCGGTGATCAGTGCGAAGACCCCGGCTATCAGGCCCGCCTTCGCGGGAGGCATGTCGTAGGAGCGGTTGAGGAAGCTGGGCATCCAGGCGAGCAGGGCCATCGCGACGAACATCTGCAGTCCGCTGCCGATGTAGGCGCACACCACGGAGACCGAGGAGAACAACCGCGGCAGCAGGGTCCGCAGGCCCGCGTGTTCACCGGGCGTGCCTCCACGACCGCCGACGGCTGAGCCCAGCCGCTTCTCGGTGACCATGATGCGGTATATCGCGGCCAGTGCGATCCCGAAGATCCCCATGATGCCGAACGCCCAGCGCCAGCCCAGGTGCTGGGCGACGACGCCGCCGATCGACACGCCCAGCACGGATCCGAAGGCGCCTCCCGCGATGAATGCTCCGGAGAGCGTGGCCCGGAGAGCGACGGGGAAGACGCTCAGGACCACCGCGATGCCGACGCTTCCGTAGGCGGCCTCTCCTACGCCGACCATGAACCGCCCCAGGAACATCTGGTCGTAGCTCGCCGACACCGCGCAGCCCAGAGTCGCGAGACTCCACACCATGGCGGCGATCACCAGGCTCCTCACCCTGCCCCAGCGGTCCGCCAGGAGCGACAGGGGGAAGGTGAGCACACCCACCATCAGGGCCACGATGCCGCTGAGAGAGCCCAATTGGGCATCGGAGAGCAGCCACTCCGCCTTCAGCAGGGGGAAGACCGCATTGAGGACCTGCCGTGACATGTAGTCGGACAGCAGGAGCGCGAAACTCAGCGCGAACACCAGCCAGGCATACCTTCGGGATACGACCGGTCCGGCGGGAGACGTGCCCGGCACGGCCGTGCCGACAGTGTGAAGTCCCATTGGCATCACCGTTTCGTCTCTGGTCGGGGTTCAGAACGGTCGGTCACCGACGATTCCGGCGCGCTCCATCTTGCGGACGGCGGGCCAGTAGTCCTGGACGGCGTAGTGCTGCGTGGAGCGGTTGTCCCAGATGGCGAAGCTGTTCCTCTGCCAGCGCCAGCGCACCTGGTATTCGGGAACGGCGGCCTGGCTGATCAGGTAGTTCAGGAGGTTGCCGGCGCCGGGCGCGTGGTCCTGGCCGAAGCGCACGTTCTGCGGCGTGTGGAAGTTGACGAAGTGCGTGGTGAACGCGTTGACGAAAAGGACCCGTTCGCCGGTCTCGGGGTGGGTGCGCACCACCGGGTGCTCCGCGTCCGGGTACTGTGCCTTGAGCCGGTGGCGCTGCTCCATCGGCATGACGGCGCCGAAGCTCGCCTCAATGCTGTGCCGTGCGCGCAGGCCCGCGATCTGCTTCTTGATGTGCTCGGGCAGCCTGCGGTGGGCCTCGGCCATGTTGACCCAGATCGTGTCGCCGCCCACCTCGGGCGTCTCGACGCAGCGCAGTACGGCGCCCATCGGCGGGCACTCGCGCCAGGTCCCGTCGCAGTGAAGGGCGTTCTCGTAGTGCTCGGGCTTGCTGTCCAGGTCCTTGTAGATACGGACCAGCCCCGGGTGATCCGGGTCGCTGCCGACCACCGGGTGGTCCTCCAGCGGACCGAAGCGCGAGGCGAGGGCGACGTGCTCGGCACGGGTGATGTCCTGGTCGCGCAGGAACAGGACCTTGTGTATGAGCAGCAGTGCCTTGATCTCGGCGAACAGGTCGTCGTCGCGCGCGGCGTCGGCAAGGTTCACGCCGGACAGTTCGGCGCCGATGGTGCAGGTCAGCGGCTCAGCCTTGATCGTGGTGCGGAGGACGCCCGGGCGCACCAGAGCGGGCGCGCCTTCCCTCTTGTGGACGGTCTGGGGCATGTGCTCACTCCTGGGGGTTGGCAACGGCTCACTGCGGAGCCTGTGTGAGGGAGATGTAGCTCGATCGTGCGATGGTCGGCCTTCTGGCTTGTGGTGCTGTGCGGGTGCGGAGGTAGCGTTGCCGGTGCGATCCGGGACGCCGGGTGCGGTGTCGGCGTGCGGGGCCCCTGCTCCACCGGAGTGATGGTTCAGGGCCTCCTCGTCGCCTCTGGCCGCATCCGCGTGACCAGGTCGTGAGACGGTGCCCATCAACGGCCTCCGGCCGCGGGCAGCCCTTCCGGGGCCGGACCACGGGCAGGATCCGTGTCGCCGCCCGGATGAGTACGCGGACGACCTGGGGGCACCGCTGGGGCCCCCTGCGGGCACCCTGGGGGCACCCTGGGGGCACCCCCAGCGGTAGCTGGGGGAGGTAGCTGGGGGAGGTAGCTGGGGGAGGTAGCTGGGGGAGGTAGCTGGGGGAGGTAGCTGGGGGAGCGCCCAGGACCGTTCGGGGCGTGCCAGTGAGCGGACTCTCCCACTCACTGCCAAGGAACGGTGATGTGTGGTGCACGGTGTGCTCTCACAGGGTGAAGACGGAGGATCCCGTGGTCCGTCCCGCTTCAAGATCGCGATGTGCCTGGGGTGCGTCCTTGAGGTCGTAGCGCTGGTTGATCTCGATCTTGATGCGGCCGGACGCGACATGCCCGAACAGCTCGCCTGCCAGGGCGTCCCGCTCGGCGGGCTCCGCGATGTAGTCGGCCAGCGCCGGCCGGGTCACGAACAACGAGCCGTGCATGACCAGCTGCATGGCATCGAGCGGCGGCACCCCGGAGGACGTACCGAAGCACACCAGCAGGCCGCGGCGCTGCAGCGAAGCCATGGACCCGGCGATGGTGTCCTTGCCGATGCTGTCGAAGACGACCGGGACGCCCTTGCCGTCGGTCAGCTCGCGCACTCGCTCGGCCACGTTCTCGCGCCGGTAGTAGACGATGTGATCGCAACCGTGGGCGCGGGCGATCTCGGCCTTCTCCTCGGTGGAGACCGTGCCGATCACCGTGATGCCGAGCAGCTTTGCCCACTGGGAGAAGATCAGGCCGACGCCGCCGGCCGCAGCGTGGAGCAGCACGGTGTCGCCGGACTTCAGCGGGTGGATCCGGCGCAGCAGATAGGCCGAGGTGAGGCCGCGCATGGTCATCGCCGCGGCGGTCTCGCAGCTGATCTCCTCCGGCAGCTTGATCAACGACTCGGCGGGCATGACCCGCGCTGTGCTGTAGGCCCCCAGCGGGCTGCCGGTGTAGGTCACCCGGTCGCCCTCGGCGACATGCGTCACGCCATCGCCCACGGCCTCGATCACTCCCGAGGCCTCCACACCGAGTCCCGAGGGCAGCGGCGCCGGGTACAGGCCGGTACGGAAGTAGGTGTCGGCGAAGTTGAGTCCGACAGCGGCGTGCCGGATCCGTACCTCACCCGGGCCCGGTTCGCCGACGGTGACCTCTTCCCACCGCAGGACGTCGGGGCCGCCGGTTTCGTGGAAGCGAATGGCGTGTGCCATGGCTTGCTCCGTTCACTCGTGTGTGGGGCGGCGGCCGCGGGATCGGTCCACGGGCCGCCGCCAGTGGGGTCGGGTCGTGTCAGCTCTTGACGTCGCGCAGCATAAAGCCGCGCCGGCCGGGACGGCGGTTGGGCACCATGCCGAGCCGGTCCAGGGTCTCGTCGGCGCCCTCGTACCATTCGCCGATCTTGTAGATCTTCTTCGCCTCCTGCCCGGTGGCGATCTCACGGCCGAGCGCATCGGCGATCCGGACCATCTGCTCGACCTGCTCGACGGAGGACATCCGCTCGCCCTTGCGCCGCCACAGGTTGTCCTCGTTGCCCACCCGCACATGCGCACCCAGGGCGATGCCAATCGCGTTCATCGGCGCCACCGCGCGCATGGAGGCCTCAATGGTGAGGACGGCGCCGTCCGGGACGCGGCGGATGAACTCGATCAGGTCGGCCGGGTGCCGTCCGGCGAACCCGCCTCCGATGGCGACGTAGTTGAGCACCAGCGGCCCGCTGTAGACACCCTTGCGGATCAGCCGTTCGACCGTCTCCAGTTGGGCCATGTTGGCGAGTTGGAAGTGCGGCTGGATGTCGTTGGCGCGGAGCCGCTTGAGGTGCTCGAGGTAGAAGTCCGGCCCGGCCTCGACCACCATGTCGCGGTAGGCCTTGTAGTACGCCGCCTTGGAGATCGAGGTGCCCTCGATGTCCTCGTCGTCGAAGATCTCGACGATGTTCATCTGGTTGGTGTTGATCGCGATCGTCACCTGGTCCGGCCGGGGGTCGATCTCGGCCAGCATGTGGCGGGTGTCGTAGCTGAGCCACTTGGCGTCGGCGCCCTCGTCCTCGGGGGCGAAGGAGATGGACCCGCCTATCTGCAGGACCATGTCGGGCACGGCCTCGCGCAACCGGGCCATCAGCTCGTTGAACATGGAGATGCGCTTGGAGCCGTGGCCGTCCAGCTCGCGCACATGGATGTGCAGCACCGTGGCACCGGCGTTGTAGCAGTCGACCGCCGCCTGCACATGTTCGTCCATGGTGACCGGGAGGTCGTCGGCATCACCGGGCAGCCACTCCGGCCCGTAGGGCGCGGCCTGGATGACCAGCTTCTCCTGGTTCTCCGGATACAGGGAGTCGTCGAAGAAATGCATGGTCCATCTCCTTTGTCGGATGGGTCTTCACTCACTGCACACATCGCTGCCGGCGATGCGGGGCCTGAGGCATGGCGAAGAGCGGAGCGGAATTGCAGGGGTTCCCGGGCTCGCCGGCCGACTCGGATACGGCCGGCGGGCTCGGGGAGCAAGCGGTCGGGGCAGGGCTCCTGCCCGTCCTCGTGGGACCGGGCAGTCTCTCTTGCGGTAATGCAAAGTTAAGGGCCGGTTACATCTCACGCATGACCACAGGTGACATCCGACTTATCACTTGGGGACGGCCTGCCCGGCAGCAGATGATCGCTGGTGGTCAATCCCCGACGAAGGGCTGTTCCTGCGTCCTCTGGACGCGCCACTGCCTGGGGCTGCAGCCGAATCGCTCGCTGAACCAGCGAGAGAAGGCGCTCGGTGCGGAGAATCCCAGCAGCCCGGAGATCTCCGTCAACGAACGACGTGGGTTCGCCACGAGCTGCTCCGCGAGCTGGGTACGCGTCGCGTTGAGGACGGAGGAGAACGTCTCGCCCGAGGCCGCCAGGTGCCGGTGCACGGTTCTCCGGTCGACGCCGAGGCTGCACGCGACCTGCTCGATCGAACAGCGCCCGGTCGGCAGCAACACCTCGATCAGGTCGCGTACGCGGTCCAGCACAGTCGTGTCCCTCGAAACCGCGATGGCGTCGAAATACTGCCGCGCGTAGGTCCGGAGCAGTGGGTCCGACATGGTGTTGGGGGCGTTGAGATCACTGGCATAGAAGACGATCCCGTTGAATTCCCGGTCGAATTCCACTACGGGACCGAAGATCCTCCGGTGGGTAGCGGGATCCGCCGGAGCACTGTGTGTGAAACACACGGACACCGGCTGCCACCGAGTACCGAGGAAGCTGCGCAGGACCCGGTGAAAGGCGCCCACGGCCAGCTCCATGGCCTGGCGGGCCGCCATGGCCTCACTCAGTTCCAGGCCCACCTTGAGGGTGGCCAGGCCGTTCGCCTCGGAGAGCCGACTGCGAAGCATCTCGTTGTACATGTGCTCATGGCGGATGAGGAGCTCGACCGCGCTGCGGACATCGGGCTCCTCACGTATGACCAGGCTGATGGGGCCGAGGTTGGAGAAGCGGCGGCGCTCGGCCAGGAGCAGGCCGAAGTCCTCCTGGTGTGAGGTCGCCGCCGAAAGCTCGAGCAGCTGAGCCACGGCCACGCCGGAGATCCATCTGTCCTGGATCGCGAGGCCGATGGGATCCAGGCCCACCCGCTTCATCAGGACCCGCGGGTCGATGCCGAGCGACTGGCTGAGCTCGACGTAGCTGTTCAGCGCTGCATTGCGGACAAGGGGCTTCATGGGCGCACTCCGGTCTGTCCCCAATTGATAAGTCAGATGTCACGTCAAGTCAAGCGATGCGCCAGGTGGTGACCTAGCGTTGCACCACCGCGGTGGAGCTCGCCGCCTGGATTCGGCGTCCCGGCCGATCTGAAATCCAGCGGAGAACACCATGACAAACAGCCCAACCGTTGACCAGACCCGCGAAACGGCAGGAACTCGATGCAGAGTGACGACCCCTGAAGCAATTACGTGTGCCGAAGCCGTTGGATTCCTGCGCGAGGAACGGAACAAGGCCGGCATGACAAGCTGACCACGCGGTCCTTCATTCCCGTACGGAATACGAGGACTTCGCCGAGACCGAGTTGAAGCGCCGATGTGCTGCGGCCAGGGCTGACCTTACGTCAGAGATGCGTGCTGCTACCGGACTTCCAGGGGCATCGAACGGCATTGGCGGTGGACCCCCGGCCGCGTCGGGATCGACCCATCGACGTGATCGCGACACAGAACACCGCGGACCTCGGTGCCTCCCGCCTCCATCCGTGGCCGCCGCCAGCCCAGATCGAAGGGGAAACCGAATGAACAACCTCGCCGCACTCCTGGCGGAATCCGCCTGGGCCAACGGCGACCGCGTGGCCGTTCGCCAGGACGAGATCGTCCTCACCTATGCCCAACTCGACGAAGCGAGCGCCCGGATCGCCACTCTGCTGCAGGCCAAGGGCGTCCATCCGGGCGATCGCGTCGCATTGGTCATGCCCAACGTCATCTGCTTCCCGGTCGCTTACTACGGCATCCTCCGCGCCGGCGGAGTGGTGGTGCCGATGAATCCGCTGCTGAAGGCCCGTGAAACGGCCTTCGCCCTTCGGGACTCCGGGTCCCGGATCGTGTTGACGAATCCGGCGTTCGCGGACGAGGTCACGACGGCGGCAGCAGACGTGGGCGCCGCATGCCTGGTCATGGACCCGACTGCATTCGACGCCCTGGTACAGACCGCCGAACCCCTGCCCAAGGTGGTCGACCGGGCGCAGGACGACACTGCCGTGATCCTGTACACCTCGGGCACGACAGGGATCCCGAAGGGCGCCGAGCTGAGTCACCGCAACCTGATCACCAACGCGGCCACCGCTGCAGAGACGCTGCTCCGCGTCGGGCAGAACGACGTACTGTTCGGCGGTCTGCCGCTGTTCCACGCATTCGGGCAGACCTGTGCCCTCAACACTGCCGTCGCCGCGGGCGCCGCCCTGACCTTGCTGCCGCGGTTCGAGCCGGCCAAGGCGCTGGAGATCATGCAGCGGGACGCAGTAACCGTCTTCCTGGGCGTCCCCACGATGTACACGGCCCTTCTCCGCACCGGGATCCCCGGCGGTTACGACCTCTCCCCGCTGCGACTGGCGGTTTCCGGCGGAGCTTCCTTGCCGGTCGAGGTGCTGCACGGATTCGAACGGGAATTCGACGTCACCGTACTCGAAGGCTATGGGCTCTCCGAGACATCGCCGGTCGCCGCGTTCAACCCCCCGGACCGTCCACGCAAGGCCGGCTCGATCGGCCTCGCGGTCCGCGGGGTCGAACTCAAGCTCGTCGCGGACGATGGCGCCGCGGTGGGCCAGGGCGAAGTCGGTGAGATCGCGATCCGCGGCGAGAACATCATGAAGGGCTACTGGAACCGACCGGATGCGACCGCCGAGGCCATGCGGGGCGGGTGGTTCCACAGCGGCGACCTCGCCCGTGTGGACGAAGACGGCTACTACTTCATCGTCGACCGGAAGAAGGACCTCATCATCCGCGGCGGGTACAACGTCTACCCGCGCGAGATCGAGGAGGTGCTCTACGAACACCCGGCCGTGGCCGAAGCCGCGGTTGTCGGCGTGCCGCACGAGATCCACGGCGAGGAGGTGGCCGCCGTGGTGACTCTCCGGGACGGTGCACAGACCACGGCCGATCAGATACGTGACTACATCAAACAGCGGGTGGCCGCGTATAAGTACCCGCGGATCGTCACATTCGCCGACGCACTCCCCAAGGGTGCGACGGGCAAGATCCTCAAGCGTGAGATAGTCGTCGAGCGGCAGGAACTCGCGGACTGAACCGACCTGCTTCTGCAGCGGGTTCAAGGACAGGCCATCATGCGCTGCAGAAGCGTCCGACAGCCGGAGGGAGGCCTGCGCGCACGACGGCGCGCAGGCCGAGGCGGATGGCGGCTCAGGCTTGTTTCGGTGATGGCGCGGGAAGAACTCACGGGCGCGACGCTCAGGCGTAGCGCCCACCGCGCGGGCAGCGACGGCCGGCCAGCTCCTCGCCGGCGAGCTGGCACAACCTGCCCGCCAGTGTGCTGTCCTGGCCGACACCCGTTGTGAGGTCACCCAAGACCGGCGTACCGCTGCTCATGAGCTGTGACTTCTTCCGCGAGGATCGGAACGCCGATATTGCAAGCGTGAATTCCGACCACCGTGGCCAGCTTGAGCACTTCGAGGATTTCCTCCCGGGTCGCACCGAGCTCCAGCGCAGCTCGTATATGGCGGCGAACCCCAGAGGAATACATATGAGTACAGGCGGCGTCCACCGCGATGCAGAGCAGTTCAATGACCTTCGGCTCAAGTATCCCGCTTTTCCAGGGCGCCGTTGCCGTCTTCATGAACTGCTCGGTCCATACGGGATCCCATTCATGCAACTGGTCCCACAGAGGATTCCAGCTGCCATTCTCACGCATGTGGCCAACTGTCGAAGAACCAGCCATGGTGTGCCCTTCCGCAGGATCGTCGACCTTTCAGAACGCAACGGTAGGCCGCACAGCCTCCGAACACTTGGCCTCGGGAGACGGACGATTTGACACTTCGGGACAAGTCGAGATCCGCTGCCCTCCCTGCACCTGGAAGCCGTCGTGGGAGTGCGCGGTCCGAGGAGCAGTGCGAGCGTGACGGTCAGGGGAGCCGGAGCCGGCATCCTGAACCCGAAGGCGCTACTGCTGTACTTCTCGCTGTTCCCGCATTTCCTCGACCCCGCAGCCACCTGGCCGGTCGCCGCGCAGACCGGACTGCTCGGCACGCTCCACACGACCGCCTGCGCCCTCGTCCACTTCACCGTCGGCGTCCTCGCCCGCACCGTATTGAAGACCCGGCTCTCGGCGGCCCGGGTGGTCACCCGCACCTCCGGTGCCATCATGATCGTCATCGGCGGATTCCTGCTGGTGGAACACCTGGCCGGCTGAGGAACCCGCCCGACTCCGTTCGCACACTGTGGTGTCCACCGAAGGAGAGCACATGGAAGAGGACCGAACGCAGCAAGAACAGGCGAGCCCCGAGATGCAGGCACGCATCCGGGACAGCTTCGACCGCCAGGGACTGATGAGCCACCTCGGTGCACGGATCACGCACATCGCGCCCGGCCGCGTGCACATCGTGCTCCCGAGCCGCCCCGAAGTGACCCAGCAGCACGGCTACTTCCACGCCGGCGCCACCAGCGCCATAGCGGACAGCGCCGGCGGCTACGCCGCCTTCACACTGTTCCCCGAGAACACCGAGGTGCTCACCGTCGAGTACAAGATCAACCTGCTCGCGCCCGCCGTCGGCGACCACATCGAGGCAGTCGGAACGGTCCTGAAGTCCGGGCGCACCCTGACCGTATGCCGACTGGAGGCGTTCGGCGTCCAGGACGGCCGTCGGACTCTCGTCGCGAACGGACAGCAGACACTGATCCGCGTGAACAGGACCGCGCCATGACGTCCCTCCGGGGAACCGGCAGGTTCCACCGCTGGGCTGCGGACGGCACGTTCGACCGAAGTGCTGCGTGCCGCGCCGGCTCGGGCGGACGCCGCAGGTGAGATCGACTGCTGGTGGGCGGCCGACTCCACGAATGTCCGGGCCCACCAGCACGCGGCGGCCCCCGAAGAGGGGGCACCGCAGCCCAGCTCTCGGGAGATCCAGAGGTGGCCTGATCAGCAAGGTCCACCTGGCCTGTGACGGCCGGGGCCGCTCGCTCGTCCTGCTCCTCACAGAAGGAAACACCAAGGCTTCTACGCCCGGCCCGCGCGCCAATGCCTGGCCGGACAGGTCCTAAGCGCGGCGGCCCTTGGACAGGTGCCGGTAGCCCGGGTGGACACCCGGGGTGAGGCCCTGCTGGTCGGCGATGCGCGCGAGCAGTGCGGTCAACTGGGCCCGCTGATCGAGGTCCAGGGCCGAACAGACATCTTCCTCATGCGCGGAGGCAACCTTCCGCATCTCGTCCAGGACGCGTTGACCTTCGGCGGACAGATACAACACGTGATTGCGGCGATCCTCGGTGCTGCGGCGCCGCTCCACCAGTCCCTTGTCGTCAAGGTTGTCGATCAAGGTGACGACACGACTGGGCACAACCCCCAGCTCGGCGGCCAATGACCGCTGACTTCGCCCGGGTTGGCCGGCGATCATGCGCAGCAATCCGACATCCGGCGGGGCCAGCCCGCCAACGACGTCCAACGCCTCGGCTCCGTGGGCGCTTCCCCCTGGTCAGCCCGGAAGAGACCGAACGCAACCTGCTCGCTCTCCGGGACCTCGTCATCGGACGTACGTCCGCCCGATGGCTCTGGATCACACCGACCACGGTGGACGAAGAGCGCCTCAGTACGTACCCGCACTTCCAGCGGGCTCAGATCACCTGGTCCAACACGGACATCGGCCGCATCGCCGAGTTCCTGCACGCACAACCGGAACCCGTCGTCGACACCCGGGGCATCACCGCCGGTCTGCATCTGGAAGACGGCGTGCACCTCACGCTCGCCGAGCAGCGGGCCGTCGCTGTCACTGTGGTCCACGCCCTCGCGGAACTCTCATGAAGCCGGCTTTCTCCGGTGCCACCGGCACCGGAGAAAGCGAGCACACCGCCGCGCCCCACACGACGCCGGAGCCGGCGGTCAACACCATCGCCGGGGCGCCGAGCGACGCCCCACCGGAAGTCGGCCGGCGGCGGGTCATCGCGCATCTCGACGAGAAGGCCGACGAGCAGGCAGCCGTGACGGCGCCCGGCCGTCAGCTCGCGGCGGCGGCCTTGTCGAGCTCCCACGAGTGGAGCTTGAACTCGCGGAGGAAGTCGGGGTGGTCCTCCCAGTTGCGGGCGATGCCTCGCAGGACGTCCCAGTTGTGCTCCAGTGCCTGATCGATGGTGTTGCGCATTGCCGGGTCGGCCGTCGCCCGCTGCTCGGCAAGCCCCTTGACCGCCGTCGCGGCCTTCACTGTGTTGAGGAGTGCACGCAGCGCGCGGGAGGTGTCATCCATCCCGAAACCGTGCTCGCTGCCCATCTCGGCGTCGAAGAGTGGGCGAAGCCGGTCCTCGAGGAACGCGGCGATCCGCTCGAAGTGCTGGGCGTCCATCGGGCTCTCCTCCTGCCGCGCAGCCATCAGGCCCGGCGTTTTCAGTGATCCATCTGCTCAGGACGACTGTAATCGTCCTCCGCTTCCTTCGGACCGCGGGGTACTCCGGGTCACCGACGAGCACCCCGCACACGGACCTTCCCGTACTCGTGGGGAGTCCGCCGTCGCCGTCAGGCCAGCAGGGCCTGGGCCAGAACCGTCCGGCCGGAGATTCCGAGCTTGCGATAGACCCTGCCCAGATGGTTCTCCACCGTCCTCACGACATCACCTACGCCTGCCCCCTGCGCTGTTCCCACTGCTCCTCCGAATCGGGCCGCCGCCCTGCGCGCCGGCTCAAGCGCGGCTTCCGGAAGTACGCCCTCGGTCCGACGCCCTGACCGGCGCGCGGCCCCGATCCGCGCGCCGCCCGACTCGTTGCGACGCCTGACCGGCATACGGCTGTCAACAGGGCTGTGTCAACTGGCGGTTGGCCGCCAGGCACATAGCCGCCACGCGCGACAGGCGTCAACTCACCTCCCACGGCCCAGACTCATCGCGGCGCCCGGAACCACCCCTTCCCCCGGGCGTCCGAGGAGTGCGTCGTGATCAGACCTTCCGCACGAGGAAGGGCCGCCCTGCTCGCCGCAGGGCTCTCCCTGGTACTGCTCTCGGCAGGGCAGACCGTCGCCGCGTCCGATACCGCTCCAGACACCGCGTCCGTACCGGCCACCTTCACCGGGGCCCAGGGCTCGAGCACCACCGTCACCCTCATCACCGGTGACCGCGTCACCCTCACCGACCTCGGCGGCGGCCGGAAGACCGTCACCGTCGACCGGGCCAAGGGCGCCACCGGAGCCGTCCGCAGCGAGACCGTGAACGGCAGGGTCACCGTCATACCCGACGAGGCCCGGCCCTACCTGGAGGCCGGTGTCCTCGACCGGCGGCTCTTCGACGTCACCGGCCTCGTCGAGCAGGGCATCACCGGCGAGCTGCCGCTGATCGTGACGCACGGCAAGGGTGCCCGCGCCGCCGCGGTGGCCCCGCGCGGCACCAAGACCGTCCGGGCCCTGCCCAGCATCGGCGGCGCGGCCGTACGGGCCACCGAACCAGCCGCCTTCTGGCGCGAGTTCACCGGCTCCGCCCGACCCGGCGCCCGCTCGGCCGGTGCCGTGAAGGTCTGGCTCGACGCCCGGGTCAAGGCCGCCATGGCCGACTCCAACGCCCAGATCGGCACCCCCAAGGCCTGGGAGGCCGGCCTGACCGGCAAGGACGTCAAGGTCGCCGTACTCGACACCGGCGCCGACCTCTCCCACCCCGACCTCGCCGGACGGGTCACCGAGACCCGGTCCTTCATCGAGGGCCAGGAGGTCGCCGACCGCAACGGCCACGGCACCCATGTCGCCTCCACCGTCGGCGGCAGCGGCGCGGGCTCCGCGGGCAAGGAGCAGGGCGTCGCCCCCGGCACCACCCTCGCCGTCGGCAAGGTCCTCACCGACCAGGGCTTCGGCACCGAGTCGCAGATCATCGCCGGCATGGAGTGGGCCGCCCGGGACATCGACGCAAAGATCGTCTCGATGAGCCTCGGCTCCAGCGAGGCCAGCGACGGCACCGACCCCATGGCCCAGGCGGTGAACACCCTCTCCGCCGAGACCGGCGCCCTCTTCGTCATCGCCGCCGGCAACTCCGGCGCCCCGGGCTCCATCGGCTCACCCGGCGCCGCCGACTCCGCGCTCACCGTCGGCGCCGTCGACTCCGCCGACCGCCCCGCCTACTTCACCAGCAAGGGCCCCCGCTACAGCGACCAGGCCCTCAAGCCCGACATCTCCGCCCCCGGTGTCGGCATTCTCGCCGCCCGCTCCCAGCTCGTCGGCGGCAGCGGCCTCTACACCTCCAAGAGCGGTACGTCGATGGCGACCCCGCATGTCGCGGGCGTTGCCGCGCTCCTCGCCGAGCGGCACCCCGACTGGACCGGCGCCCAGCTCAAGAACGCCCTCATGTCCAGCTCCAAGACGCTCACCGCGTCCTCGTACGCCCTCGGCGCGGGCCGGGTCGACGTAGCTGCCGCGATCTCCGCGAACGTCACCGCCACCGGCTCCGCCGACCTGGGCTTCTACTCCTGGCCGTACGAGACGAACAAGCCGGTGACGAAGACCGTCACGTACACCAACTCCTCCGACGCGCCCGTCGAGCTGAACCTGGCCGTCGAGGGCATGCCGGAGGGCACCGCCGCCCTCGCCGACACCACCCTCACCGTCCCGGCCCACGGCACCGCGCAGACCACCGTCACCGGCGACGGCGCCAAGGCCCCCGTCGGCACCAGCTCCGGCCGCATCACCGCCACCTCCGGCGGCACGCCCGTCGCGCACACCGCGCTCGGCCTGGTCAAGGAGGAGGAGCGTTACAACCTCACCGTCCATGTCAAGGACCGCGACGGCGCCCCCACCCGCGCCTGGCTCGGGGTGCAGCGGCTGGCCGCGAACGAAGACCCGTTCCCGGCGTCCGTCGGCGAGTCCGGCACCGTCCAGCTGCGCCTGAAGCCCGGCACGTACACCGTCAGCACCTTCCTCGACGTCCTCGGCTCGCACGGCAAGGACTCCCTCGGCCTCGGCTTCCTCACCGATCCGGAGATCGTCCTCGACCGCGACCGCGAGATCACCCTCGACGGGCGCCGGCTGCGTGAGATACGCGCCGAGGTCGAGAAGCGCACCGAGACCCGGCAGGTTCTGATGGAGTTCGACCGCAAGGCCAACGGGGCCTCCTACGGCGGCGCCGTCCTGGTCCCGCCCCGCTACGATTCGATCTTCGCCGCGCCCACCGCCAAGCCCGCCACCGGCACCTTCGAGTACCGGACGGTCTGGCGGCTCGGCAAGCCGTTGCTCGAGGTCGCCGCGGGCGGCGTCCGGCTCACCGGCGCCACCCCGCAAGTCGGCGCCACCCTCCTCGAAGGCCGCCACCGTCTCGGCGTCGTCGACGCGGGCACCGGCACCGCCGCGGAGTACGCCGGCAAGGATGTCACCGGCAAGGCGGTCCTGGTCCGCCGCACCGAGGGCGCCGACACCACGCAGCTCGCCCAGACCGCCCAGGACGCGGGCGCCAAGGCCCTGTTCGTCACCGACGACAAGCCCGGCCGGCTGATGGCCTGGTTCGGCACCGCCGACCGCGAGGACCGGCCGCTCGCCGTCGCCACCGTGAACGCGGCCGACGCCGCCACGATCGCGGCCGCCGCGGCCCGCGGGACGGCGCTCGACCTGACGGGCACCCGCTTCACCCCGTACACCTACGACCTCTCCGAGGGACACCCCGGCGCCATCGGCACGGATCTCGTCTTCCGGCCCGACGAGGACGAACTCGCCACCATCCGCTCGAAGTACCACATGCCGACGGCCAAGAAGGAGATCGGCGGCGAGTTCCGCTTCTCGATCACCGACACCTTCCGGATCGGCTTCGGCTTCAAGGAGTGGATCGCCTTCCCGACCGAGCGCACCGAGTACGTCTCCACCGGCACCGGCCAGCGCTGGCACGAGTCCGTCGACCTGGAGAACTCGCTCGAGCAGCGCGGCGGCACCCCGTCCTACCGGGGTGGCAGCAAGGTCGAGCTGGAGTGGTTCAAGCCGGTCTGGCACCCGTGGCTCGGCACCGGCCTCGGCTGGGGTCAGGAGCGCTCCGGCAACTGGCTGCGCTTCAACACGCCCGGCTGGGGCGACTCCGGACCGGACCACACCGGGTTCGGCGACGTGTACAACGACCCGACGATGAGCCAGTACACCGAGGTGTACGTCGACGGCGTGCGGGTCGACCGCAGGAAGAGCTCCGGCGTCAACGCCGTGAAGGCCCCCGCGCAGGAGGCCACCTACAAGGTCGTCACCGACACCACGCTCGACCCGGCCCGCTGGCGGCTCGGCACCAAGGGCCACGCCGAGTGGACCATCCGCTCCAAGGAGACCCCGGCCGACCGGTTCACCTACCTGCCGCTGATCAACCTCGGCTTCGACCTCGACACCGACCTCGTCGGTGACGTCCGGGGCGGCAGCCGGGTGCCCGTACGGATCTACGCCGAGTACGTGAAGGGCGCGCCGGACACCGGTGTCCTCGGCGGCGGCTCCCTGGAGGTCTCCTACGACGAGGGGGCGACCTGGACGAACGTCGCGCTGCGCTCGTCGCGCGGCGCCTCCTGGAAGGGTGAGCTGCGCGTCCCGGACGGCGCGAAGTCCGTCTCGCTGCGGGCGGGCGCGAGCGACGACAGGGGCGGCTCGGTGAAGCAGGAGCTCATCCGCGCGGTGGGCGTGCGCTGACCACCCCGCGTACGACGCGCAGTTCGATCAGGTCCTGGGGCGCAGCCGGAGCTGTCCGGCCGTCCCCGGGACCTGGTCCTGCGTGCGCTCGAGGATCTGCGCGGCGAGCCGGGCGCGATGACGGAGTCGCGGACCGCCCAGGAAGTCCGGACACGGAGCACACGCGCCGACGACTCGGCGCGAAGCGACGCGCTGCCTCTGCCGCAGGCGACTACGTGAGCGCTGCCCGCATCATCTTCTGAGCCACCGGCGCCGCCAGGCCGTTGCCGCTGACCTCGGAACGCGCGGCGGCGGAGTCCTCGACGACCACCGCGACCGCGACCTGCTTGCCGGTGGCGTCGTCCTTGGCGTACGAGGTGAACCAGGCGTAGGGCGTCTTGCTGTTGTCGACGCCCCGCTGCGCGGTCCCGGTCTTGCCGCCCACTTCCGCGCCGTCGATCCGCGCGTTCGTGCCGGTGCCGTCCTCGACGACCGTGACCATCGCGCTGCGCAGCTGCTCGGCCGTCGAGGCGGAGACCACTCGCCGGGTGTCCGGGTCCTCGAAGCTCTGCAGGGTGTTGCCGGACGAGTCCGTCACCTTGGACACCATGTGCGGCGACTTCAGCTCACCGTCGTTGGCAAGCACTGCCGGAACCATCGCCATCTGCAGCGGCGTCGCCGTGACGTCGAACTGGCCGATGCCCGTCAGCGCCGTCTGCGCCTTGTCCATACCGGACGGGTAGACGCTCTTCGCGGCCCGCACCGGCACATCGAGCTTGTCGGTGTTGAAGCCGAACTTCTCCGCCGTTTCGCGGACCTTGTCCTGGCCGAGGTCGACGGCCAGCTTGGCGAAGACGTTGTTGCACGAGTACTGGAGCGCGGTGCGCAGGGTCGCGTTCTCGCACGGCGCGGAGCGGTTCTCGTTCTCCAGGACCGTGGCCGTGCCGGGCAGGGTGTACGGATCCGGGCTGTCGGTCGGCTCGTCGACCGACCCGTACATCCCGTCCTCCAGCGCTGCCGCCGCGACCACCAGCTTGAAGGTGGAGCCGGGCGGATAGGTCTGCCGCAGCGCCCGATTGAGCATGGGCTGGTCCTCGTCCCCGGTCAGCTGCTTCCACGCCTCGCCGTCCGTCGTCCCGCTGATCTGCGACGGGTCGTACGAAGGTGTGGACGCCATCGCGAGGATCTCCCCGGTCTCCGGGTCGATGGCGACGGCCGCACCCTTCTTGCTGCCGAGCCCCTCGTACGCCGCCTTCTGCACTGCCGGATCGATCGTCGTCACCACATCGCCGGGTTTCGGGTGCCGGCCCAGGACAGCGTCCGCCGGCTTCCGCAGCCGGTCGTCGGTCCCGTCGAGGACATCACCGTAGATGCCCTCGAGCTGGGTGGCTCCGTATGCCTGCGATCTGTAGCCGGTGACGGGCGCATACAGCTCGCCGTCCGTATACGTGCGCTGGTACGCGAGATCGCCGCTGCCCGTCTTCTTCGAGCCGGTGACCGGGGAACCGGCCACGATGATGTCGCCCAGCGGCTGTGCGTACTGGTCGATGGTCTTCCGCCGGTTGTGTTCGTTGTCCGCGAGTGCCTGGGCTTCGAAGAACTGCAGCCAGGTGGCTCGCATCATCAGAGCGAGCACCATCAGCAGACAGAGGACCGAAGCGTGTCTGATCGTCTTGTTCATCCCGCACAAGAACGAACGGGCGGACCGAGTCGTTCCGGTCCGCCGCGTTTCTCTTGTTCTCCTCGTCCTGGCCGGCCCGGCCGTCCGCTGTGCCCGCGGCAGGGCGGCGCGGCGCAAGCCGTCGGCCTGCGAGTCAGAGACTCGGGGCGCGGTGGGTGGGTCCGCCGTCGAGAAGGGTGGGCGTCACCGGAAACTCGGGCAGGTCGGTGGCCGGGACTGCACGTCGCACCCGCGACCCGCTCCCCCCACGTCGCAGCAGTCCCCCTTTTCGTCATCTCGACGAGATGCCGGCGACTACGTCTGCCGGCCTGAACGGGAGCGCCTCGACCGTACGGGCCCCAGGACCGGTTTACCACATGGGCGCCGCAGGCTGCCGCTCGCGGCGGCCTCGCCCACTCCGGCGATCAGAGAGTCCGGCTGAACTCCAGCCGGGCGGCGAAGTTCTCGTACCCAGCCCTCCGGAACGCCCTGGCCATCGCCTCATTGGCCGCGTCGCAGTCCCCACGGATCTCGGTGGCGCCGTTCGCCCCGAGAACACGCGTGCCGCGGACGACGACCGAGGTCGCGTACCCCTTGCCACGATGGGCGGGCGCGACACCGACGAAACCGATCACGGGCACGCTGGGACTCTCGGCGGGCAGGCTGACCACGGCCGGGGTGCCGTCCGCGTCGTAACCGATCTCCCACCACTCGGGCTCGTGCCGCAGCTCGCCCGTCTCCTCGAAGAGCAGCTCTGCCGCACGCCGCAGACCGTGCCGCTCCACGTCGGCGGCGAGGCGCGCGTCCGCGGTGTCCGCGAGCAGCTCCTGCAGTACGTCGATGAACGGCTCGCGGCCGAGATCGGCGAGCGAGCGGAAGCTCAGCCGAGGATCGTCGGCGGGCAACTCCTCAGGGACCTGGAGCCTGAACCGTCGTCCGTCGCGCACCACTTGGAATCCTGCCTGCCGGAGCAGCTCGCCCCGGCGCCCCGGGTCCCGCTGGAACTGCGGGGCCTGGGCGGGCGAGTCGACGACGTGCTCCAGTTCGTTCGCACCCGACTCCCCTGCCTTCGCGGCCGCTGCGTCCAGCAGCGCGATCCCGGTCTCCGGCGACTCCGCCGGCGCTTCGAACAGCACAACGGCCAGCGGGACCTCGTGGCCGGGTATGGTCCACAGCACCGCGCTGCCGATCAGCCGCCCGTCGCCGCCCTCGGCGACCAGGCACCACTCGGGGCGGGTGCACTTGCCGTCGAGGAGCCGGACGAGATACTCCCGGGTCGCGGCGTTGCGCTCGTCGTCGCCGGGGTACTCGACCAGGGCGGGCAGTTCGTCGGGGCGGGCGATACGAATGGATGTCACGGAGATCCTTGTCGTCCCGGGGAAAGGTCTGTGCTGCCCCGCGAACCTAACGGCGGGGCCAGTGGCAGGCCAGATCTTTTCCCAGCCCGTCCGGTCAGGACGTCAGGTGCTCTGAAAACCACCCATGGGTTGCGGGCGATCCGTGCCGTTGTTACGGCCAGGGCAGTCTCACGGTTGAGCAGGTGAGGCCGCGGGGACCGTACAACGCAACTCCGCGTAGCCGGCCGCCGGCCCCTCGTGCAGCACGACAGTGCCGGCCCTGCGCCGGTCACCGTAGACACCTGTGTTGTTCACCCACTGTGAGATCGGTGGGTCGCCCGTTCCAGTCAGTCCCGGCCGTCCTCATCTGTTCCATCCGAGAGACTGACTGGACCTGCATGATCGGCCATGCCGACAATCGCCTTGAGCCTCCCGGCCTGAGGCCGGACCTTCCCTCTGACTGCGAGAGAACATGACCGAAATCCCGATCGAGCGCGGCTTCCTGATTCTCCACGGATGGCAGAACCACCGACCCGCCGGGCACTGGCAGCACTGGCTGGCCGACCGGCTCACGGCCCTGGGGCACGAGGTCGACTATCCCCAACTGCCCGACCCGGACCAGCCCGAGCTGGAACGGTGGCTGGCCGAACTGAGAGCTCGGCCCGGCATGTTGCGCGGGCAGGGACTCACCGTCGTCTGCCACAGCCTGGCCTGTCTGCTGTGGCTGCACGCCGTGGCCCGCAACACCGTGCCGGTCCCCGTCGACCGGGTGCTCCTCGTCGCTCCGCCGTCTCCGGGCATACTCGAACAGCACGCGGAGATCGCAGGGTTCACCCCGCCGCCGGTGACGGCCTCGCAATTCTCCGCCGCTTCCGTGTACACCCGGATCGTCGGCAGCGACAACGACCCCTACTGCCCGGAAGGCGCCGCTGCCGCGTACGGCGAACCTCACGGCCTGCCTGCGGACGTCCTCGCCGGCGAGGCTCACCTGGACATGGACGCGGGCTACGGCTCCTGGCCCTCGATCCTCGACTGGTGCCTCGCCTCGTCGAACGACGCCCGGATCCAGCGCCGTACCGGCGTCGCTCCGGGATGATCCGCAAGCTGCCGGCCGGCCTTCCCACGATTGCCGGATGCCCGCGGCCGGCAAGGCACACCCAGGCCCCCGTCCCTCACCCGCGCTGGGCCGGCGTTGTCAGTGACCGGGCGTATGTTCCTCGCATGAAGACGACAAGGCCCTCCCAGAAGTGGCGCAAGGCGATCGCGGAGGAAGCCCGTGAGTTGGCGGCGGGAACGCTGGATCCGGAGTGCGCGGAGATGACGCTGCTCTATCCGGAGCCGCTGATACGGGCTGTGGACGATGTGCTGGCGAGGTACGAGACCGAGTTGGCCGGGCTGCCGAACAGGCCCTCGGACGCCGAAGTCCTCAGGGCCGTCGAGCACGTGGTCGTGGCCCTCAACGGCGTGGACGAGGATGCGGAACTCGGCGGCTCCGGGTTCGACACCGTCGACCGGGAGGATCTGTTCGAGTACATCTACGGATCGCTGGTCACGCACGGCGTCGATGTCCCCGCGCTGGCCGCGCGGAACGGCATGGAGCCCGACGAGATCACAGACGAGTGGCGGGAGTGGTGAAGCAAGGGTGGAACCGGTGGATATGACGGATCATCAGGAAGTCGGGGCGGCGTTCGCGGCGATCATGCTCGGCGCGGTGATAAGTAAGGAGCCGCCGGATCCCGCGTCGCCGCTCGGGCGGGTGCTGGCGTTCACGGAGAAGTACGGGGAGGGCGCCCTCACCGACAAGCACATGGAGGCCGCCATTGAGGGACGGCCGTTGCCTCCCCCTGCGGGCTGAGACGAGGCAGGCCGCAGGGGGAACGGAGCCCGCTCCCGGCGCGCGGCGACCATGAGTGAGCGGGACAGCGCTGACCGTCGCCGCTGGTGGCGATGCGGTTCAGTCGTCGGCCAGCAGCCGGCCGAAGATCCGCCGGCCGATCTCCTCCGCCCGGGCCTGGTCGATGCTCCGTCCCGCCACATCAGGGTGCGCCTCCGCCCATGCCTGGGCGGAGGCGGCGTCGGCGAAGAAGTTCAGCGCATCGCAGCAGACCGAGGCCGCAGGCCCGGAGCAGGTGCGGCATCCGAGGAACACCACCACGCCCGCCGGCTCCCAGACCGTCTTCCGGCCTGTCGTGCTGACGATGACCGGCTCGCCGGTCACCGGGTCCGCGGAGGAGATGACCACATCGCGGCCGATCATCGCGGGAATGCCGAGCGCGTCGATCGCGCACATGGCCCATGCCTCCGTGCCTCCGTCGATTCGTACGCGGTGCGCGGTCGGAGCGGCGGAGAAGGGGTACGCCGCCCTGATCCGCCCGCGGTCGTCGACGGTCAGAAAATCCTCCCGGGCCAGCTCGGCCAGTGCCTCACGGGCCGTGCGCCCGTATGGGGCAGCGACCGGGTCCACTACGCCGAGGGCGGGCGCCGCCCCCGTCTCGGCGAAGTGCCGCAATACCGCCTGCTGCACCGCTCGCAGCCCGCGTTCGGCGGGCGCCCGGCGGCCCCGGCCGGCCCGGTCCAGGAAATCGGGGACGTCCGCGAGCGCCCGGCGCAGGGCCACAACGCCCGGTGCCCCGTCGAGGGCACCGTCGGTGTCCCGGTAGAGGCGACAGGACAGGCTCGGCTCCGCGCCTGCGACGGCGAACGGATCGGCGCCGTCCAGCAGGACCGTGGGCGAGCCGGTCATCCCCCACCGGGCGGCGCCGGCCTCGTCGGACACCTCGACGAGGTCCACCGGCACGTCACGGCCCGCCAGCGCGGCCATGATCCTCTCGTGCACGAGCGTGGCGTTCGGGCAGTCCGGAACGGTCAACACCGTGATCCGCATCGTGGGGTCCTCCTTGTTTCTCCGCCTGTTCCAGGACGGTAGACCTTCCAGTGCACTGGAAGGTCAAGGGCTACCCTGAGGACATGCGCATCGGCGACCTCGCCGCGTCCAGCGGGCTGACCACCAGGACCATCCGCTACTACGAGCAGGCCGGTCTTCTGCCCGTCCCGCCCCGCACCCCGGGCGGCTACCGCGACTATCCGGAGCGGACCACAAGACGGCTGGCGTTCATCCGCGAAGCGCAGGGGTCCGGGCTCACCCTCGCCGAGATCCGCTCCGTCCTCGCCCTTCGTGATGCCGGGACATCCCCCTGCGAACACGTCACGACGCTCGTCGACCGGCATCTCGCCGACATCGACCGGCGACTGGCCGAGCTGCGCGCCACCCGCGCCGCCCTGAACGCGCTCGCGGAGCGGGCCTCCGCGACCGACCCGGCCGACTGCACCGATGCCGACATCTGCCGTATCTTCGCCGGGTCCGAGAACGGGCGACACGGCCCACGCTCACTATGAGGAGCAAAGCCATGCCGCGGGCTGTCTGGAACGGAACCGTGATCGCGGAGGCCCCCCGCACAGTGATCGTCGAGGGCAACCACTATTTCCCGCCCGAGACGCTGAACCGCCGGTACTTCACGGCGAGTTCCACGAAGTCGCTCTGCTTCTGGAAGGGGATCGCCCGGTACTGCACCATCACCGTGAGCGGTCGAACCAATCCGGACGCAGCCTGGTACTACCCGCACCCGAGTCCCCTCGCGCGCCGGATCAAGAACCATGTCGCGTTCCAGCACGGGGTCACGGTGGAGGACACGCCGTGAGCGCCCGTCGGCTCGCCCGGGCAGCAGCCTGAGTCGCGGGGACCACTGCCGTGACCTTCAGCAGCTGTGCGTGCTGGTCAGCAGAAGGTGGCGCGCGCGAGGGTTTCGGCGTTGAGCCTGAAGTACGAGGAGCCGAATCGCGGGGCCCCTCCGGCGGGATCGCGCCGGAAGTTCAGCGCTCCATAGACGGGGCGCTCGTCGGCGGCGGCATGGTCGTAGGCGCCGCCGAAAATACGGCTCTCCCAGTGCCACCGATCCCCGTCCGGGTGAACTGTCAGACCGCCGTTGCTGGTGCCCGTCACGAACTGCGACCGGTAGACACCGTCTTCGGCCATCCTGACCAGGATCGGCCGGTCGCCCGCCATGCGGTCGGGATGGAAGTTCATCGTCAGCCGCAACCCAGAGCCGAGCTGCCCTCCCTGGGACAGAGCTGCGACATGGCGCAAGGCCCTCTCCTGCGGTGGCCGGCCGGTGCCCGTATTCATCCGCGCAGTGTGCATGAAGTCCGTCCGTCACGACACCTGGTTTCAGTCGCGCGGCGGCTGAGCTCTGTGCGCTCGCAACCCCCTCGCAACCTCACAGGGAGTTGGCTGAGTCACTGGTCCGGGCCGGATCGCGGGCGGCCCGGGGGACCACATTTGTTTCGCCGGCCTGGAGAGGGGCGACACGTGTACGAACACGAGACGAAGAGACTGCCGGTCAGCCGCTCCTCCGAGAAACTCGGCTTCCGGGAGGCATAGTGACGCAGCGTGTACCGCGCGTGGAGCTGACCCCTGCGGCCGCCGGTCTGGTGCGGCGGCTGCGGGAGGCTCACGGGCCGCTGATGTTCCACCAGTCGGGCGGCTGCTGCGACGGCAGCGCCCCGATGTGCTATCCGGACGGCGAGTTCCGCACCGGCGGATCTGACGTCTTGTTAGAGTCCCTGACCGTCGAGGGTGTCGAGGAGCCGGTGCCCTTCTGGATCTCGGCGAGCCAGTACGAGGTGTGGTGCCACACGCGGCTGACCGTCGATGTGGTGGAAGGCCGCGGCAGCGGTTTCTCCCTGGAGGCCCCCGAGGGGGTGCGTTTCCTGATCCGTTCCCGGCTGCTCGGCGAGCAGTGACCGTCCGGCCGCCGCGCGCTCTGGTGAAGTTCCCTGCCGCGCTGGGAGAGTTGGGGAGACGCTAGGGGGACCGTGAAGCGTGGCGGCAATCGGGTACGTGCGGCACTGACGGTACTGACGGCCATGTGCGCGCTGGCCGGTGCGGGGCTCGCGGGAGCGCGCCGGCCGACGGCGCGGAGACCGGGCTCCGTCTCAGCGTACCGCTGCGCACCGCGCCGGGCGTGGAGTACCGGGAATTCGACATCGCGGCGTCCCTGGGACGGGCACACGGGCATCTGCTCTCGGTCGATCTGCGCAACCCGAAGGTGTCGGTGGATCTGCTGTACCCGGGCGCGGTCGGGGCCAGGGCCCGGGTGTCCGCGATGGCCCGTGCGAGGGGCGCCGTGGGCGCCGTCGACGGCGACTTCTTCAACATCACGGAGACCCAGCACCCGGGCATCAAGGCGACCGGTGCCCCGGTGGGCCCGGCGATCGCGGGCGGGCGTGTCCTGAAGGCGGCCGTCCCGGACGGCCGGCGCTTCGGGCCGGCGCTCCCGCCGAGGACGATCACGCGGGACGTGATCGGGGTGGGCATCGCGAACGGCGGCCGACGGCTGCTGCTCGCGTTGGACGGCGGTCCGGCGTACCGCACCGGTCTGACGCTCGCCGAGCTGGCGCAGGTGATGCGGAGCCTCGGGTCACGCGATGCGTTCAGTCTGGACGGCGGAGGGTCGTCCACTCTGGTGGCCCGTCTCCCGGGCGTTACCGCGCTCGGTGTCGTCAACCATCCCTCCGGCGGAGCCGAGCGTGCTGTGCCCAATGGGATCGGCGTGTTCTCCTGGGGCTGAAGACGAAAAGCCCCAAAAAGAATTGACCATATGTTCGATTCCTTTGTCGCGCGGAGGGGCGGTTCCGTGACTAGCGTGGCAAGCCGTACATTTCCCCCTCAGAGGAGAGCAAGGCCATGGCAGCACTACCAGAGGGCACCCCGTGCTGGGTCGATGCGATGTTCAAGGACGTGGAGGGCGCGAAGCACTTCTACGGTGAAGTGCTCGGCTGGACCTTCGGCGAGGCCGCATCGGAGTTCGGCAACTACACGCAGGCCTACTCGGGCGGCAAGGCCGTCGCCGCGGTCGTGCCGCCGATGCCCGGCCCGGAGGGCCAGGAAGCCCCGTCGGCCTGGATGCTCTACCTCGCGTCGCCGGACGCGGCCGCCGCCGCCGGGAAGATCCGCGACAACGGCGGCGAGGTGGTGATGGGGCCGATGCAGATCGGCGACTTCGGCACCATGGTGATCGGCCGCGACCCCAGCGGTGTCCTCTTCGGCGTGTGGCAGGCAGGCACCCACAAGGGCTTCGAGAAGCAGGGCGAGACCGGCTCGTTCGCCTGGGCCGAGGTCTTCACCCGCGATGTCGCGAAGACGGACGCATTCTTCCCCGCCGTCTTCCCGTACACCGCGAAGAAGATGGCGGACGAGCAGATGGACTACAAGACCTTCCACATCGGCGGGGAGTCGGTCATGGGCCGGATGCCGATGACCGGCGAATTCCCGCCCGAGATCCCGCCGTACATCCAGGTCTACTTCACGGTCGACAACTGCGACATCGCCGTGGAGAAGTCCACCAAACTCGGCGGAAAGCTGGTGTTCGGCCCGATGGACAGCCCGTTCGGCCGGTTCGCGGCGGTGGTCGACCCGCAGGGTGCGGCATTCGCCGTGATCGACCCGAAGACGACGGCGGGCGAGGTGCCCGAGTTCATGTGACGGTCGCCGCCCGGGGCCGGACCGGCCCCGGGCACGCCCCGTCCTCGTGGTCGGTCTCGGTCGCGCACCGCCACCATGCCGTTGAACACGCAAGGCCACGGACTATCGGCTGCCGCCTCGATGGGCCGACTCCGAGACGCACAGGGATCCGGACAGGTGACGTATCGGCTCGGTGACCATGACGCGACGCCCCCGGAGTCCTTCGGTGTTACAAATGTGAATGTGATCAATCGTCCCCATCCGTGCCGGGTACGTCGGAGTGGTCATTGACCAAAAGGCGCCCACGCAGCGTCGCCGAGCAGGTCTTCGTTCTGCAGGTGGCGATCGTGGTGCTGCTCGCCGCTGGTGCGGTGCTGGCGCTGGTGTTGCAGTCCCGGCACGACATCGACCGTGAGGCCCGGACCCGGTCGATCGCCGTCGCGCAGACTTTCGCACACTCACTCGGACTCCAGCAGGCGCTGAAGTCCCCGAACCCTTCGAAGATCCTTCAGCCGCTCGCCGAGGAGACCCGGAAAGACGCCGACGTCGACTTCATCGTGGTGATGAACACGAAGGGGATCCGCTATTCGCACCCCAAGCCGGAACTGATCGGCAAACGGTTCGTGGGCACCATCGGGCCTTCGCTCGCCGGTCGTGTCCACACCGAGAGCGTCCAGGGGCCGCTCGGCAAGGAGGTACAGGCCATCGTCCCCGTCAAGGCCTCCGACGGGCGGGTGGTCGGCCTCGTGTCGGCCGGTCTCAAGGTACGGAACGTCACCGGAGTGGTCGAACGACAACTGCCCGTCATCCTGGGGGTCAGCGCTGCCGCGCTCGGTGTGGCCACCGCGGGCACGGCGCTGGTCACCCGGCGGCTGCGGAGGCAGACCCACGGCCTCGGCCCGGCCGAGATGACCAGGATGTACGAGCACCACGATGCGGTGCTGCACGCTGTCCGCGAGGGCGTGCTGATCATCGGCGGCGAGGACCAGCGGCTGCTGCTGGCGAACGACGAAGCCCGGCATCTGCTGCAACTGCCCAGCGACGCCGAGGGGCGGCAGATCGACCAGTTGCCCGAAATCGACCGCGGCCTCGCCGAACTGCTGCTGTCCGGCCGAGTGGCCACGGACGAGGTCCATCCGGCCGGTGACCGGCTGCTGGTGGTGAACCAGCGCCCCACCACCCCCCATGGCGGCCCTGACGGCACCGTGACCACCCTCCGTGACTCCACGGAACTGAACGTGCTGACCAGTCGCGCGGAAGCGGCACGCAAGCGCCTCAAGCTGTTGTACGACGCGGGCGTGAGTATCGGCACCACCCTGGACGTGGTGCAGACGTCCAGGGAACTGGCAGAAGTGGCGGTGCCACGCTTCGCGGATTTCGTCACCGTCGACCTGGCGACCCCCGTGCTCCGGGGCGACGAGCCGAGCGGTCCCGGCGCGGACCTGCGCCGTACCGCCGTGAGCGGCATCCGCGACGAGCACCCGCTGTATCCTCTCGACACCTCGATCCACTTCGCGCCCTCCACCCCGCAGGCACACGGTTTCGACAGCGGCCGGGCGCAGCTGGTGCCCGATCTGTCCAAAGCGCTGGGATGGCTGGCCCAGGACCCTCTGCTGACACGGAGCATCGTCGAGTACGGCATCCACTCGCTCATCACGGCCCCCCTCCAAGCTCGCGGCGCGGTCCTCGGGCTGGTCAATTTCTGGCGCTCGGAGAAGCCGGAGCCGTTCGACGAGGAGGACCTGTCGCTGGCCGAGGAGCTGGTCGCCCGCGCCGCCGTCAGTATCGACAACGCCCGTCGCTTCACCCGCGAGCACGCCTTGGCCGTCACCCTGCAGCGCAGTCTGCTGCCCCGCGCACTGCCCGACCAGAGCGCCGTGGAAGTGGCCCACTACTATCTGCCCGCAAAGTCCGGCGTCGGCGGCGACTGGTTCGATGTGATCCCTCTCTCCGGCTGCCGTGTCGCCCTGGTCGTCGGCGATGTCGTGGGGCATGGACTGCACGCGGCCGCCACGATGGGACGTCTGCGCACGGCGGTGCACAACTTCTCCTCGCTCGACCTGCCGCCCGACGAACTCCTCGCCCGTCTCGACGACCTCGTCGGGCGTGATCAGGACGAATCCGGCGGCGCGATGCTGGCGCCACCTGTCTGTACGCGGTCTACGATCCGGTCTCCCGGCGGTGCGTGATGGCCCGGGCGGGACACCTGCCACCCGCGCTGGTCCACCCCGACGGCACGGTGGAATTCGTGGAGCTGCCGGCTGGGCCACCCCTTGGGCTGGGCGGGATGCCGTTCGAGACCGCCGAACTGGAGCCGTCCGAGGGCAGCCAGCTCGTGTTCTACACGGACGGTCTGGTCGAAGAGCGCAGCCGTGACATCGAGGAGGGGATCGAGCTGCTCCGCCGGGCCCTCGCCCATCCCGACCGCCCGCCGCTCGAAAGCTGCCGGGCCGTCCTCGACGCCCTTCTGCCGGCCCGCCCGCGGGACGATGTGGCACTGCTGATCGCCCGCACCCGGGTGCTCAGCCGGGACAGCGTTGCCGACTGGGACGTGCCGTTCGATCCGAGCTCGGTCGCAGCGATGCGCGCCGCCGCCATGGAGAAGTTGGACGAGTGGGGCATGAGCGCTCTCGCCTTCGGCACGGAGCTGGTGCTGAGCGAGCTGGTCACCAATGCCGTGCGCCACGGTTCCGCGCCGATCCGGGTGCGTCTGATCCGCGACCGCAGCCTGACCTGTGAGGTGTCGGACGGCAGCAGTACCGCACCTCATTTGCGGTACGCGGCGACGACGGACGAGGGAGGCCGGGGACTGTTCCTGGTGGCGCAGATCGCGCAGCGGTGGGGTACCCGGTACACACCCGACGGCAAGGTCATCTGGGCCGAGCAACCGCTGCCGGGTTCCACGAGAGGTGCGGAGGCCGAACTCCCCGACTTCCTCAACATCGACGGGCTCTGACCGCGTCCCTCCCGACGACCGTGAGCACCCGACGGGGCCGCCGCCGTCGCAGCGGCGCACCATCTTGGCCCGGACGTCCGCGTGATGGGCATCCGAATACCCGCCCTCGACGGCATCGAGCGACGGCACGCCTCGTGCGCGCCGCTCAGCGGTTCGGAGTGCTGCCCCTGAGCGCGTCCGGTCTTCGGGCTGACGGCCCGCCTGATCGAACCTTCGTCCTGAGCGAGCCGCGCCACGACGCGCAGCAGAGCGTGCCGGCCATGTCCGGCTGACCGACCGCGAGCGGGAGATCCTCAAGCGCGGTGCCGGGCCGGCGGAGAGGCCGCGGGTGAAGGTGCCCGGACCGTTCACGTCGAGTACTCCCGGAGCCCGGCCGGCACCTCACCTCAGGCGGCCAGCTGCCGTTCGAGCGGGGTGCGGAAACTCGGTGTGACCCGTACGTCCCCGAGGAACCGGGACAGCCGGGCGGCCTCGGACTCGATCGCCGCACGGGCCTCGGTCCCCGCATCCTGGAGCAGCTTCCACACGATCTCACCGTCCTCGCGCTGGGCCCAGGCTCCGATGATCCGACCGTTCCACCAGACCGTGGGGCCGATGTTTCCGGTGCGGTCGAACAGGGCTTCCTTGTGGCCCGGGTCGAGATACCAGTCGCGATGGCGCCAGCCCATGGCGGTCGGGTCGAGTCCCGGCAGCAGCGCGGCCCAGGGCTCGGTGCCGGCCGGGAGTTCCTCAAGGTGTTCCGGCAGTGCGTGGCCGGGGCCCTCGTCGAGGTGGACGTCCACCGCCCCGGCCGCGGCCAGCGCCTTGCGGGTGTCGGTCACCGTCCACCCGGTCCACCACTTGAGGTCCTCGGTGGCGGCGGGCCCGAACGCGGAGAGATAGCGGCGGGCGAGCTCCGCCCTGGCCGGGCCGGCGGGGAGTTCGGGGTGTGGTTCGGCGAGGGTCCAGCGGAATTGGCTGGAGGCCCAGGTGCCGAGCGGGCGGGACCTCCGGATCCTGCCCTGCGCGCCCAGCACGCCGACGACCCGGCTGGAGACTCGCTGGGTGGTCTCGTACGGCTTGCCAGGGCTCAGCGTGATGCGCTCGCGCAATACCGGTACGTCATCGGCGAGTTCTGCCGCGGTGGCCTCCCCCCGCCGCGCCAGAGCGGCCAGCGTGGCCTCCTCGGCGTCCTTCAGCCAGGCCTCGTCGAAGCCGCCCGAGTGACGGAGGTGCTTCAGCAGGTTCGTACGCTCACGTATCGCGACGGCACGGGCCACGGAGGCCTCGATCACCGGGGCCACTCCGATGGGGACGACGAACATGGTCCGCCGCATGCACAGCATCCTCACCAACGACCGCTCTTCGTACAGCGAGTGGTCCAGCGCCGCGACCGTGGGCTCGGCCATGCGCGCGGCGACCGCCAGATAGACGGTGGCGGGGTCGCTGGCATGCAGTCCCGTCAGCGCCTCGGCGACCTCCTCGGGCCGCGCGGCCCGGGCCGCCGGGGCGAGCAGATGGCGGGTGCCGAGCAGGGCGCGCCGCTGGGCCGGGGTGATGCGGGGTCGCGAAGGAGTCATGCGGGGATGGTGCCATGCCCCACTGACAACCGGTCAGGGAGTGAGCTTGCCGACCACGTCGGCGGTGGTCGCCACCCCTTGCTGGATGGTCGGCCCCATGCTCGTACCGGAGAGAGCGAAGCCGAGCATCGCGCACACGAACGCGTGCGAGATTTTGAGGCCGCCGTTGCGCACGTAGATCCACGCAAGAACGAGAAGCAGCAGCGTAAGTGAAATCGAAATGGCCATGTCCAGCCTCCTCCGCCGCGAACGATCCGCGGCTTTCGGCCGCCAGTGTGGCGGAGGAGGGAGGCCATACGGGCGCATGGCGTATCCGCCGTTCGGGTGTTGACTCCCTGTGAGGGGCGAGAGCCTGTGCGGCACGCCCGGCGCTCAGGGGCGTCCCAGCTGCTGAATCAGCCGACGCGGCCGGTGCGCGATGCCGCTTCGCGGGCGTCGAGGGGTGCCCCCTGTGAACTCCGCTGTCGGGGTGCGGGCAGGTCGACCAGGGCGGACAGCGTATCGCGATGATGGCCGGGCGAACCCAGGGCGATCTGGGCAGACTTGGCTCGCTGCGTGCTCATCGGCTCAGGTCCGAACAGTACGCCGGCACGCCCCTCAGCGTGTCGGCGGCAGAGAGACGGCGCCGGCCGGACGGGGCTCACCGGATCAGCGGGAGAACACCTCGAAGGCGACCGCCGGACGGCCGCCGAAGCGGTCCGCGGAACGCTGAACGTTGGCCTCCAGGAAGGTGCGGACATACGCCTCGGGGTCCTCGTCGGTCAACCCCTTGATATAGGCCTGGTGCTCCAGCAGAGACCGCACCGAACGCTCGAACCCGGGTCCCGCGTCCACCGCGTGCGTGGGCGAGGTGGAGCCCGCGACGGCCACCCAGCGCACACCGTTCCACGGCTCGAGGCCTTGCTCGGTGAGCTCGGGGAAGATCCAGCGGTTTCCGGCGTCCGCCGCCGCGTCCAGGGTCGCCCGGCCGACCGCGCGGTGGTCGGGGGTGTTCCAGAACGTATTGCCCCAGGTGTCGCGGTGGTTGAGGGTGATGACCAGTTCCGGGCGGTGCCGGCGGATCGCCGCCGCGATGTCGCGGCGCAGCGCGATGCCGTACTCGATCACGCCGTCCTTGTGGTCCAGGAACTCGACCGTGTCCACCCCGACGACGGCGGCGCTCGCCCGCTGCTCCTGCTCGCGCAGCGGCCCGCACGTGGCGGGGGCGAGCCCGTCTATGCCCGCCTCCCCGCGGGTGGCGAGGACGTACGCCACCTCTTTGCCGGCGTCGGTCCATGCGGCCACGGCCGCGGCGCAGCCGTACTCGAGGTCGTCGGGGTGGGCCACCACAGCGAGGGCGCGCTGCCAGTCTGAGGGCATGGTCTCGAGCTGATCGTTCGTCATGCCCCGCAGAATACGGTTGGGGTGGCGAGCCTCGCCCACACCAATGCATGCGTGATGCACACCGGAGTCGGCGCGTCTCGCGGTGCACCGCCCGCCAGGACCCGACGGGCAAGCGCTGGAGCGACCCTCTGAAGGGTCTCCCACCGTTACAGGTCCTCGGGCGGGATGGGTGTGGCCTGGTGGTAGTACATCCGCCATGTCGAGCCTGGATCCTGCTTACGCCAGAGCGAACTCCGCCGTGCCCGGTTCCCACCGATCGTGGTCTCGTAGGTGAGATGCACCAGCCCGGGTGCCAGCAGGACGCCCGTGAATTTTGAGGGCTCATAGCGCGGACTGCTTTCTTCCGAGCCGTCCATCTCGGGCAGCTCGGCAAGCATCTCCTCATATGTCCACCGCCGACCCGAAGCGCCGACCTCTACAAAGGACGGGTCCAGCAGCTGCCGGGCAAGCGTGCGTGACGTACGCACACCGGGGTCCATCAGACGCAGCTCGCATGCGATCGCTTCGCGCACCTCGTCCGTCTCTCGGCTCATGCAGGCATCTTCGCCACGGTGCTCAAGCTCTTCGCAACCGAGTTTCCGCCCGAGAGCACAGCTTGATCTCCGATTCGGACTTCGCCGCGCATCAGGCGGCATTCATGGTCCCCGTCGCGGGTGCACAGTCACGGCAGTGCCCTGGTTCCGGGGCGCGGAAGGCGCGGTCGCAGGTGTCGCATGTCGAGACCGCAGCCACCCCCGGCACCGTGCACGTCCGCGACTCCAAGGACAAGGAGGGCCCACAGCTCGCGTTCGCGCCGCGTGCGTGGGCGGACTTCGTGTCGTACGCCTCGGAGCGCTGACCCTCCGTCCGCCCGCGCCGCGCTCACGCCTCGTCGCGTACCAGCGCGAGCAGCCGGTCCAGCACGCGGCCGCCGCTCGCCCGCAGGCCGTCGTGCTCGTACTCGTCGGTGACCCAGGTGCGCAGACCGCGGATGGTGCGTGCCGTCTGCAGCGAGTGCGCGGTCTCGACGTACATGTCGTCGTGGTACACGGCGGCAGCGACCGGAACCTCGTTGGCGGCGAGCCGGTTCGCGTCGTACAGCGGGGACCAGTCGGTACGGGCGGCGAGGAGCTCGGCGGTCCGGCGCAGCGGGCGCAGCGCCGGGTCGGTCTCAAAGTGCCAGGGGTGGATGGTCTCACCGGTGAACAGCAGCGGAGCGTCCGCGGCGAGCGCCTTGCCGGCGTCGAACTGCGGGAATTCGTCGCGTACCCGGTCGGCGGCCCAAGCGGTGGGCCGCGTGCCCTGGGCGTAGATCGGCTCGTGCAGGACCGCGTAGAGGGGGCGAGCCGCGAAGGAGAGCGCGGCGTGCACCGCTTCCTGGAAGGTGTCGGACAGCACATGGCCGGCGGGCGTACGGACGAAGGCGTTCTCCAGCAGGTAGTGCAGCTGGTGGCTGCCGTCGCCCGTGCCCAGCATGAGCCCGAGGGACTGGAACGCCTGCGGGGTCAGCGTGTAACCGCTGGGCAGCACGGGCCGGTGCTCGGCCAGGTGCTCGGCGATACGGCGGGCGCGCTCGACGTCCTGCGGGTACCGGGCGTAGTGGGCGGCGTTCTTGCGCTCGATGCGCGGATACGCGGCGCGGTAGACGTCCTCGGCGCTCGCGTCGAGCGAGGGCAGGCCGCCGGTGATCAGGACGGTGTGCAGACCCTCGGGAGCCGTGGACAGATAGTGGGTGGCGCAGAAGCCGCCGAAGCTCTGGCCGAGTACGGTCCAGGGGGCGCCGCCGGTCAGCTGCTTCCGGATGAGCTCGCAGTCGCGGACGATGCTGTCTGCACGGAAGTGCGCGAGGTAGTCGGCCTGCTCCTGCGGACCGCCGCGCAGCGCCAGGGTCTGCCGGTTGGCGGGGGTGGAGAGGCCGGTGCCACGCTGGTCCAGCAGCAGCACCCGGTAGTCCTGAAGGGCGCGCCCCAGCCAGGCCTGCTTGCCGACGAAGCGCCGTGCGCCGCAGCCGGGGCCGCCCTCCAGATACACCAGCCAGGGCAGATCGGCACCGGCCTTGGCGCCTGCGACGACCTCACGGGCGTAGAGCTCGATCCGCTCACCCGAGGGGTCGGAGTGGTCGAGCGGGACGGTGAAACGGTGGTCGGTGAGGACGGTGCCCGGCTGACGGTAGCTGCTCAACGGTGTTCCTGTTCTTTCGCGCGCTCTTGTGGAGACTCCGGACAGTTCAGCACACCGGCCCGACGGTCCGGTCGGCGCACCCACCCGAGTGGACCTTGACCCGGCCCCGGCACAAGGGCACGATCCGGCCGGTGGAGCCCGGCTTCCGATGGCGCCGGAAGGGACCACGACGAGGAAGATCGTCCTGATGATGCCGGTGTCCCTCGACGGCTGCATCGCGGGACCGGGCGGCGAGCTCGACCGGCACATGGTCGACGACGAGCTGCACAGCCACTTCAACGAGCAGGTCGGGGCGATGGGCGCCCTTCTGGACGGGCGCATCACCTATGAGCTCATGGCCGGGTTCTGGCCGACCGCCGACTCCGATCCGTCGAGCAGCGCACCCGTGGCAGAGTTCGCCCTTATTTGGCGGGATATGCCCTAGATCGTGTGCTCCAGTAATCTGGAGCGGGCCGGCTGGAACACCACCGTGATGCGGGACGTCGTCGTCGAGGAGATCACGGCACTCAAGGCACAGCCGGGCGGGGATCTGGCGCTCGGTGGCGCCGGCCTCGGCGCGCCTTCATGCGGCACGACCTGATCGACGAGTACCGCCTCTACGTCCATCCGGTCCTCATCGGGCAAGGCGGACCGCTGTTCGGGGCATCGGACGCCAGGACCGGTCTCCGGCTCGCCGAGATCCGGGCCTTCGGCAACGGCGTCGTCCTCCTCCGCTACGGGCGTACCGGGGCTTCCTCCCCGGAACGATCCCCGCGAGGTGGTCCGAGCAGCCGGCCGCGGGCCGGCCCCTCGCGGTGGCCGGTGTCCGCATCCACCGGGGACGATGGAGCAGAAGCAGGTGACGACGTGACGGCGAACGCGACGACGGAGGGAGGCGGCTTCATGAGGCGCGATGACGCCCCGCGCGGCCTGAGCTGTCTGGTGACCGGCGCTACCGGCTACGTCGGGGGCCGGCTGGTGCCCGAACTGCTCGCCGAGGGCCACAGGGTCCGCTGTCTGGCCCGCTCCCCCGGCAAGCTGCGGGACCATCCGTGGGCGGGCAGCACCGAGGTCGTGAGGGGCGATGTGACCGATCCGGAGTCGCTGGGTGAGGCAATGCGCGGGATGGACGTCGCGTACTACCTGGTGCATGCCCTCGGCACCGGACGCGGCTTCGAGGAGACCGACCGGACGGCGGCACGGGTCTTCGGCGAGCAGGCCCGTGCCGCCGGCGTCCGGCGCATCGTCTATCTGGGCGGGCTCACACCCGCGGGGGTGCCCGAGGCGCGGCTGTCGCCCCATCTGCGGTCGCGTGCGGAAGTCGGGCGGATCCTGCTGGACTCGGGTGTGCCGACGACGGTGCTGCGGGCGGCGGTCATCATCGGTTCGGGTTCGGCGTCCTTCGAGATGCTGCGCTATCTCACCGAACGCCTGCCGGTCATGATCACCCCTAGCTGGGTGCGCACCCGGATCCAGCCGATCGCCGTACGGGACGTACTGAGGTATCTGGTGGGCAGCGCGAGCATGCCCGACGATGTGAACCGTGCCTTCGACATCGGCGGCCCGGACGTCCTGACCTACCAGGAGATGATGCACCGGTACGCGGCGGTCGCCGGACTCCCGCGTCGGCTGATCGTGCCCGTCCCGGTACTGACGCCGAGGCTCTCCAGCCACTGGGTCGGGCTGGTCACCCCGGTGCCTGCCTCGATCGCCCGTCCGCTCACCGAATCGCTGCGCCTCGAGGTCGTCTGCCGGGAGCACGACATCGCACGGTATGTTCCCGACCCTCCTGGGCGGCCGGCCACTTTCGACGCCGCGGTGGCGCTGGCCCTCCAGCGGGTCCGGGAAGCCCAGGTCAGCACCCGCTGGTCGTCGGCCTCGGTGCCCGGCGCGCCCAGCGACCCGCTGCCCACCGACCCCGACTGGGCAGGCGGCAGCCTCTACACCGACCACCGCGAGCTGACCGTCGACGCGGCCCCGGAAGCGCTGTGGCGGGTCATCGAGGGCATCGGCGGCGACAACGGCTGGTACTCCTTCCCGCTCGCATGGGCCGTGCGCGGCTGGCTGGACCGGCTGGTGGGCGGAGTGGGGCTGCGCCGCGGCCGTCGCGACGCGCAACGGCTCAGGGTCGGCGACTCGCTGGACTTCTGGCGGGTCGAGGAGATCGAACCGGGCCGTCTGCTGCGGCTTCGCGCCGAGATGAGGCTGCCGGGCCTGGCCTGGCTGGAGATGTACGCCGAGGCCGAGGGCAACGGCCGGGCACGCTACCGGCAACGGGCCCTGTTCCATCCGCACGGACTGCTGGGCCACGTCTACTGGTGGGGCGTCTCGCCCTTCCACGCCATCGTGTTCGGCGGCATGGCGCAGAACATCGCGCAGGCCGCCGCCAAGGGCATGGCGGCTCGCGGGAAACGGTCGAAGCCGGCGCGGTGAGGGGCGCATCCGTCATGGGCCCGCCGGCCGAAACACACCACGGCACCGTTCTGTGCCCTCGATCCGTCCCGGAGTGACTCCATGAGTACCGCGGCCAATGTCTCGGTCGTCCTGTTCACCTCCGACCTGCGGCTGCACGACCATCCGCCACTGCGGGCCGCGCTAGGTTCCGCCGAGCAGGTGGTGCCGCTGTTCGTGCGCGACGACGGCATCCATGCCGCGGGCTTCCCGGCGCCCAACCGGGAGGCCTTCCTCGCGGACTGCCTGACGGATCTCGACGCGGGGCTACGCGAACGCGGCGGGCGTCTCGTCGTCCGCTCCGGAGACGTCGTCGACCAGGTGTGCAGGATCGTCGTCGAATCGGACGCCGACGAGGTGCACATGGCGGCGGGGGTCAGCGGATACGCCCAACGTCGCGAGGAACGGCTGCGGCGGGCCCTGGAATCCGAGGGCCGCCGCCTGCACGTCCACGACACCGTGATCACCGCGCTCGCGCCGGGCGCCGTCACACCGAGCGGCTCGGACCACTACGCCGTCTTCACCCCGTACTTCCGCCGCTGGGCGCAGGAGCGCCTGCGCGACGTGCTCGGAGCACCCCGGACGGTGCGGGTCCCGGACGCTGTCTCCTCCGAAAGGCTTCCGTCCCGCAAGGACGTCGCCGGCGTCTCGGAGGGACTGAGCACGGGAGGGGAGAAGGAGGGACGGAGGCGGCTCGCCATCTGGCTGCGCGGCAGTCTCGCGGACTACGCGGACCGCCACGACGACCTGCCCGGAGACGCCACCTCCCGGCTCTCGCCGCACCTGCACTTCGGCACTCTCTCCCCCGTCGAACTCGTGCACCGGGCGCGCGCCGCGGGCGGCCCCGGCGCCGATGCCTTCGTACGGCAGCTCGCCTGGCGGGACTTCCACCACCAGGTACTGGCTGCCCGGCCCGCGGCAGCCACGGCCGACTACCGCACCCGGCACGATCACTGGCGGTCGGAGGACTCGGCCGCGGAGGAGATCGCCGCCTGGAAGGAGGGCCGCACCGGCTATCCGGTGGTCGACGCCGCCATGCGCCAGCTGCTGCACGAGGGCTGGATGCACAACCGCGGACGGCTGCTGACGGCGAGCTTTCTCACCAAGACGCTGTACGTGGACTGGCGCGTCGGCGCCCGTCATTTCCTGGACCTGCTGGTCGACGGCGACGTGGCCAACAACCAGCTGAACTGGCAGTGGGTCGCGGGGACGGGCACGGACACGCGGCCCCACCGGGTACTCAACCCGGTGGTCCAGGGCAAGCGGTACGACCCGGACGGTGTGTACGTCCGTCGCTGGGTGCCGGAGCTCGAGGGTCTCCGTGCGCCGGTTGTGCACGAGCCCTGGAGACTCCGGGGGCCGGAACGTGCCGCATACGACTATCCGGACCCCGTCGTCGACCTGTCCGACGGCCTCGTCCGCTTCAAGCGGGCCCGCGGCCGCGACTGAGCCGCCATGTGCCCTTCGCCCGGCCCGTGACCGCGTCCTCGTCCGGTTCCACCGCATGGCGAGCCGGCACCTGCCACGGCCGGCCATTGCGTCGTGTTGCGGGCCTCGGGCCGTCCGCCGGGGCAGGATCACGGGTGAGCCTCCAGGGGGAGGTTCATCCGTCGACCTGCGGTCGGATGAGAGCCGGATCTACTCGGCGGAGACGGCGCCGCCGATGCTGTGGCCGTCATCCCCGCGGCAGACGGCCATGCGTCCGTGCGGCGCCCCAGTGCGCGCCGCACGGACGCCCCGCCTCACAGCGCGCCCCCGCCGGGTGAGCGCGGTCGGCTCACCGTACCGAGGCCGCCGGGGGGCGCTCGCGTACGGCGCCGTAGGCGAAGAAGTACGCCGGCACCCGGTTCAGCCAGCGCGAGGTCGTGATGCGTTCGGTCATCCGCTGCGCCCGCCTGGGGTTTCCGAAGGGCGAGCGTCCCGCCAGCAGCGGTTCGACGACCTGCTTGTGGGCGAGCCGCTGCAGTGCCTGCGTCGCGGCCGTGGTGGGCCACCGGCGGCGCTGCACGCTGCGTACGTCCCGCAGGCCGACCGTACCGGCGCGCAGCGGCTCGACGAGGTACCTCGCGGCGGCCACGGCGTCCTCGACGGCGAGGTTGATGCCGATGCCGAAGACCGGCGACATCGCGTGCGCCGCGTCGCCGATGCACAGCAGCCCCGGGCGGTGCCAGCGCCGGAGGCGGTCGAGCCGTACGTCGAGGAGCCTCACCTGGTCCCACGAGCGCAACGCGTGCACCCGGTCCGCGAGCCATGGGGCGGCGGCCGTGAACTCGGCCATGAACCGTTCGAGACCGGCGGCGCGGCGCTGGGCGTCGGTTCCCTTGGGGATCAGCGCGGCGCACTGCCAGTAGTCCCCGCGGTCGATCATGGCGGTGAAGAACCGGTCGCCGGCAGCTCCCACGAGCCCTTGTGGGTCGTCCTCGCGCCGCGGCAGCCGGAACCACCAGGCGTCCATCGGGCAGCTGAACTTCCGCAGTCCGAGTTCCGGCAGCAACCTGGCCAGCGAGCCCCGGCCGTCGCAGGCCACGGTGAGCGTGGCCCGCAGCTCACCGGTACGGCCGTCGGAGGTGCGGTAGCGCACCCCCCTGACCCGTCCGCGCTCCATCAGGAAGGAGGTCGCCTCGGTGCTCATCCGCAGGGAGAAGGACGGTTCCTGCCGGGCCTCGTCCGCCAGGAGGTCGAGCAGGTCCCACTGCGGCACCATCGCGATGTAGTTGTACCTGCCCCGCAGCGAGCCGATGTCTCCGACGGTGACCAGCGAACGGCCCGGTCCGACCGGCAGCTGTACGGTCCTCACCCGCCGATGCGGCAGACGGGCGAACCGCTCGGCCAGGCCCAGCTCGTCCAGCAGTGCCAGGGTGGACGGATGCACGGTGTCGCCGCGGAAGTCGCGCAGGAAGTCACCGTGCTTCTCCAGGACCGTGACCGCCACACCTGCACGGGCCAGCAGCAGGCCGAGGACCATTCCGGCGGGGCCGCCGCCCACCACGCAGCACGTGGTCCGCTCCATGCCGACTGCTCCCTTCGGGGAAATCCCTGAATCCATCACACTCGGACATATACCCTCAAGTCCTGATCATTCCGTTGTAGACGCTCGTGAACGCTCGTGACGTTCCCCGGGAGGCAAGATGAGACAGCAGCCGGTACTTCTGCCCTATACCGACCCGGCCTTCGCCGCGGACCCCTTCCCGCTCTACCGGCAGTTGCGTGAGGAAGGCCCGGTGCGCCGCGCCGTGCTCGCCGGCGACCTGGACGCCTGGCTGGTCACGCGCTACGAGGACGGTCTCGCGGCGTTGTCGGACCCGCGGCTGAGCAGCGACATCCGCGACGCGTCGGATCCCCGGCTCATGGAGCAGCTGCCCGTGACGGAACGCGAGTCGCTGATGAGCAACATGCTCCGCAGCGACCCGCCCGACCACACCCGCCTGCGCCGCCTGGTGTCGAAGGCGTTCACCGCGCGCCGGGTGGCCGAACTCCGGCCCCGCATCCAGGAGATCACCGACCAACTGCTGGACGCGATCGTGCCGGCCGGCCGCGCCGACCTCGTCGCGGACTTCGCGCTGCCCCTTCCCGTCACCGTCATCAGCGAACTGCTCGGCGTGCCCGTGACGGACCGGCACGACTTCCAGCGGTGGACCGACGAGATGATCATGCGAGGGGTACGCCGGCCGGACCCGGCCGTGGTCGACGCAGCATGGCGGCAGATGCGTTCGTACCTGACCAAGCTCCTGGAAGCCAAACGGGACCGGCCCGCGGACGATCTGCTCAGCGAGCTGATCGCCGCCCGGGACGAGGAGCAGCAGCTGACCGAGGACGAGCTGATCGCCATGTCGTTCCTGCTCCTGGTGGCCGGATACATCACCACGGTCAACCTGATCGGCAGCGGCATCGCCACACTGCTCGCCCACCCCGAGCAGTTGGAGACGCTGCGGAACAATCCGGCGCTGCTGCCCGGCGCGATCGAGGAGTTCCTCCGCTACGACGGACCGGTCAGCCCCGGCATCGCCCGTTTCGCGCGCGAGGACGTCTCCATCGCGGGCGTGAACATCCCGCGCGGGGCGACCGTGCTCATCGCGTCCGCCATCGCCGACCGCGACCCGGCGCGGTTCGCCGACCCCGACCGGCTGGACATCACCCGGCAGGACAACGCCCATCTCGCGTTCGGGCACGGCATCCACTACTGTCTGGGGGCGCCGCTGGCCCGGCTGGAGGGTCAGGTCGCGATCGGGACCGCCCTGCGCCGTCTTCCCGGTATCGCCCTGGCCGTGCCGCCCGGCGAACTGCGGTGGCGGCCCGGCGGACTGCGCGGGCCCGAGCTGCTGCCGGTCACGTTCACCCCGGACCCGAACTGATCCTCACGGACAGGCCGGACTCACACCGGCGCCGGCCCCGCTGGGTGGATCACACCTGCCGTCGCGGTCAGCGGTGTGCCGCTGCCGCCCCAGCGCAGGGCGATGATCTCCGCCGCCACCGACACGGCGACCTCCTCCGGCGTACGGGCCCCGAGGTCGAGCCCGATCGGTGAGCGCACCCGGGCCAGCTGCTCGTCGTCCAGCCCGGCCGCCCGCAGCCGTTTCGTACGGTCCTCGTGCGTACGGCGGCTGCCCATCGCCCCGATGTAGGCGGCCGGGCGGCGCAGAGCCTCCTCCAGCAGCGGCACATCGAACTTCGGGTCATGCGTCAGCACACAGATCACCGTGCGGGAATCGATCTCGGTGCGCTGCAGATACCGGTGCGGCCAGTCGACCACGACCTCCACGGCCTCGGGGAATCGCTTGGGCGTGGCGAACACCGGCCGGGCATCGCACACCGTCACCCGGTAGCCGAGAAAGTCACCGATCCGGGCGACCGCGGCGGCGTAGTCGATCGCCCCGAAGACCAGCATCCTCGGGGGCGGCGCGAACGACTGCAGGAACACGCTGACGGCGTCCTCCCGGCGCTCCCCCCGCGGACCGTAGTGCCGCAGCACGGTCGCGCCCTGCGCGAGCTCGCCCCGCGCGTCGGCGACGACCGCCGCGTCCAGACCGGCCGACCCCAGCGAACCGGACACCGCGTCCGGCCACACGGCCAGCGCGGCTCCGCGCGGTGCCGGGCCGTCGGTCACCGTCGCCACCGTCACCGGACGGTGCCCGGCGACCGACTCGGCGACGGCACCGAAGCCCGCATCGGTGGCCGGCGACACGGACCGTACGAGCAGTGTGATCTCCCCGCCGCAGGTCAGACCAGCGGCGAACGCGTCCTCGTCGCTGTACCCGAAGGTCTGCAACCGCGCCTCCCCGTCGGCGATGACCTCCTTCGCGAGGTCGAACACCGTGCCCTCCACACAACCGCCGGAGACACTGCCGACGACCTCCTCGCCCGGGCCCACTGCCATCGCCGCGCCGGGTCCCCGCGGCGCGCTTCGGCTCACCGCGACGACCGTGGCCAGCCCGAACGGCTCGCCGGCCGCGTACCACCGACTCAGCGCCGGCAGGATCTCACGCATCCTCGGCTCCTCTCGCCGCGGCCGTCCCGCACGCCGACGGTGCGCGACCAGGGCGGGCCCTGCGGGGGTTGGCCCGGCCCTCCCGGTGCGCGAGCCGGTGCGGCCATCGACATCGTGCTCACGCCCCTCGCCCTGCACAAGGACCCGGGCAGGAAATATCGACCAGATCTGCCCGGTGTGCCCAACTGTAGGTACGAGCAATGCATGGGTTGACACGCTTGGCTAATGCTATTAGCTTTTGAGCTACAGACATTAGCTCGGGGAGGGCGACATGACCGAATTCCTGGACATCGACGGCGGACGGCTCGCGTACGACGTGACCGGCGAGGGCCCGCTGATCGTGCTGGCCCACGGCATGGGCGACAACAGGGGGGCATACCGCGACATGGCCGTCCGTCTCGCGGAAGCCGGGTTCCGGGTCGCCGCCATGGACATGCGAGGAAATGGCGCGTCCAGCACCGGCTGGACGTCCTACACCCGCACCGACGTGGCAGCGGACCTCCTGGCTCTCATCAGGCACTTGGGTGGCCCCGCCGTCATCGTGGGCCACTCGTTCTCCGGCGGCGCCGCCACCATCGCGGCAGCCCAGGGGCCCGAACTGGTCAGCGCCATCGTCGAGATCAGCCCGTTCACCCGTGCCCAGAAGATCGACCTGGGCGCCCTGGTGTCCCACGCCCGCTACCGCAAGGGAATGACGCTGCTCATGGGCACCGGCCTGCTGCGCAGCGTCGGACTGTGGAAGCGCTACCTCGACCACGCCTACCCGGACGTGAAGCCCGCCGGTTTCGCTGCCCACGTCGCGGCCCTCGACGCGGACCTGCGCAGGCCGGGCCGGATGGCCGTCGTCAGTAAAATGGGCATGTCCGCGCCCACCGACGCCGGCGCCGCGCTCGCCGGCATCCAGTGTCCCGCTCTGATCATCGAGGGCTCCCTCGACCCCGACTGGGCCGACCCCAGGGCCGAGGGCGAGGGCATCCTGGCGGAGATGCCCGCAGGACTCGGCCGACTCGAGATGATCGAGGGAGCGGGCCACTACGCACACGCCCAGTTCCCCGCCGAAGCCACTGCGGCCATCCTGGCCTTCCTCAAGGTCGGCGCGCATGGCTAGGGCAGCGCTGTCCGCGAACGCGGTCGTCGACATCGCACTGCAGATCGTCGACGAGGGCACCCCCGCCGCCCTGACCTTGTCGGCGGTGGCCGGCCGGGCGGGCGTCGCCACACCGTCCCTCTACAAACACGTGAGCAACCTCGCCGAGCTGCGCGAACTCATGTCGGCACGGATCGTGAACGAGATCGCGGACCAGGTCGGCGAGGCCGTGCTCGGCCGCTCCGCCGACGAGGCGATCCGCGCGCTCATGACGGCCTGGCGGCACTACGCGGTCCGGAACCCGCACCGCTACGCGGCGCTCATCCAGAGCCCCCGGCCGCGGACAGCAGAGGCCGGTACGCGACTGGTCAACATCATTCTGGCCACCCTCCGCGCCTACGGCATGGAGGACTCCGCGGCGATCCACGCGACCCGCTGCCTGCGCGCGGCCGTCCACGGCTTCGCGGTTCTGGAAGCCGAAGGCGCGTTCGGACTTCCCGAGAAACTCGACGAGAGCTACGACCTGCTGATCCACATGATGATCGCGGGACTGCACGCGCCTCGTTGATCGGACCGCGAAGCGTCGCCAACCGCCGACGCGCTCGACCTGATCACACGCGAGCGGATGCGGCTCGCGGAGGACGTCATGGGCACCGGTGTACCGATGGTGCCCATGACGCAGATCTGCTCGAGGGACTCCCCGGGAAAAGAGCGCCGCGCAGGCGACGGTTCAGTAGGCGCTGTTCACATTGTCGATCGAACCGTACCTGGCGGCGGCGTAGTTGCACGCAGCAGTGATGTTGGCGACCGGGTCGAAACTGTCCATCGCCGTACCGGGCACGTGATAAGCGCGGAAGGTCGGGTCGATTATCTGCAGGAGCCCCTTGGACGGTATTCCGGCAGCGGCGTTGGAGTCCCAGTTGTTGACGGCCCGTGGATTGCCCGAGGACTCGCGCATGACGTTTCGGTGGATTCCTTCATAGGAACCGGGAATCCCGTGCCTGGCCATGATGTCCAGCGATTCCTTGATCCAGCCGTCGAGGTTGTCGGAGTACGTCGCGTACTTCGCAACGGGGGCACCGCCTGCGGCAGTCTCGGCCTTCGCGCCAATGGTCAGCGTGATGCCGGGACTCAGCACCGCCGGGTCGCCACCGATGACCCTCCGATTGTCCGTGTACAGCCTCTTCCAGCCACCGCTCAAGGAGTACTTGTCGGCGATCGTCGCGAGGGTGTCCCCCGCTGCCACCGTGTATGTCGTGGGGACGGCCGTCGTCGCGGCGACTGCCGCGACGGCTCCGACGGCCGGAGCCATCGCCCTTTCGGCGGTGACGGGCCGAGCCGACGGCGTGGCGTGCGCGGTGGCGGCGACGACGATCGGCAGGACGAACGCGGCACCCGCACCCGCGGCGACGAAACCTTGAGTGAGTCGACCGTTCCTGGGGCGGCGGTGCTTACCCTTCGCAGGCATGACGAATTCCTCTCCGTCGCCTGCGAGGTGAGCTGTCGGGTTCGGACCGGAGATGGCCGGCCGCATATACATGCGACTTCACCCCGAGCCGTTCCGGATTTCCGGATCGGCGGCTTACCTGGGTCCCCCGCTCCTGCCGTTCGTGATTGGGTGCAGTTTCCGGACGGTGGCAGGATTCGGCGGTCCATCCGGATTGCGGTGACCGTAAGCGAGAAAGCCGGGACGGAACAAGCCCTCTATTCCCAATCGCAATCCAATGACAAGATCCAAGGCAGGGAAAGGGTGTCACCCATTCCGCGCCGGGAGCTCAACTTCCCCTTCGAGGAAGGGAAGTGGGGCTGGCGGGGCATCACCCACAATTTTCCGACGTGACCGACGTCACTGATTGCGTAAGGTGAATTCCTCGGCGGCACCCCACGCAGAACAAAAAGATTACATATAAACACAAAACGGACATTGTCACCAATGTGATCCAATTGCCTGCATTCCTGGATTTCCCGGAGGGGAGCTACAGAGAAGGCGGACGGCCTGATTCTCGATCGAGGAGAGCCAGGCCTCGGCGGACCGGACCTGCGCCGGCGTGGAGCGTCGTCGCGGTGGCGGTGCGGAATGTGCGCGCCCCCAGCGTCCGCCAACCGCCGACGAGATACGACCTCGTGATGGGGCGTCACCCATCACTCTTGTTCAAGCTTCGAATAGTCGTCCTCAAGGGACAGAACAGCTCATGCGTCATGGCTTGAAGCGGGAAACGAAACGGCGCTGCCAGGGTGTCTCCACAGCGCTTGACGCGTAGTGCTCCCGGACGTAGGCGACCGCCTCGCGGTTGGGCACCCCGTCCAGAACCGCGAGGCAGGCCAGCGCCGTACCGGTACGTCCCCGTCCGCCGGCGCAGGCAATCTCGACGCGCTCGGCCTCGGCGCGTGCCCATGCCTCGCGCAGCGCGTTCCCCGTCGCCGTGCGGTCGGACGGCAACCAGAAGTCCGGCCACCGCAGCCAGCGGGCCTCCCAGGCGACGGGAGGCGGCTCGTGGCCCAGCAGATACAGGGCGAAGGTGGGCTGCGGCCCTGCCGGAAGGGGGCGGCTGAGCCCCCGGCCCCGGACGAGCCGGCCCGAAGGCAGTCGCAGCACGCCCGTCGTCGTGTGCTCCCAGGCGGTGATCACCGAGCAAGCCTAGTGCCCCTCCCGGCAAACGTTTGCCCCGTCGCGACGCTCCCCCAGCTACCTCCCCCAGCTACCGCTGGGGGTGCCCCCAGGGTGCCCCCAGGCATGCATGCCCGCTGCGTTGGCCGAAAACCCAAGGAGCGCTGCTACGAGGGTCTTCGGCCGCCGTGCGATCGCACGCACCGGACGCCGCTCCTTGACGGGCAAACGTTGCCGGTCGCGGCACTGGCTTCAATCGTTCATGAGGGCCCGTCAGCCTGCTGACGGGCCCGTTTGCGGCCTGGTTGGTTGGGGGATCCGGGGTCCGGGCAGGCTGGTGGCCCGGTCGCCGCGCCGGGTGGGCGTCGGGTTCCACGGTTCCGGTGTGTGCAGGCTCGTCGGGGCCTCCGGGCCCGGCCGGCGGTTCCCGGGGCCCGGGGCTGCTGCCGGCGCGGGACGGCACCAGCCCTCCGGGCCAGGTACTCCTGGTTATCCGAACTGGCCGGGCTGGTAGTCGCCGGCGGGCTGCTGGATGATGACGTTCATCCGGTTGAAGGCGTTGATGACGGCGATCAGGGACACCAGGGCGGCGAGCTGCTCCTCGTCGTAGTGCTTGGCGGCGTTCGCCCAGGCCTCGTCCGTGACCCCGCCGGCCGCGTCGGCGAGGCGGGTGCCCTGCTCCGCCAGCTCCAGCGCCGCGCGCTCGGCCTCGGTGAAGACCGTGGCCTCGCGCCACGCCGCGACCAGGTTGAGGCGCACCGACGTCTCACCGGCCACGGCGGCCTCCTTGGTGTGCATGTCGAGGCAGAAGCCGCAGCCGTTGATCTGACTCGCGCGGATCTTCACCAGTTCCTGCGTCGCGGGAGGCAGAGTCGAGTCCGCGACCACCTTGCCTGCCGAGACGATGTGCTTCAGGAACTTGCCTGCGGTCGGGTTGCCGAAGACGTTCAAACGGGCATCCATGGTGTGCTCCTCTGCCGTTGTCGGTGGCTGCACACTCATGACGGAACAGCGAGGCGCGATGCGACACGAACGAATGTGACGTGCGTCTCCCCTGCCCCGCGCTGCGGGAGCCACCACCAACGACGAGGTTCAGGACCACTGCCCGGACGCCACCCTCGCGCACCTCGCGTGCTGACCGGGTGGGAGACGGCCGGGCGAAGGCCACCGGTCCAAAACCGGAGGGCTCTGCACGCAGTACGGCTGCATCCGCCAGGTGAAAGCGCGAGGCCGGTGCTCGGACCACCACGGCAGGGCCCTGGGTGTCGCGCTACCAGGCCACCGGCAGCTCGATCGGGAAGCGCCGGATGGTCTCCGTGTCCCAGCGCACCTCCTCCGCCGGCACCGCCAGCCGCAGCGCCGGGAACCGCTCCACCAGCCGCCCGATCGCCACCTCCAGCTCCGCCATCGCCAGCGGCGCGGCGATGCACCGGTGTCCGCCCCAGCCGAAGGTCATGTGCGGCAGGGCCTGGCGATCGGGGTCGATCTCATCTGGGTCCGTGTAGCGCTCAGGATCGCGGTTCGCTGTCAGGTACGACACATGGACGAAGTCGCCGGCCCGGATCCGTACCCCTCCCATCTCGACGTCCTCCAGGGCCACCCGGGGAATGCCGACGCCCTTACGGAAGGGAATGAAGCGGAGGAGCTCGTCCAGCACGGTGGTCAGGGTCTCCGGCCGGCTCCTGAGCTGCTCCATCAGCTCGGGACGGGTCAGGAGCAGGTAGACCATGTTGCTGATCTGGCAGGTCGCCGTGTCATGCCCGCTGAGCATGAGTGTCAGCGCCATGACCGCCAGCTCCTGGTCGTCGAGCACGTCCTCGCCGTCCTTGGCCGCGGCCAGCGCGCTGATCAGATCGTCCTCGGGGACACGTCGCCGCTCGCCGACCATTTCGCCGAAGTACGCCCGCAGCTCCGCCTTGGCGGCTGCCGCGGCCTGCCGGCCGTCCGGGCCGGTGGAGAGCAGCTGGTGCGCGTACTCCTGCATCCGTGACCGGTCCTCGGCAGGGATCCCCAGCAGCTCGCAGATGGTGTGCTGAGGGAACTTCTCCGACAGGTGATACGCCAGATCCGCCGGCGGCCCCTGCTCGGCCATCTCGTCGAGCAGTGTGTCCGCGAGCCTTGTGATCGCCGGCCGCATACGGTCCACATGCCGCTTGGTGAACGCCTGCGAGGCCAGCTGCCGCAGCCTGCTGCTGCGCGGCGGGTCCATCACATTGATCGACTCCGGGGCGACGATCGGCTCCGGCGTCAGCCGTGGATAGTCATGACCCATGATCCCCGCCCGGCTGAACCGGTGATCGGTGGTCACCTGCCGTACCTCGTCGAACCCGGTGACGAGCCAAGCGTCGGCGTCGCCGTACGGCAGCCGGATCCGGGTGATGGAGTCGCGGGCCATCAGCTCCGCCAGCGAGGGGTCGAACTCGAGGGCGTCGCTGAAGTCGAACGGACAGGTGGTTGCATCGCCGGTTTCGGTCATGGGGTACTACTCCAGCTCCAGGACGACGAGCGCTGTTGGCGCGCAGAGGGGGGTGAGCGAGAGAGGCAGTCGACTTCGCCGTTTCTCGCAGATGCCTTGCACACATTGCACCAGCACCGGACGCTCCAGGGCGTCCCGATTGACCCGTCCGAGGCACACCACCCCCGGCCGCCCTCTGCACAACCACCCGCGCCGGTGCTCATTTTCCGTTGCCTGTCCTGGGCGGAGGAGCACAGCATGTCAGCCGTGACTCGACACGATGAACAGCGCCAGACTCTCGCCGGCCCCGATGGGGTGCCGGTCCTGACCTACATCCGGGGCATCCGCGACGGCCATCCCTGGGCCGACCTGGCGGAGGTGGTGGGACCGGATCCGGTGCCGTCCATCCTCGACGGCATGTCGGGATGGGCGGTCTCGGGGTCCGCACATCTGGGCGAACAACTGATCCAGCACGGTGCGCGCATCATGCGGCACGCCCACAGCATGCAGCGTGACCTGGTCTCGGACCCACCTCCGCCCGACTGGTCGTCCTTGAGCCTGCCGGACGGACTTCGCGTGGTTCCCTGCGACCGTGGAGCCCGTGAGCTGTTCCCGGCGTGGCGTGCCGCTTTCTCACCCGAACACCCTGATCACTACCGGGGCAGCGACGCACAGGCGCTCGATGCGGAACTGACCCCGCTCTTGGCAGGTGACGTACTCGGACCGGTCATGTCATGCAGCAGACTGGCGGTCGACGAAGCGGACCGCGTGGTCGCCGGGGTGATCGTCACGAACCGCGACGGCCTTCCCTGGATCGCGACGGTCTTCCGCCGGCCGGGCCCCCGTCATTCCGGTCTCGGGTCCAGGCTTCTGCGTCGGGTGCTCGCCGATGCCGCGTCCCACGGCCTGACGGAGATCGCGCTCGTGGTGAGCGATGCGAATCCGGCCCGCGGCCTGTACGAGAAGCTCGGTTTCCGGCTCACGAGCACCTCTCTCACGGTCGTCGTCCCCTGAGTGGTTCAGAGGTCCGACGTTCAGCGCTGCTGCCGCTCGACGTGGCCCGCCCTCAGAGCCAACCGCGTCGGCTGGCCTGGACGCCGAGCTGGAAGCGGGTCTGCGCGCCCAGGACTTCCTGGAGGCGGGCGATACGGCGAGCCACCGTCCGTTCGCTGACGCCGAGTTCGCGGGCGATGGACTCGTCGGTGAGTCCGCTGCTGAGGTAGGTGAGGAGCTGCCGGGCGTCGTCGGTGGGCGCGGCGCCGACGTCGTCCATCGACTCGTCGCCGGCGGGGAGCGGAACAGCCATCTGCCAGTACGCCTCGAACACGCCGATGAGGCCGTCGAGCAGGGCGGATCGCTGGACGGCGATGTGGTGGCGCCGCTGGGGATCGCGCGCGGGTGCGGCGACGACGGCGAAGCGGTCGTCACAGATCATCAGGTTCAGTGCGACGTTGGGGAAGACGCGGGCGCGTTCACCGAGGTTGACGCAGGTCTGGATGGCCTCCCGGCCTATCGGGTCACGCAGTATCCGGGCGCCGTAGACCACTGAGTACGCAACGCCACGTGCGAGCGCCTCCAGACAGCCCGGGGCCACCTTCGGGGGCGCGGCGAGACGGCCGGAGGGTCCGATGGACAGAGCGCGAACCTGGTGCACCGCCTCGTCCTGGACGCGCCGGGCAAGCGCTTCACGGGCCTCCTCCATCCGGACGATCTCGATGTATCCGGGGCCTTCGGCGTGGTGGTCGCGCCAGAACTGGGAGAGTTCGTCGGCGCTGTCCCGCAAGGCACCGAGTTCCTTGGCGCGGATCTCCGCGAGGGCGTCGAGCGCGGCGCGCGGGGGGCGGGCGACGAGCCGTTCGCCGTCCGGTTCCACCAGTCCCATGCCGGACAGTTCGTCGGCCGCCGCATCGACGGCGTCCGGAGCCACCCGCAGGATGCTCGCCAGCGCGGCCGACTTCGTCGGGCCGCGCTGAACGAGCGCGAGGTAGATGTCCTCAGCGGTCGCGGTGAGGCCGATGGCCCGAAGTGGATGCATATTCGAATCATTGCACGCATATGCGATTCACTCCATGTCAAGGTCGTGTCCACATAGCGACTACCGCCGGGTAGGGCGATGACCGGGGTGACGTTTCGTCAGGTGAGAGACGGTCACATCATGCGTTCGCAAGGATGAGTGACGTCTGTCAGTTTCCCGCCATGCCGGATTCAGACAGCACCAACGGCTTCTCCAGAAAGCGCTTTCTTTGCAGACTCTTGGCCCACGGCATAGCCAACCGCCTCACCCGTCCCACAAGGACGGTCGGCGCGTCGGCTCCAGCAGACGACCAAGGAGTTTCCCCGTGAAGAAGACCCTCGCCTGGGCCGTCACCCTCGTGACCGCGGCCACCTGCACCCTTGGCGCCGCCCTGCCGGCTGCGGCCGCGAACGACACGACGGCGGCCGCAGCCACTGCCGCGTCCAACGGATCCACGATCGACACCTCTTCACTCAGTCCGAAGGCGAAGGCCCTCGTCGACGAGATCCTCGCCAAGCTGCCGACCGACTGGCAGGAGCGCCTCCAGGCAGCCAACGCCAAGTACGGCATAGGCGACGCCCAGTGGACGGAGATCCGCAACAGCATCATCAACCCGGGCGACTACCAGTGCCAGCGCACGGAGCTGACGACCTACGCGAACTCTCTGCTCGAGGGCGCCGACCCCTTCGCGATCTTCATGCTCTCCTGGTTCGGCGCCTTCGACCTCCCCACCTACGATGCGCTGCTGTTCGGCAGCGAGTCCAAGTCCAACACTTACGGTGTCAATGGCGAATACACCAACCAGCTGACGTCGGAAGCCAAGGACCTCAAGAAGTTCTGGGACATCTACTCCGACGACATCCAGCTGATGCCGATGCACGGTGCCGACGTCTTCTCCTCCCCCGAGCGCGCCGCCCGCACCCTGGCCGTGCTCTACGGCGAGACGCCCGAGAGCATGCTCGACCTGGCCGAACTGTTCATCGAACTGATCGACTCCGAGCCCGTACTGAAGGGCGGCGCCAACCCGATCTTCACCTTCAACGCGTTCGCCTTCTCCGAGAAGGGCGACCCGCAGCCGCTGGGAATCTCCGACCGCATCGTCATGGGTGACGGCATCCTGGAGGCCATGAAGGCCATCGGCCTGGGCGACACCGCCCCGCGCGCCATCCTCGGCCACGAGTTCGGCCACCACGTGCAGTACGAGAACAACCTCTTCGACAACACCACGCTGACCGGGCCGGAGGCCACCCGCCGTACCGAGCTGATGGCGGACGCGTTCGGCACCTACTTCCTTACGCACTCGCGCGGCGAAGCCCTCAACACCAAGCGGGTGCTGGACTCCGCCCAGTCCTTCTACCAGGTCGGCGACTGCAGCTTCCGCAGCAACGGACACCACGGCACGCCCAACCAGCGGCTCGCGGCGTCCACGTGGGGAGCGAGCGTCGCCAACGACGCCCCCAACCAGGGTCACATCCTGCCCTCGATGAAGCTCGACGAGCTGTTCGAGGCGAAGCTCCCCGACCTCGTGAAGCCGGACGCGAGGAACTGAGGACGTCACCCCGGGTACACGGCCGGGTCGGGGCGTGACGGCCGACAGGTCTGACGCCGACCGCCCCACGGCCGCGTACCCGGGCCGCGCCCGCGAAGGGCGACCGGCCCGCCGGCACACCGGCGGGCCGCAGCATGTCGAGCGAACACCCAGGTGTTCAGAGGTCAGGTGCGCCAGACGAGCCACGCATCGCTGCCGCACGACAGCTGCAGAGCCTGTTCCAGGTTGCCGCCGCCGTCGCGGACCGCTACGCACTTGCCGCTGTTCCTGCTGATCAACTGCCAGGCGCGATAGGTGGTGTCGTAGCGGAACGTCCAGTACTGGTCGGGGAAGAGGCCGTCCTCGTCACCGCACAGGTACTGGGTGACGACCACCCCTTCCTCCTTGCGGGCGGCATCGACGGACAGGCAGAGGCCGCTGTTGCCGTTGCGGATCGAGTACACGGTGCCCGAGCTGCCCCTCCCCTCCTCGGTGAGCTGCCAGAACTGCTCCGGACCGCCCCCGCATTCGGCCTGGACGATGCCTTCGGCCGCCTTCGTGCTGCCGTCGGGCACGGACAGGCACATCCGGCTGGCCGCGTTGGTGAGCCGAAACCAGCCGGTGGGCAGCGCGGGCGGCTTCGGGGCGACCGTACGGCGTGCCGGGCTGCCGGTCGGCGGAGCCGGGGGCCGCGGTTTCGGCCGGGCGGCCGGGGAGCGGCTCGGCGTGGGGTCCGCGCTCGGGGGGGTGCTCGGAGTCTGCGACGGGGTGGGGGTGCCCGAGCGGCCGGCTCCGCCCTGCGCACCGGGTGTGGCCGGGCTCCGGGTACTGCCGGGCGTTAGCCCCTTCGCACCGACGTCGCCCGTACCGCCGCCGAGCGGTAAGAACTGCCAGGCGGCAACGGCGATCGCGCTCACCGCCCCGACCGCCGCGGCGCTCGCGAGCCACCTGCGGCGCCGGAGCCGGGGTGCCCGCGGATGAGGAGCCACCGGGGCATACGGTTCCCCCGAGAAGCCGCCCGGGTTCGGGGTGGCCTGGGGGCGGGCCGCAGCCCGGCGGACCCCGACGGTCTCCGGCTCCCGGTTGTGCGGCTGCCCCCGCCCCGCTGCCCTGTGAGTCCCGGCCGCGGCATGGGCCAGGATCGCCCGTAACCGCTGCTCGACCTCACGTGCGTGCCCCGGCCGGCCGGCGGGATCCTTGGCAAGCAGCTCCCCCACCAGCTCGTCGAGCGCGGCCGGCAGGCCCGGGCGCAGCGAACTCGGCACCGGAGGCGCGGCCGCGGTGTGCTGGACGCAGAACTCCTGCCACTCCTCGCCCCGGAACGGCAGCCGCCCGGTGCACAGTTCCAGCAGCATGCAGCCCAGTGCGTAGAGATCGGCCCGCCCGTCGACGTCCTTGTTCGTCCAGCGTTCCGGCGCCATGTAGGGCAACGAGCCGATGATGGTGTTCTCGCTGGTCAGCCGGGTCACCCCGGTCTGCTCGCGGGCGATGCCGAAGTCCAGCACCTTGACCGCGCCCGAACGGTTGATCATCACGTTCGCGGGTTTGATGTCCCGATGGACCACGCCCGCGTCGTGCGCGGCGGCCAGCGCTCCGCAGATCTGCGCGGCCCACTCCAGGGCGGAGTCGAGCGGCGGGAGCTCCCGCGCAAGGATCGCGGACAGTGGCTCACCGTCGATGAGTTCCATGACCAGGTAGAGCGTGCGCTCCCCGTCGCGGTCCGTCTCTCCGAAGTCGTACACGGTCGCTATGTGCGGATGCGGGAGATTGCCGTTGAGCTTGGCCTCGCGTGCCATGCGCAGGCCCTCCCGGGCCGACCGGGGCACGCCGATCTTGACGGCCACCGCGCGCTGCACCTGCGGGTCGTGCGCCTTCCAGACCACGCCGAAGCCGCCGGCGCCCAGCCGCTCGTCCAGCCGATAGCGGCCGTTCAGCACCTCACCCGATCGCATACGCTCCCCCAGCGGTTGACCGACGGTCAGCATAGACAGCGCGGGCGGAGATCCGAAGGCATGTCCGGATCTCCGCCCACTCACTGCCTGTTCCGCCGGTCACGCGCGGCCCGGTCTCCTCGTACCGACGGTTACGCGTCCTTCGCCGGCAGACCCGTGATGCTCCACCGGCCGACCTCGCGGTAGCCGGAGTCGTAGACGGCGCAGCCGTCGCCGGGGTCCAGGGCGCAGTGATGGAGATTTCCGGCCCAGTACCGCAGGATCCGGCCCAGCTCGTCGGCGGCCTTCCCGTCGAACGCCGACCCTCCGGTCCTCGGCGAGCCTGTATGCCAATTCCGAGCACCTCGGACTGGTCGAGTCAGGGACACCCCCATCGAACTCAACCCCGGGGCCGGATCCTCTGGCGCCTCGAACAGAGTACTGAACCCACTATCGAACACAGAGACGAAAGTCGCTATGATCTCTCGCGGCAAGGCTGTAGCGCAGAGGTCGTCGCGCCCAAGCATCAAGCTGGAGGACGTCGGTTCAAATCCGACCAGCCTTGCCGCTCTTGTCGTGGAGGAAAGTCGATTGGCGTCGGTTCGTCCTGGGCGGGCGGAGGGCGATGCCACCCTCGGCGAGCCGGGCACCGGCGATGGACCGGTGGAGTGGTGATGACGCAGCCGACACCCGTGCGCTGCCCCGCGATCGAGCACCCGGACATTCCGATCAGCGATCCCGTCGAACTGGACTCGTTGCTGGCCCGACTGCGGTCGGGGCTTCCGGTCGAGGCCGACGAGACCTTCCCGCTCGGCACCGTACGCGTGGACGGACGGATCGACCTGTGCAAGCAGGGACTCGGAGCGGCCGGCGCCGCCCGCCTGATGCCCGTCGCCACCTCCTCACCACACGCCGTGCATGTCCTGCTCGGCACCAACGCCATCGGAAACGACGGCGCCCGCACGGTCGCCGGCGCACTCACCGACGGCCACGGCCTGCACACGCTCTACCTCGGCTGCAACCGCATCGGCTCCGAGGGCGTCACCGCGCTCGCCGACGCTCTGTCGACGGACGACACCGTCCGCGCCCTGTGGCTCAAGCGCAATCCGGTGGGCGACGACGGCGCCCTCGCACTCGCCTCGATGCTCCGCCACAACACCGCGCTGCGCACGCTCGACCTGGTCAACACCGGCCTCACCACCGACGGACTGCGTGCCCTGCTCGACGCCCTCACCGGGCGGCCCCGCCCGGTGGAACGCCTCTTCCTCGGTGGCAACGGCCTGACCGCCGACGCCGCCCCGCTGCTGGCGGCCCTGATCCGCGAAGCGGGTGTACGCGAGCTGTACCTCCCCGCGAACCACCTCGGCGACGATGGCGCCGCCGTCCTGGCCGCCGCGGCCGACCCCGCGCGGCCGGTGCGCCTCGGGCTGGGCGGCAACGGCATCAGCCCCGCCGGTGCGCAGGCCCTCGCCGGCGCCCTGGCCGGGATCGAGGCACTCGACCTGGGCCGGCCGCCGTCGGAACGGAGCCTCGGCGCCCCCGCCAACGCCACCGGTGACGAAGGCGCCCACGCGCTGGCCGCCGCGCTGCCGGGCAGCCCGCTGCGCCGGCTGGAGCTGTGCCACACCGGCCTCACCGGGCGGGGCGCGAAGTCCCTGCTGGCGGCGGTGCCCGAGAACACGCCCCTGGAGTACGTCGGTCTGGGGCCCGGCCTGCCCCGCAAGGTGAAGCGGTCCTTCGCCCAGCGCCTGCGGCCCGTGGGCAGGGCCCATCCCGACCTGCGCGCGATAGGAAGTGTCTACCGTTGAGCCCCCGCACCGAACTCCGTTGCTTCCCACCGGACGAGGCGGCGAGCCGACGACGGATCCGCCGGTACGCGGTGCCCCGGTGGATGATCGAGCGCGCGACCGAACACCGCCTGGCCGGTGACTGGCGGGGTGCCTGCGCGGCGGCGCATATGGACGTCACCTTCGACCTGTCCGAGGTCGCCGAACACTGCGGGGACGACGTCGCCGCGGCCCTGGAGGACGACCTCCGTCACCTTGCCCCGGACCTGCTGCGCTGGCATCTGCCTCGGGTACTGGGCGGGCGTACCACACTCGCCACCGACAGGACGGTCGTCCTCGCGCGCTACCGGCCCAAGGGAACGGACGAGCGCCGCCGCACCACTCCGTACCTGCACATCACCACTCCCCCGATGATCGACGGACCTCAGCGGCTCGCCCTGCGGTTCGAGACGGTCAAGGACGAACAGTTCGCCGGCGTCTTCGGGCGTACCACGGAGGACTGGCGGTACGCGCGGCACCTGTGGGACGCACGGCACACCGCCGAACTGCGTGAACGGTGCGGCGGCAGCACGGACCGGCCGCCGTTCTTCCACGCCGGCGCCGCCCCGCGCCCTGCGGACGGACTCCCCACGGCCGACCCCGGCGCCGGCGACCCGGCGGCACGGGCCGAGTGGGTCACGCTGCTGCATCAGACAGGCGAGACCGAGGCCGCCTTCGCCGCCGCCGGCATCGAGGTGGACCCGACGCCTCCGACGGCCTGGCGGTACCAGTCGCATCCGGAACTCATCCTGGGCCGGCTCGCGCTGAACCTCACCCGCCTGGAGCCGGAGGTCCGCCGGCTGGCGGCCGAGGGCGTCGCCGACCGCTTCCTCATCCCGTGCGGCCGGCGGACGTACGTGCTGCTGGAGCAGGCGGGCACCGGCCCCCGCGGCGGACTGCGGGCGAGGATCGTCGACCGGGAGGACGTCAAGGGCGAGGCCGTGCTCGCCGAGGCCGTGTGGCGCAGGCTCCCCGACCTCGACCTGATGCGCGTCGGCGGAGTCGCGGCGGAGCACCTGCATCCGCTCGTCCGTGAGGCGCTGTTCCCCCGCCTCCAGGTCGCCGACGGCCAGGCCGGCCCGCCCGGCCCGGCGGCCCCCGCGCCCGTCCGGGTCAGGTGCCGCGGCGAATGGCACGAGGTGGGTTTCCGCCCCGGCGGCCTGCTCCGTATGCCGCACAGCGACGAGGAGCAGCAGCGCGAACGCGCCCTGCGCGCCTTCGGCGGCGCCGTCGCCGGGTGCTTCGCGCTGGAGCAGACGTGGACGTCGGGCGACGGCCGTCTGCCGAAGGCACTGGGCACCCAGCGGCAGGAGCTGTTCCTGCGCGCCCAGCACGGCGACACTCCCGGCGTGCTGGAACTCCTCGACGCGGGCGTGGACCCCCGGGTACGGGACGCCTACGGACGCACCCTGCTCCATACGCTCCATCTTCTCGACCACGAGCCGCTCCTGCCGCGGCTGCTGGCGGAGGGACTGGACCTCGAAGCCCGGGACCGCCGGGACCGCACGCCGCTGTTCGTGGCGGTCAACGACCTCGGTTCGAGGGCTCTCGTGGAGGCGCTCGTCGCCGCCGGGGCGCGGCTCGACGTGGTCGACCAGTCGGAGCTGTCGCTGGCCCAGGTCGCCCGCCGGTACAAGCGCACCGACCTGGCCCTCCTCCGGGAACGCGTCCAGGAGGAACATCCGGGCGTCGGCGCCGAGTGGTGGGACGAATACATGGACGAGCAGGAGGAGTACTACGCGGACGAGCCCGACGACGAGGAAGTGCCCTTGTGACCACCGACCGCACCACGCCCACCGCGCCGGGCCCGCTGGCCGCCGCGGACGACCTCAACCGCAGGCTGTGCGCACGGCGGACCGAGCCCTCCGCACATCCTCAACTGGAGGCGCTCGCACTTGCCGTGACGGCAAATCAGCCCGTCCTGCTGTGGGGTGAGCCGGGCATCGGCAAGTCGGCCGGACTGGAACAGCTCGCCGACGGACTCGGCCTGCCGCTGGAGACGGTCATCGCCAGCGTGCACGAGCCGTCCGACTTCGCAGGCCTGCCCATCGTCGGTGACGACCCGGCTGTGACCGGCGTGCCGATGGCCCCGCCGGACTGGGCGGTCCGGCTCTCCCGGGCCGGCCAGGGCCTGCTCTTCTTCGATGAACTGTCCTCCGCACCGCCGGCCGTGCAGGCGGCGCTGCTGCGTGTCGTACTCGAACGCCGGGTCGGCAGCCTCGTCCTGCCCGAGGCGGTGCGTATCGTCGCCGCCGCCAACCCACCGTCGAGCGCCGCGGACGGCTGGCATCTCAGCCCGCCACTCGCCAACCGCTTCGTCCACCTCCACTGGACCCACGACCCCCGCACGGTGGCACGCGGCATGGCCGGCACCTGGCCCGAGGTGACCGTGCCCGTGGTCGACGCCGCCAAGGTGCCCGGTGCGGTCGCGCGGGCCCGAGGAGCGATCTCCGGCTTCCTCACGGCCCGGCCCGGTCTGGTGCACCACATACCCGGCGACGCGGAGAGCCGGGGCCGGTCATGGCCGTCCCCGCGTACCTGGGAGATGGCGCTCAGGCTGCTCGCGACCGGATACGCGACCGGCGCCGGGCGCGAGGCGCTGGCCGCCGCGCTCACCGGCGCCGTCGGGGACGGCGCGGGCATCGAACTGCTGTCGTACCTCGAACACCTCGATCTCCCCGACCCCGACCGCGTGCTCGCCGATCCGGACGCCTTCGCCCTGCCCGAACGCGGCGACCGGCAGCTCGCGTTCCTCATCGCGGTGGTCGCCGCGATCCAGAGCGACCTCACCCGGCTGCGCTGGGAGGCCGGCTGGACGGTGCTGGCCAAGGCCGTGGACGCGGGCGTCCCGGACGTGGCCGCCCGGGCCGCGACCGACCTCGCGGCGATGCGGCACCTCGACTGGCCCGTACCGCCCGGTATCGACGGATTCCTGGGCCTGCTGCAGATGTCCGGGGCCCTGCCCGGCAGCCGGTGAGGCATGCCGGGATGACGGAATCCGGCGGCGCCCTGGACATGACCAAGCTGCTCGCCGCCCGCTACCGGGCGGCGAGCGACCGGCCCTATCTCGCGTCCGCGCTGTACGCCCTGACCGTCGTGCCACGCCCCGAGGTGCCGACGATGGGCGTGGACCGGCACTGGCGCTGCTATGTGTCGCCTGCCTTCGTCGACGCGACGCCCGTGCCCGAACTCGCGGGCGTCTGGGTGCACGAGGTGGCGCACCTGCTGCGTGACCACCACGGTCGCGCCGACCGGCTCCCCGCCGCCGACCAGCGCGACCGGCACCGCGTCAATGTCGCCCAGGACTGCGAGATCAACGACGACCTCCTCTCCGACGGCCTGCGCCTGCCCGAGGGACGGATGGAACCCCGGCTGTTCGGTCTGCCCGAGGGTCAGCTGTTCGAGGCGTATCTCGGCCAACTGCCGCCGCATGTGCAGGGGCCGGACTGCGGGTCGGGCGCCCACGGCCGGCCGGTGCCCTGGGAGCTTCAGGGGTCCGCCGGCCCCGCCCGGCTCGGCGAGGTCGAGGCGCAGGCACTGAGGCGGCACACCGCCGAGGCCATGCGCGCCCACCAACGCAGCCGCGGCACCCTGCCCGCGGGCTGGCAGCGCTGGGTCGAGGAGATCCTGGAACCCACGGTGGACTGGCGGCAGGCGCTCTCCGGCGCGGTCCGGGAAGCCGCCGCGTGGGCCGGCGGGGCCGTCGACTACACCTACCGCCGACCGTCGCGCCGCACCCCGGCGCTGCGGGGTGTCGTCCTGCCGAGCCTGCGCCGCCCGCTGCCCCGGGTGGCCGTTGTCATCGACACCTCCGGCTCAATGGGCGACGCCGAACTCGCCGCCGCCCTCGCGGAGGTAACCGGCGTCCTGCGCGAGGTCGGTGTACGAGGCAATCGCGTCACCGTGCTCGCATGCGACGCCGGCGTGCACGCCGTGTCCCGGGTGACGGCCACCGAGCAGATCACCCTCGGCGGCGGTGGTGGCACGGACATGCGCGTCGGCATCGACTCCGCGCTCGCGGCCCGGGACCGCCCGAACATCGTCATCGTCCTCACCGACGGATTCACCCCCTGGCCCGACGAGGTCCCGTCCTGCCGCCTCATCGCGGCCCTGATCAGCGCGGGTGCACCGGAGCCCCCGAACTGGGTGGAGACGGTACGCATCCCCGCCTGACGCGGGACACCAGGCCCACCGCCCGGCGCCTCGCGCGCCCGTCCGGCGTAGTACTCCGCTTGGTCCGGCCGGGCTTCGTCACTGGCAGGACTGCCGCCGTACGCGGCCAGTTGGGGCGTGATCCGGTCATTGCCCGGCGGAGTCATCCCCTCCGTCGAGTGGCGTCCACGGCGTGCGTGACATGCGATGACCTCTGGGGGTTCGTCGAGTGCAGACAGAGGAGCATCTTCATGACACAGCAGGCATCGGTCCGCCGGCCTCGGTCGTTCACCAGACAGCTGATGACAACCGCGGTGGCCCTGGGCGCCGCCGGGGCCATGGTGGCCGCGTCGCCGTCCGGGCCGACCAAGGAGGACCACGGCTTCCAGGAGCGGGACCTGGTGTCCGACCTCCCGGGCCGAGCCGAGAAAACGGACCCCCACCTGGTCAACCCCTGGGGCCTCGTGACCAAGCGCACGGGAGAGATCCTGGTCTCGGACAACGGAAGCGACCTGGCCACCTCATATGACGGAGCCAGGCCCGGGAAGCCGGTCAACATCCTTTCCGAGGTGGTGTCGATCCCTCCGGGCGGCGCACCGACTGGCGTCATACGCAACGACACGGACGAGTTCAAGTTCAGCGGCTTCGGTAATACCGGCCCGGCCCGGTTCATTTTCGCCGGGGAGGACGGCGACATCTTCGCGTTCAACCCGGAGGTGTCCGCGACGGAGGCTTTCCGGGTTCACGAGAACAGTGACGGCGAGGACGCCGTCTTCAAGGGCCTCACGCTGGTGAGCGGCAAGAAGAAGGAGAAGAAGGAGGGCGACGCCAAGGTCCAGGGCAACGCCACCGTCCAGGGCAACACCCCCGTCCAGGGCAACACCCCCGTCCAGGGCAACACCACGGTCCAAGCCAACCCCACCGTCAAGGCCAACCCCACGGTCCAAGCCAACCCCACCGTCCAAGCCAACCCCACCGTCCAAGCCAACCCCACCGTCAAGGGCAACACCACCGTCCAAGCCAACCCCACCGTCCAGGGCAACACCACGGTCCAGGCCGGGAACGGTGACGAGAAGAAGGCGAAGCCCAAGCTGCTCGTCGCGAACTTCCGTGATGCGCGGATCGATGTCTTCGACACCAATTTCGATCTCGTCCCGTCCGACGGCAAGTTCGAGGACCCTGGCATTCTCGATGGCTTCGCGCCGTTCGACGTCAAGCTGATCGGTTCGCGGGTCTTCGTGACCTACGCCATGCAGGACGCGGACAAGCATGACGACGTCGCCGGTCCGGGCAACGGCTTCATCAATGTCTTCGACACCGAGGGGAAGCTGCTGCAGCGCTTCGCCAGCCAGGGTGTACTCAACTCTCCCTGGGGTCTCGAGGTCGCGCCCAAGGGCTTCGGCAAGTTCGCCAACGACCTGCTCGTCGGCAACTTCGGCGACGGCCACATCAACGTCTTCGACCTGCACTCCGGGAAATTCAAGGGAACCCTGAGCGACCCCAATGGGGTACCGATCGAGATCCCGGGGCTGTGGGGGCTGCAGCGCGGCACCGAACGGTCCGGTGGTAAGGAATCGGTCTGGTTCGCCGCGGGAATCAACGGCGAGCAGAACGGGCTGCTGGGCACGTTGCGCGCCGCAAAGTCCTGATGCCCTGCTGAGGCACGACGGACAGACAGGCCAGGGCCGCACCCCGCACGACGGGGTGCGGCCTCTCACTCAGCGGACCGATCCGACGAACGCCGCCCAGCCCTCGCGTCCGATGGTGAGGCACGGGCGCGTCACGTCCTTGGAGTCCCGCACACGGACGCTCTGCGCTGTCATGGCGACCTCTACGCAGCTGTCGCCCTGCGCGCTGCTGTAACTGCTCTTGAACCAGTCGAGATCGGTAGTGCTCATAGCGCCCCTCGCATCTGCTCCAGCAGGCCCACGGAGTCCTTCGGAGAGAGAGCCTGCGAGCGCAGTCTCGCATAACGCATCTGGAGCTTGCTGACCTCCTTGGGATCGGAGATCAAGCGGCCGTTCTCCTGCCCCTCGGAGTATGCGAGCCAACGTCCGTTGGAGGTCTCCAAGAGCTGAAGGGGGCCTGCGAGACATGCATGCTGCTCGCTATTCGCAGGCATGATCTGAATCGTCGTGTTCCGCAGCGCGCCGATCTCGAGGATGTACTCAAGCAGCGATCGGGTGATGTCTCGTCCGCCGAGCCGGCGCATGAGGACGACCTCCTCGATGACGAAGTCGAACGTGGTGTTGGGCCGTTCGTACAGCAGGCGCTGACGCTCCATGCGTGCGGCAACCGTGGCCTCGAAGGCTTCGTCGGTCAGCGGGGGAATGTCGTTGTCACACAGTGCACGTACATACGCCTCTGTCTGCAACAACCCCGGCACCAGCCTGCACTCATACGTGCACAGGCTCACGGCCACCCTCTCCAGCCGCGCCCATTGCCGGAACCACGCCGCGATCCCCGGCTGGCGCGACAGGTGCTTGGCCGCGCGCCGCAGGGCACCGGTTTCGCCGAGCGCGGCCTCCGCCCGCTCCACGAAGTCCTTGTCGGGCATACGGCGGCCCAACTCGACCGACTCCACGGTGTGCTTGGAGAACCGCACCATCGTCCCGAAGTCAACCCGGCTCAGCCCGGCGTGTTCGCGCAGGGCCTAGACGACGGCGCCGAAGGTGCGCAGACTGTCCGAGGCGTCGGGTTCGCGTTCCCACTCCTCCGCTGCATGGGTCATACGCGGCCACCTCCACGTGCGTTGGATCTTCCCGCGCTCAACTCACCCAGAGTGACGGCACCCTCGGCGTACTGTCCACACACGTGCCCGTACGCTGACTCACCGTACGGCGCTTCGCTGCTGGTGACCGGTCCTTCTCGCCCGTCACCGTGGAGACCATGAACTCGTCGGCCCATCAACTCACGATTACCGCAGGCGTGTTCACGCTGCGGTCGACTCCACCCGTTGCAGCGCCCGCCCGGCAGCTCTGGCGATGCCTCGCCCGACGGCTCGACTACCGGACGGCCATGCTGTCCGCCGTTACACACGGGGGGGCGACCCGAACGACTTGTGCGCGCGCGTGCGGTCGAGGAGCAGGCTGTCGTCCTGGCCTACTCCCTGCCTGGAAGGTGGAGTTGCTCGGCGCGTGTGATGATCGCGGCATGACCGTCATACCTGTGAGACGCATCGTGATCCTGACGACGGTGGCCGCCCTGACCTCCGGGTGCGGGCTCTCCGCCGAACTCGAGCGCGAGGCGGATCCGGCACGGACCGGAGCGCGGACTCAGCCCCAACCGTCGGGCACCGGTCCGTCGGCAGGTGCGCGGACGCTTCCGCCGGGTGATGTCGCGCCGACCGCTTCCGTGGACGCGCAGGGCTGCCCGGACACGGGTGTGCTGGTGTCGACCGGTGTGGTGAACGCCGCCATGGGACTGCGCGCCATGCCGGTGACGCTCACCAACTGCGGTGAGCGGGACTACCTGTTGAACGGCTACCCGGATGTACGGGTACGGGATGTGGACCGCAAGCGGATGGACGTCACGGTACTCAAGGGGCCGGGACCGATCACACAGCTCGACGACCCCGGACCGCACCTCGTGACGCTGAAGCCCGGGGAGTCCGCGCGCAGCGTGTTCGTATGGCGCTACTCGGCCGTCGACGCGGCGACACGGCGTGGGAGTGGCGTGTATGTGGAGATAGCCCCGGCGGTCGGGGGCGGCCGGCAGACCGTGCGGCCGGAGGGCGGCCTCGACATCGGCGACACAGGACTGCTCGGCACGACGGCGTGGCAGAAAGTCGTTGACTGAGCGTCTCGGACAAGTGCAAGCAGGACCGTAGTTCGCCGTAGCTCGCACGTCGACGCCCCGTCACCCGGGTCCCTCCGCAAAAGGGAGGGACGGACTCCGCTCCATTGCGGGCGCGATGTTGCCCCTCGGGCCGGCTGTGCCGGCCCGAGGGGGAGATGCCCGTCCGAGGAGACGACGGCTCAGGGCCAGACGCCTGAGAAGTCGATCGTGCGGGCCCACTCAGGGTGGTCTATCAGGGGGTTGCGGTTGCCCTGCATCTCCGCAATGGCGGCGTTGCGGTGCTGCTCGTACTCGCTCACCGGCTCGTTGTCATGCCAGGTCAGGAGGTCGGGAAGCCGGTTCTTGGGAAACTCCCCCGGTGCGTCACCGACGAGCCCCGGGTAGCGCAGCAGGAAGTACAGGGTGGCCCTGGCGACCGTGCCCTTTCCCTCCTCGGGTTCGAATCCCACGTCCTCGCGCATTCCGCAGTCGTCCCGGACCACTTCCTCGAAGCCGGGGAAGTCGAAGTAGGGGAAGTTGCCGCGGAAGCTGTTGCACCCCACCTCGCATGCGAACAGGTGGTGCAGGTCACCCCGCATGGGCTCCTGCTTGGCGAACCACGACTGCGGGACGACGTGTTCGCAGTTGAAGGACATCGACGCCTCCAGAGCGTCGAACTCCGCTTCGAACTCGGCCGGGCCCATCGTGCTCTCGTGCAGGAGGAGTTCCTGCATACGGGCCAGACGGGCCTCCTCCACCGCTGCGTCGGCGCGTATGAACTCCTCGGCAGAGAACGGCTTGCCGGAGTAGATGCTGCGCAGCTTGCCGTCCTTGTGCAGGTCCACCCACGGGTAGACCAGCAGCATCGGCTTGTACTTGGGCCGGGGCGAGTGGGTCTCCTCCAGCAATGCGGTGAGCGCCCGGCGCAGTTCCTTCCCGTCGCCGGTGCTGATTCCCGCGTAGTAGGCGTCTCGTGCGGCGAGGTCGGCTGCACGGTCGTAGTAGGGCCGGACCTCCGCGAGCCGGAGGCTGACCAGGGCCGCATCCAGGTCTCTCGCGGCAGCGGCGCTTCCGTCCACCCGTCCGACCGCGGGAAGCATGGGTGCGGGCGTCGGTGCCGGCGTGTACGCGGGCTGCGGGGCGGTGACCGTACCTGCCCGGAACACGGGCGTGTCGACACCGACGGTGATCCGCAGTGGGACGCTGAGCTGTACGGTCCCGCCGGTCACGTACGCTCCGGACCCGTCAGGTCCCGCCCCGTCCGCCGCCCCGTCGAGTGACGGCGCGGGCGCCGGGGGCGTCGGCCCCTCCACCGGGAGCGGGGCGGCTCGGGCGGTGAACACCTCGTCCCGCAGCCGGGCGGCTGTGCCGGTCAGCGTGACCTCGTGCAGCGCCTGCAGCATACGGCTGATCCGCACCCCTTCGTTGGCCTTCCACGCCAGCCGGTGCTCGCCCATCTCCGGAGTCCAGACCGTCCCGTCGATGCTCAGGGGCCGGCCGTCGGCGTCGGTCTTCGGGACGGCCGAATGATGCAGCGCGACGACCTCCCACTGGTCGTTGAAGACAGCGGAGCCCGACGACCCCAACTCGGTGTCGGACTCGTACTGCAGGAACTGATCCAGCACATCGACGATCTGGTTCTCGCGCAGCGCGACCTGCTTGGGCTCGCCCCTGGGGTGCTGGATGATGTTGACCAACTCCCCCAGAATGACCTTGCCTTGTGCTCCGCTCAGCGCCAGCCAACCGAACGACGAGAGCGCCTCACCCTGCGCTCCGCGTTCGGCCACGGCGACCACGCTGAAGTCCAGGTCACGATGGGTGACGAAGAACCTCTGCGGCTCCAGCTGGAAAACCGCCGGCACGAGCGGGCGCCCGTCGATACCCGCCTGGAGTCCGAACGCGACGACGCTGCGACCCGCTTCCTCCTTGCTGCGCAGCACATGGTTGTTGGTGAGCAGAAGGGACGGGGAGATCATGAAGCCGGTGCCGTGACCGCCCCCGGGCCCGCTGATGGTGACCCGGCCGACCGAGCGGGCGACCAGGCTGCCTTCCTCCAGGAATGCCACCGGGGTGAGATTGTTGCGGCCGATGAGGCGTTCCAGGCCCAGAACATTGCTGCCGAAGCTCTCCGGTGGGAGTGGCAGGGTGCTCCCTGCCGTCGCCATGGGTTCCGATGGCGTCTTCTCGATCGCCATCGCCAGTGACCAGTCGACGCCGAGTCGCGCCAGCCGCTTCTCGACCCGCTCCGGTTCGTCGGCGTACAGCACGCCGCGCGTCCTGAGCACGGCTCGGTTCTTCTCCCGCTGCGCGGTCCGGTTCGCGTAGCGTTCTGCCGCCATCGCCATCTGTGACAGGTAGTCCGTTTCCGTCGCGGAAACGATCTCTGCCGTTGTCATGCGGTCCGCCTCCTCGCCTGCAAGGAAGGTGCGCGCGCAGGGGGATCGGTCTTTCCGCCCCTCTTTCATTGTGTGCACAGGCGGCCCGCATTTTCTTCTCCAGCTTTCCCCTCCGGCCTGTGGTTCCCGATTCAAATCTCAGGAGGTCAACAGAGGTTTCGTCATGCCGGGATGATCGTGTGCCCGATCGTGGAAGCCACCTCCGGGTGGCCGAGGTACTCCTCGATGCTGTGTGCCCGGTCGCGCGCGTTGGCGACGGCCAGATCGGTCAGTTCGCCCTTCCAGCTGTCCCCCAGCGGGCATCCGATGGCAACGGCGTCGGTCGGGCACCATGCGTTCAGCCAGTGGGCCACTCGTTCCGGGCGCTTGGGGCCACCGACGAGCAGGTGGCTGTAGACCGCGTCCAGCCCCAGGGGGCTGCCGGCGGTGACGAGCAGGGTGAGGTCCAGTTCCGGGGAGAGTCGGGTGATGAGGTCCATACCGACGACCGTGCCGAGGCTGTGGGTCACGAAGACGACCTCGCCGGAGGCGGGCATCGTTTCCAGCACGCAGTCCAGGACCGCATCCCGGACGCCCGGGTCGTCGAGGTACGCGGCAACGTCCCGGAGGATCGTGGCGATGACCCACTCGTCCAGGTCGGTCTTGGCCGCCAGCCAGCTCAGCTCCCGCTGCAGGGCCCCGACCACGGAGCCCCCGAACCGCTCGGGGGCCAGCCGGCCCTCCTGAGGCATTCCCGAACGGCCCGCCGCCTCCGCAATCAGTCGTTCGTACGTCTCTCTGGACGGGCCTGCGGGTGCACATGCCTCCGCCACCGGCGCGGCCGCCAGCTCCTCGAAGGAACGGGGAACGGCTTCATGCTGCCGGACGACCTCCGTGAGCCTGTCGCCGTAGTACGGGAACCAGGTGTCCGCCGGATCGATCGGAGTGATCCCGGCGCGGGTGAGCCCCTGGTTCAGCCCTGCGGTCCAGTCCCGGCGGAGCTGCTCGGGGTCCTTGCCCTGCTGGCTCCTGCCGTGCAGGAAGACCAGGTGCCGATTGCCGCCGAAGGCCGTTCTCCGGGCTCTGAGGCCGACGTGTGCGGCGGCCGCTTCGCGAGTGGGCCGTGGCACGGCGACGGCGGGCGGAACGACGGCTGCGGGCTGCAGAGGAGGTTGCGGTGCGGCTGCCGCCTCCTGGAGGCCGGAGTCCATGCCCATCTCGCCCAACAGGGCGCGTCGCGTGGGATCGAGCGGCACAGTGGCGAGGTGCTTGAGGATGGAACTGACGCGTACGCCTTCGTTCGACACCCAGTCGATGGCGTCGTCACCGTCGCCGGGCTGCCAGACCTGCCCGTCCTTGCGCAGGGTGCGGCCCTGGGCGTCCTTCTTCGGCACACCGCTGTGGTGCAGGGCCACCACTTCCCACTGGTCGTTGTAGACCGGCGAGCCCGAGTTCCCGGGCTCGGTGTCGGTCTTGTAGTGCAGGAAGTCGTCGAGCCGGACCTGGAGCGCGTTGTCGCGGACGGCGATCTCCTTGAGGCGGCCCATCGGGTGACCGATGACGTTCACCGGCTCACCGATGACCAGCTTGCCCTGCTGGACGCTGAGCCTGTTCCACCCGAACACCTCCCCCGGCGCTTGGCTGTCGCTGACGGGGCGGACCAGCACCAGTGCGAAATCGAGTGCCTCGTCAGCCAGGAAGAAGGCGCCGGGATCGAACTCGAGCCGGACGGGCGCAGCGGGGGTGTTGTCGATGGTCACCTGGGCGTCGAACTCGACGAAGCACTGCTGCACGGTCGCCGGGTCGGACAGTACATGGTGGTTGGTCATCAGCAGGCGTGGCGACACCAGGAAGCCGGTGCCGAGGGGCAGCTCGCGTCCGTTCTCCCGGACCGAGATCCGGGCGACGGTGCGCGCCACCCGTGCGCCGCGCGGCAGGAAGCTCCAGGCCTGCAGCTCCTTGGAGAGGCCGAGGATGCGTTCGTACGCGGCTGGCGCGTCCAGCGGCTCCTCGCGGATGCTCTCGACCACCGCCGCGGCGGGCACCCCCTGCCGGTCGAGCAGCCGTGTGGCGCGGACTGCGAGGGCCTCCGGGGAATCCGGGAACTTCACCCCGGCGTCCTGCCGGCGCTCGATCGATTGCCGCTCGGCGCTGGTCCGGGCATAGCGCTCGGCCGCGGCCTCGGCGTGCTTCAGCTGTTCCGCGCGTGCGTTGTCCGTCACTGCCATGGGACACCCACCAGTCCTGTGCTCGTACGACCCGCTTCCAGCAGGCACACGGTCAGCGATGCGGCGCAACAGGAGAGATGCGTTCGGGGTACGGGGAGAGGCCGACATGCGGTCGCCCGGCCGTCGGTCTCAGGTCTGTTCCTGTGTGTCGCGGTCGCGCACCGGCGGGATGTTGTTCGGGCCGCCCACGGCGTTCAGGACGGCCTGACCCTGGTCGTCGACGAGCCGGGTGAAAATCTGCTGGGCGTAGCCGAAGACAATGGCCCAAGCGATGATCTGCGCCGACGAGTCGAGGGCCGACAGTCCGGGCACGAACTCCCCGCGCATCAACAGCAGTCCCAGCACCGCGGTCAGTGCGCCGGTCGGCAGCTTCAGCAGTGCCAGCGCCACCGGCACGTTGTACGGGGTCGAGGTGCCCTTGATCCGGCGCAGCGTGGCGGCCGCAGCGACGGAGGCCGCCACGAGCCCGACGAGCTCAACGACGAGGTAGTCCCACGAGGAGCCGGCCTGGGCGTAGCCCTCGGTGGCGGTCTTGGGGACCAGTTCGCTCCGGGTGGGACAGACGATGTCGAAGGAGTCGAGCTCGGGGCGGGGCTGCCGGAAGCACAGTGGTACCAGCTGCGGGAACAGGCTTCCCAGCACCGCGACCGCCACCGCCATGACCATGAGGCCGAGCGTCACGAAGAGGACGACACGGACGAAGCTGAGAACGCGGAGGTGCTCGCGCTGCAGGGCCTGGCGGGCGACGCCCGCCGCGTCGATGAGCGCCTCGCGCTCCTCGTAGCTGAGCGGCTTCGCCTCCGCCTTCGGCTTCAGAGCGTTCTTCGCGATCTGCTCGACCCGGACCCTCCGGGGGTCGGTCTCGGCGAGATGTTCCCGGACCAGGGCCAGCAGGTTGGGGATCCTCGCCGTCACGTCGTCGAGCGGGGCGAGCCGCAGCAGGAGGTTCAGCGCCGCGTCGAGATGGGTCTGCGCCGCGGCAAGATGTGCCGAGGCCAGGCGTCGGGGACAGTCACAGTGGTTGAGCGCCTCTTCGGCGATGCAGAGTTCGACGGCCGCGCTCTTGTAGAGCGTCGGCGCGGCCGCCCGCACGGTGGGGTCGGCGTCCTGCTCCGCACGTTGCTTCTTGGTCTCCAGCAGCGCTCGTAGTTCACCGATGCGCGAGCGAATCCCCTCGCGGAGCTCCCACTGCCGCTTCTCGCACTTCTGCAGGCTCCGATGCTTCGGTTGATGATCGGACATATCGCCGACCCTCTCCGCTTCCGCGGCGTGGCGCCGTCGCCGGCCGCACCCCGGTGGCCTCATCACCTTCTCGATGCTTGCAGCCGGAACATATCGGCGCAAAAGATACCCATTTCCCTGAACTGATGCTACGAGCAGTTCGGGGGCGTCACCGGGCTCTTCATCCCGCCCTCAAGATGCGTGCGCACAGTCGTTCCCATAGCATTATTTGGGGGGAATTACACCTTATGTCGCGAGAGTAATCGTGCGCTTCCGCTGTCGCCGGAAATCTGTCGCACCCTCTCAGGGAGACATCATGCCCAAGCAAAGCGCTGCCCGCCGCCCCGTCTCCGTCTACGCGCTCGCCGGAGTCAGGCTCTTCAACGGGGTCACCGGCCTGCTGACGCCCAACGTACTCATCCGGCGCCTCGAACCCGGCCGTGAGCTCAGCCCGGCGGCCGTCTACGCCTTCCGGCTCTTCGGGATCCGTACGATCCTGCTCGGCCTCGATCTGCTGACCAGCCGTGGCGAGCAACTCCGGGAAGACCTGCGCGAGGGCGTTGTGATCCACAGCAGCGACACCGCGACCGCGGCCATGCTCGGGATCCGCGGCCAACTGCCACCCCGTACCGCGGCCCTGACAACCCTCATCTCGGCCACCAACACCATCCTTGCCGCCTCCGGGGCGGCCGATGTCTCCGCCAACAGCCGCCCCGTGAAGGGGAAACGGAAGTGACCACCGGGCCTGCGGCCGGCACTGTCGAGACGGGCTTCGACTATGTGGTCGTCGGTGCGGGAGCCGGCGGTGGCCCCCTGGCGGCGAATCTTGCCGCCGCAGGCATGCGTGTCCTGCTCCTCGACGCGGGCGGAGACGCGGAGAACGACAACTACCTGGTGCCCGCCTTCCATGCCGATGCCTCCGAGGACCCGGTCCAGCGCTGGGACTATTTCGTGCGGCACTACGCGGACGAGCATCAGCAGCGGCGCGACAGCAAGTTCGTGCCGGACAGGGGCATCCTCTATCCGCGCGCCGGGGCGGTCGGCGGCTGCACCGCGCATCACGCGCTGATCACCGTCTACCCGTACAACGCCGACTGGGACGCGATCGCGCAGGAGACGGGCGACGACTCGTGGCACAGCACGGCGATGCGCCGTTACTTCGAGCGGCTGGAGCGCTGTACCTACCGGCCGAGGCCCAAGGAGCCGCCCCGGAACCCGCTCCTGGCGGCGCTGCTGAAGGCCCTGCCCTTCATCGGGGCCCGCTACCGCAACGACGCGCGGCACGGATTCGACGGCTGGCTGCCCACCTGCCTCGCCGACCCCGAACTGGTCATCCAGGACAAGCAGTTGCTGAAGGTCATCCTCTCCGCGGCACAGGACTCGCTGGCCGGCTTCCTCGGCCGGCCCCTCTCCCCGCTGGAGGGACTCGGCGCCTTCGTCGATCCCAATGACTGGCGGGTGCAGACACAGGCTCTGCAGGGGCTGTGGCAGATCCCGATCTCCACGGCGAACGGACGGCGCAGCGCCGCCCGCGAGCGCGTCCAGGCCGTACGGCACAGCCACCCGGACAATCTGGTCGTCCGCACCAACGCCCTGGTGACCCAAGTGGTGCTGGACGAGAGCGGCTCGGTGGCGACCGGCGTCGACTACCTGGACCGGCCGCACGCCTACCGGGCCGACCCCCGCAGCCAGGACGGCCTCGGACCTCCGGTCCGGCGCAGGGTGTTCGCCTCGCGTGAGGTGATCCTCGCCGCTGGGGCTTTCAACACGCCCCAGTTGCTGATGCTTTCGGGGATCGGCCCGCGCGAGGAGCTGGAGCGGCACGGCATCCGTGTACGGGTCGACCTCGCGGGCGTGGGGGCCAATCTGCAGGACCGTTACGAGGTCGGCGTGGTCAGCCGGATGGACCGCGAGTTCCCGGTCATCAAGGACTGTGACTTCCACGCCCCGCGGCCCGGAGCCGAACCGGACCATTGCTACCAGGCCTGGCAGCGCGGTGAGGGTCTGTACACCACGAACGGTGCCGTCGTGGGCATCACCCGCACGTCCCGCCCGGAGCTCGACGTCCCGGACCTGTTCATCTTCGGCGGCCCGTTCGACTTCCGCGGCTACTACCCCGGTTACTCGCTCGACCTGACACGTCACCGGGACCGCTTCACCTGGGCCATCCTCAAGAGCCGCACCCACAACACCGGGGGCCGAGTGCGCTTGCGCTCCGCCGACCCCCGGGACACCCCACTGGTGAACTTCCATTCCTTCACCGAAGGCACGGACAAGGACGGTCTGGACCTCGAAGCGACGGCCGACGCGGTGGAGTTCGTACGCGGGATGAACCGCAAGGCCGACTCCGTGATCCTCGAGGAACTGTGGCCCGGCGAGGAGGTCCGCGGCCGCGACAGCGTCCGCCGCTTCGTACAGGACGAGGCCTGGGGTCACCACGCCTCCTGCAGCTGCACGATGGGCAGGGCCGACGATCCCTCAGCCGTCGTGGACAGCCGCTTCCGAGTGCGCGGCGTGGACCGCCTGCGGATCGTCGACGCCTCCGTCTTTCCCCGCATTCCCGGATTCTTCGTCGCCGTCCCGATCTACATGATCAGCGAGAAGGCGAGCGATGTGATCCTCGACGATGCGTCCCGCCCCGGAAGCGCCAAGGCATCGTCGCACCCCGCGAACCGACCAGGGACCCAAGGAGCAGCGCGATGAAAACGCAACGAACCACCCCCCGGCAATCCGGCTCCGGATACCGCTCTTCACTCCCCTGGCGGATCGTCACCGGCGCCGCCCAGTATGTCGACCGGCACATCGGCTGGAACAACCTGGCCGTCATACCCGGCCTGCTGACCCTCCTCGGACTGCGCGTCAGACTCCGCCAGAAGAACCTCCACGACACCACCCGGCTGCCGTCCGTCGATCTGCCCGATCCGGCGCCACCCTCCGCGAGCCACAAGGTCAACCGGACCGCCGACGGCAGCCACAACGACCTCGACGAGCCGCGCATGGGCATGGCGGGCACCCGCTTCGGCCGCAACATCCCGCTCGACAGGATCGTCCCGGCCACGCCCGAGTCCGTGCTGTCCAGGCCGAACCCGCGCGAGGTCAGCCGTGCCCTGCTCACCCGCGACGGGCTGATCCCGGCCGAGTCGGTGAACTCTCTGGTCGCCGCCTGGCTGCAGTTCATGATCCGTGACTGGTTCAGCCACGGTACGAGCCCCACGGAACGGCCCTGGGAAGTCCCCCTCATGGACGACGACCCGTGGCCGGAGCGCCCCATGCGGATCATGCGGACACCGGACGACCCGACCCGCGACCCCCGGGCTCCCGCAGGCACGCCCGACACCCGCGTCAATGTCTCCTCCCACTGGTGGGACGCGTCCCAGATATACGGGACGAACGAAGAGGAACAGCGCCATATGCGCAACGGCGAGCTGGGCAGACTGCGCCTGTGGGACGAGCAGACCCCACTCACGTCCGACCCGGCTCGTGATCCCTCGCGCGTTCCCGGCTTCTGGCTGGGCCTCGCCATGATGCAGAACCTGTTCACCCGGGAGCACAACGCGATCTGCGACCATCTGCACGCCGCCTATCCGTCCTGGGGCGACGAGGAGCTGTTCCAGAGGGCCCGGCTCGTCAACGCCGCGCTCCTCGCCAAGATCCACACAGTTGAGTGGACACCGGCTGTGATCAGCCACCCCACCACCGTCAAGGCCCTGCGGGCCAACTGGTGGGGCATCGCGGGCGAGCGCGTCCACGATCTCTTCGGCCGGATCAGCGGGAGCGAAGTCGTCAGCGGCATCCCCGGCGGCAGCACGGACCACTACGGCATCCCGTACGCCCTCACCGAGGAGTTCGTGGCCGTCTACCGCATGCATCCGCTCATCCGCGACAAGTGGCACCTGCGCTCCGCGGCCGACAACACCACCCTGAGCCACTGCACCTTCCGCGACATCGCCGGTCCCGAGGCACTGAAGGTCCTGAAGAACACGCCGATGGCCGATCTGCTCTACAGCTTCGGCACGCTCCACCCGGGGCTGGTCACCCTGCACAACTTCCCCAGATTCCTCCAGGAGTACGAGCGCCCCGACGGCCACCTCCAGGACCTCGCCGCCACCGACATCCTGCGCAGCCGGGAACTGGGGGTCCCCCGCTACAACGAGTTCCGGCGACTGCTGCGACTGAAGCCCGCGGAGAGCTTCGAGGAACTGACCGACAACCCGACGTGGGCCAAGGAGATCAGACGTCTCTACGAGGACGACATCGAGAAGGTCGACCTGACGGTCGGGATGTACGCGGAGAAGCTGCCGGCCGGATTCGCCTTCAGCGACACGGCATTTCGTATCTTCATCCTGATGGCGTCGCGCCGGCTGAACAGCGACCGCTTCTTCACCGAGTACTACACCCCCGAGGTGTACTCCAAGGCGGGCCTGGCCTGGATCGAGGACAACTCCATGGTCACCGTCCTGCTGCGCCACCACCCCGAGCTGCGCACGGCCCTCGCGGGCGTGACGAACGCGTTCACGCCGTGGCGCACCACGCGGAGCGGCAGGAGTTCCTGACGGCCCGGTGCAGAGCTCGGGACGGCGTCCCGTCCCGGGCTCCGGTCAGCCGCCGATCCCCGACGCGGTGAGCAGGACCAGCACGACGGTCGTGACGGCGGCCAGCCCGTGCCCGGCCACAACAGTGACCGGGAAGTACGCCTCGACGGGCCCGCTGTCGGCTCCGCCGGCCTGCGCGGTGACGTGGCGCCGGTACACGGGGATCCAGCGCACGAGCAGGGTGAGGCCGAGCAGAACGACCGGTACGAGCAGCCCGAAGGCGGTCCACGCCAGTGCGCCCGCGTCGCTGATCACGTAGAGGATCCATACGACCAGTCCGGCGGCGGCGAGCGCGAAGTGCCCGAACACGACGGGGACGGGCAGGCGGCTGTCGTGGCTGTGAGGTCCGCCGCGGGAGAACCAGGTGGCGAGCATGTAGAAGCCGCCGAGAGCGGTGACCGCCCACATGGCGAGTGCCGCGATGTCCATGAGAGTTCCTCCATGTCCGGGGCGTGAAGGCGTTCCGGACGGCACACCCCCGACTGACCCTTCAACTGTTCAGCGTGTCTCCTTCGCGCCTCGGATGCTGCGGCTGCGTCCGCGGAACTCCGCGATCACCTCGTCGCCGCGCAGGATGCTCACGTCATAGATGCCGCTGCGGCCGAAGCGGGTGCGTTCCTGCGCGGCCGCCAGGAGTACATCGCCCTCGTGCGCGGGGGCGATGAAATTGATGTCGGCGCCGGCCGCGACGGTCACCGGGCCATGGCTGTTGCAGGCACAGGCGAACGCGGTGTCGGCGAACAGGAAGAGATATCCGCCGTGGGCGATCCCATGCCCGTTCACCATCGCCGACGTCACTGTCATCCGGAGAACGGCAGTGCCTTCTCCGTGCTCCAGCAGTTCGATGCCCAGACTCCGGGACGCCTCGTCCGCGGCGAACATCGCCTCGGTGGGGCTGGATATCGCGTCACTGACCTGCGTCATGTTTCCACCATCTTGTCAACCGACCGAACATTCGGTTAGCGTGCGCACGGCCAAGTAATCCAGCCTCCGAACTGCCTGTCAAGGGGTGGAACGCATGTCCGAGAAGGCCTTCGAGCCCCTCGAGTCGCGTCGGCCCGCACCCATCGAGGAGTCCGCACATGTCTGACGAGGTCTACCTGATCGACGGGGCACGCACCCCGCAGGGCCGCTACGGCGGCGTTCTGGCCTCCGTACGCCCCGATGACCTGGCGGCCCTGGTCGTCGGAGAGGCCGTCCGCCGCGCCGGGCTCCCGGGCGAGGCCGTGGACGAGGTGATCCTCGGCGCCGCCAACCAGGCCGGCGAGGACAACCGTGACGTGGCCCGGATGGCCGTGCTGCTGGCCGGGCTGCCGCACACGGTTCCCGGCTACACCGTGAACCGGCTGTGCGCCTCCGGCCTGACCGCCGTCGCCTCGGCCGCCCAGGCGATCCGGGCCGGTGAGGCCGACGTCGTCGTCGCGGGCGGCGTGGAGTCGATGACCCGCGCTCCGTGGGTGATGGAAAAGCCGGGCACTCCGTGGGCCAAGCCGGGCGAGGTGCACGACACCTCGTTGGGCTGGCGCTTCACCAATCCGCGCTTCACCGCCGCCGACCGGGCCGTGCCTGCCGGTGCCGGGCCGGAAACGGTGAAGTCGACCTTGTCGATGGGTGAGACCGCCGAGGAGGTCGCGGCTCTGGACGGCATCACCCGTGCCGAGTCCGACGCCTTCGCGCTCCGCAGTCATCAGCGGGCGGTCGCGGCCCAGCAGGCGGGCCGCTTCGACCGGGAGATCGTGCCGGTGCCGGTCAAGGGCGGCGAGGTGACACGCGACGAGGGCCCGCGCCCCTCCACGACACTGGAGAAGCTCGGAAGCCTGCGGACGATCTTCCGCGAGGACGGCATCGTCACGGCGGGCTCGTCCTCACCGCTGTCCGACGGTGCCGCCGCACTGGTGGTGGCGAGCGGGGCGGCCGTCCAGCGGTACGGGCTCACCCCGCGGGCCCGGATCGTCACCTCCGCGTCGGCGGGAGTCCAGCCCAACATCATGGGCCTCGGCCCGGTCCCCGCCACGGAGAAGGCCCTGTCCCGTGCCGGCCGGCAGATCGGCGACCTGGACGCGATCGAACTGAACGAGGCCTTCGCCGCACAGGCCCTGGCCGTCATCCGGCGCCTGAAGCTCGACGAGGAGAAGGTCAACGCCGACGGTGGCGCCATCGCGCTGGGCCATCCGCTGGGCTGCTCGGGCGCCCGAATCCTGCTCACCTTGATCGGACGGCTGGAGCGGGAGAACGCCCGCCGTGGTCTTGCCACCCTGTGCGTGGGTGTCGGGCAGGGCGTCGCGATGCTCGTGGAGCGCGTGTGAGCACACGCGTCGGTCCTCCCGCCCTTGCTATGTCGGCTGAGGGCCGAAGAGCAGGTCGTAGCCCGGAGGGAGCTGGAGCAGGAGCCGTCGCATGAGATCGTCACCGGCGGCGTCCGCGGTCACGCTGAGTACGGCACCGACGTCCCATTTCGCGGTCTGTTCCGTGGCTCCGTCGATCCACGCCGCTGTCGCCCGGACGAACCGCTCCGGGGACAGCGGCTCCGCGGCCTGGAGGGGATTGAGCAGGATCAGGGCGTACGTCTCCGGCAGCCGGGCAGCGAGTTCGGTGCGCTCCTCACCCACCAGGTGTGCGCCGAGCAGGCCGAGAACGACGCGGGCAGCGCGTTCCGCTTCCTGTTCCGAGGCGTACTCGCCGCGCTCCCGCACCTCATCGAGGAACGCTTCCCATCTCATGGGCATCCTCCGGCCCCCTTCCGGCGCGCGGAGGGCGGGGTGAAGCGGAGAAGATCTCCGCTCCGCGCACGCCGCGCGATTTGAGGCGTCAGCCGCTGATCTGCCTGGGCGGACTGCCCCTGCACCGACGGCGTTCCTGCGGGGCTCGGCGCGCTCGGCAATCGGGATGCGCAGGTTCAGGACACCTGCGTCCTGGTCGGCCCTGATGTGTTCCGTATCGAGCGTATCGGCGAGCATCAGCCGGCGCGAGAAGACGCCGGCGGGCGACCGGCGCTCGGGCACACGGACGAGATTTTCCTCCTGGTGCTCATCAGACCAGGACCTCGTGGACATAACACCAGCGCCAGTCCTCGCCCGGCTCGAAGGACTGCATGATGGGGTGGTCGACGGTATGGGCATGCAGGCGTGCGTGCTTGAACGGCGAGGAGTCGCAGCATCCGACGTGACCGCAGATCAGGCAGAGCCTGAGGTGCACCCAAGAAGTGCCGAGGCGTAGGCACTCCTCGCAGCCCTGGGGAGTGCGCGGCGTCACCGGGCGCACGAGCGAGAGATGTGGATCGGCCTGCTTCATGGCGGAGCCTCCTTCCGTCGAGGGTAGGTCACCGGCGGCCGGAGACGGTCTCCTCGACCCATTCGCGCAGGGCCTGGGCGGGCGCCGCCCCGCTTGCCTGGCGATCACCTGCCCTCTGTCGAGCAGGAGCAGCGTCGGGACGGCCTGGACCGTTCCTGGTACTCGCTCATGTCCAGGCGGACCATGCTCTCCTCGCTGTCGAACAGCGCCGCGGCGAGCGCTCAGTCGTGCTCGGGGAGCCGATAGACGCGGCGAGCGTTGTCGCATGCCGTCCATGTGGCGATACGGACCGCGTCGGGCAGGCTCAGCTCGTCCTCGTCCACCCGCTCCTGGAGCAGCGAGGCCAGGCCTCGTCGGAAGGCCAGTGCGCCGAGATGGTAGAACTCCGCCACCCCGTAGGCGTCGGAACTGTAGAGCAGCTTGCGGAACGGGGTGATCTCAAGTGCTTCCTCGAGGATGGCCCGGGCCCGAGAGGGCCCGACGTAGTGCAGGGTGAGCCCGACGTCGAGGTACACCTGTGCGAACACCGTCGCCAGGTAGGCGGCTTGGCGTTGATAGGGCCAGCAGTGCAGCAGCATCACCGGAATCGTGCCGGAGGTCAGATGGAGCCAGTCCGTGAGGTGGGTGGGATCCACCCGGTGCATCCGGATGTCACTGTCTCCGAATCCGGTGTGCAGCTGGAGGGGCAGACCGAGGTCGACGGCGGTCCAGAGCAGGTGCCGCATGAGCACGGGGTCGTGAAGCCGGCCGCCCCGTGAGCCCGCGGCGAGCCACCGCCGGGCCGCTTCGGTGACTTCCGCGTCCGACGGCCGGCGTGGGTCCAGGTCGAACCCGGTGCGGTACGCGGCGACGGACTTCACCGCCACCGCGCCTCGCCGTTCCACGGCCTCCCGCGCGGCCGCGAGGAACGTGGGGGCGTACTCGTCCGGCTCCACCCCCGCGGCCGCCACGGCCTCGGCGACGCTCTCCAGTCGTACGACCTCGTACACGGCAGCCGCGCCGCCCGCTGACGCGGCAAGCTCCGCCGGCGTCGTGACAGCGTCCGGTGCGTAACCGGTGTCGAGGCAGAACGCACCGGTTCCCGCGCCGGAGACGAACCTCCGGTTCACCTCGCGCCAGCCGAGCTCGGCCCGACGCGCCACGTACCCCGCGGCGGGAGCGTGCCGTGGCAGGCCCAGCACAGGAGCGCAATGGCGGCGGATGGCCACGCCCACGGGACTGTCGAAGGGCGTGATTCCGCTGTCGGGCCATGCGTCACCCTCGGTGATGAGCGACTCGAAGCTTTCAGGAGCCAGGTCGGCGGTGGCCACGCCATGACAGTGGTGGTCGACGAGGGCCAGTCCGGCGAGGGCCTCATGGACCGGCCCGTCAGTGGGGGACGCGTTGCCCACGTCAGTACTTCCACCGGTACGCAGCCGCCACCAGCCCGTCGTCCAGCCCGGCCACGGCCGCGATCTCCCCGAGGCGTACGGCGATCACGGCGTCGGCCAGGACCGGCCCCAGCACGACCCGGAGCAGCTGGTCCTTGCGGAACTCCTCGACGGCCCGGTCCAGCGTCGTCGGCAGGCGGAAGGCGCCCTGGGCCGTCGCCCGGGCGGCGGTGAAGAGTGCCGGATCTCCGGTGATCTCCTCGGGCAGGGCGGTGGACGACTCCAGGCCGTCAAGACCGGCGGCGATGAGACAGCCGAGCGCGAGATAGGGATTGGCGGCCAGGTCGACCGGCTTCACCTCCAGATTCGCCGCCCGGTCGCGCTGACCCGCGGTGCCCGTGATGACGCGCACCGCGGCCTCGCGTGTCTCGTGCCCCCAGGCGGTGAAGACCCCGGCCCACTGCGAGGGCTTGAGCCGCAGATAGCTCGCCGGGCTCGGCGCGGTCACAGCCGTGAGCGCGGGCAGGTGTGCGAGCAGACCGCCGACGAACGACTCCGCCTCGGCGGTCATGCCGTACCGCCGGTCGCCGCCGGAGTGCAGGTTCACCCCGTCGCGCCAGGCTGAGAGGTGTACATGGCCGCCGTTGCCGACGCCTTCGGCGAGGACGGCCGGTGAGAACGAGACCCTGAGGCCGTGGCGCAGCGAGACCGCCCGGATGGTCTGCCGCACCAGCACACTCCGGTCGGCCGCGGCCACCGGGTCGAGCGGGCCCACCGAGATCTCGAACTGACCGGCCGCGTACTCGGGGTGGACCTGGTCGACGTCCACGCCCTGGACCGCGAACGCCGCCATCAGTTCGGCGACGTAGTCGCTCAGCTCGACCAGCCGGGTGGCGCTGTACGCGGGACCGGAGCACGCGGGGACGAAGTCGGCTTTCTGGGCGGTTCCCCGCCCGACCGCCCATTCGACCTCGATGGCTGCCTTGAAGGTGATGCCGTGGCGCTCGGCGGCGTCCGCGACGATCCGGCGCAGCACGGTGCGGCTGCACCCCGGGTGCCGCTCGCCCTCCTGGGTGATGCGGTCCACCGGCGCCCACGCCCAGCCGGGCTGGCCGGCCAGGACCGCCAGCCGGTCGAGGTCGGGGTAGAGCCGAAGGTCGCCGTCCGGCGAGCCGAGCACGTCGGTGGAGACGATGGAGTCGTTCGCCAGGAAGGTGTCGAACACCGGCGACATACCGACGCCCCACGCGGCAGCGGAGGCGAGCCGGGATGCCGGGATCGTCTTCACCCGGCCGATGCCGGCGGTGTCGACATAGGCCAGTACGATCCCGTGCACTCCTCGCTCGGCGAGCTCCGCGCTCAGTGCGACGGCCCGCTCCACATCGCCCGGCCGCCCGCCGGGGACGGGGTCGGCAAGTGTGGTCATACGTGCTCCACTGGGGGCTCGGGTGCAGGCGCTCGCCCTCGACCTGGCACGCGACGCCGAGTGATCGGCGGACACCCGGCACTTCACGGGCACGCGGGGCGGGCCGACCCCCCGAGGCCCAGGGCCCGGGGTCCGGGGCAGGGGCTAGTCCTGCGGGTAGATGTCTCCCGCAGCCATGGCGCTCTCCTGTTCGCTGTCGTTGAGCAGCTTGCGTGCTTCTTCCATCAGGCGCCTCCTCTCCTTGGGATCGGCAGCGCTTTCCGCGGCTTGTTCGAGTTCTTGCGCATGCGCACGCATTTCCTTGGCGTGGCTGCCGGGTCCGCCTGTGATGTCCATCGCTGCTCCTGTGAGGTCCTCGCTGTGGACTGCCCCTCACTCAGCGAATCAGTGCGCTCGGTTCCCCGCACCTCGGGCGTTCCACGCCGGATCCACTGTCGGCGAACCCGCCTGGGCATGGCTGCTCGCGAACGGCGTGGCCGAGTACATGGGACCCGAGTCGCTGCCGATGTGGCTGGTCGAGCAGGGCTGGGAAGGATGGTCGGCCCGGAACGGGTCCGCGGCGCGCGCTGCGGGACTCCGTCACCGGCCCCGGGCGGAGCTACTGGCCGACGCCCTGCTCTGGGAACGTGAGCAGGGTCTGGACCGGGCAAGACGTGCCGGTCTGAGCGCCCGGCGCGAGCGTGGGTTGCTCGAAGCCCTCGGCTGCGGCCTTGGCCGGTGACCGGAGCCATAGCGTGGAGCACCCGCAGCCGGGCCGGTCGCACCGTACCTTCGCCCCGGTTGATGCCGCGTCATCGACGGGCCTCCTCAAGACTGCTGAGACCGGCCTCGAGCTCGTCCAGGGCTCTTCGCGTCGCGGCCAGCCGCGCCCTGATGTCTTCGCGCCCGACGTCTGACGACGTGGAGTGTTCCGGGGAGGCAGCGGCCTGCTCCTCCTCCATCTCCTTGGCCTCCTCGAGGGAGTTGATGACGACGCCGACGAGTACGTTGACGAGCACGAACGAGGCGAGAAGTACGTACGAGGCGTAGTAGACGATGCTCCAGCGCGATATCTCCAGGCCGGCGCGTACGGAGTCCCCCAGCCCGTCCAGGGTCATGAGGAGGAAGAGCGTGAGGACGGCCCGGCCGATGGAGCCGAAGTGCTGCGGATCGTGGGCGGCGAAGAAGACCCAGCCGATCATCGCGTACACATAGAGAAGCAGGGCACCGACGAGCAGGAAGCTGACGGTCCCGGGCAGACTTCGGCCGATCGCGACCATGACGATGCGCAGCTGCGGCAGGAAGCGGGCGGAACGCAGGACCCGGGCCAGCCGGAGCAGCCGCAGGACGGTGCTGTTCTCACGGACGAGCGGAAGGAAGGCGGCGAGCACGACGGCCAGGTCGAAGAGGTTCCACGGGTCGCGGAAGAAGTCCTTGGGCCGGTCGGCATGGGCGCCGGCGCGCAGCAGCATCTCCACAGTGAAGGCCACGAGGAAGCTGTGCTCGACGACGCGCAGCGCGCCGCGCCATTGGTCGACGACTCCGGTGTAGGTCTCGACACCGAGGACGGCGGCGTTGGCGAGGATAAGAGCGAAGACCGCTACGGCGAACCAGCGCGCCTCGGTGATCGCGCGGCATCGGCAGGCCAAGGTGTGGCGCAGCTGCGGCACCTGGGCCGTGGCGTCCGTCATGCTCTTTCCTCAATGCGCGCTGCGGATCATGTTCTTGCAAGGTGTGATCTTAGGCAGGATCGGCGGGAGTCACTCCGCCTGCCGCCTGAACCCTTGGGCCCTGTCCGGGTGTTGGCGGACCGATTCACACCCTCGGCCACAGCTGTCACTCTACAGCCCTGTAGATCATCCGGGCCGAGTCACCGACCGCTACCGCTCCGTCGCGCAGTACGGCAATGGCCGGCCCCCTCGTCGGGTGCCGGCCATTGCGGGCCGGGCGTGTCAGGCGGCGGCGTCGGAGGTCGGGCCGACGAGTTCCTCCAGGACATCTTCCATGGTGACGAAGCCGATGACCGTGCCCTTGTTGCCGGTGACGGCGGCGAGGTGGGTTCCGGCCGCTCGCATGGCTGTCATGGTGTCGTCCAGGGGTGTGTCGAGGGTGACCTCGGCGATCGGGTGCAGCGCGGCGCGGGGGAAGGGCCGGGTGCGGTCGGCGGCGCCGAGGGCGTCCTTGATGTGGAGGCCCGAGTAAAACTCCTGGTCAGTCCGCTTCGAGGGATGGCGGGACACCTTCCGGCCCCTCATTCCCTATGCTCTACATGCGTGTAGACAACGCCCGGCGGTAAGGAACTTCCTTGCCGCTCCACAGAACCACCACACAGAACCGCGCGCACCACGAAGGAGTGAACGCCACGATGGTGTTCAAACGACTGCTCGGCTCGATCGGCGTCGGCGGCCCGGCCGTGGACACGGTCCTCGCCCCCGGGGCTGTCCTGCCCGGCGGCAGCCTCACCGGCGACGTCCATCTCAAGGGCGGCAACGCCGACTTCGGCATCGAGCACATCACGCTGGAGCTGGTCGCCCGCGTCGAGGCCGAGTTGGAAGGCGGCGAACACCAAGGCGTCGTCGTCTTCGACCGGTTCACCGTCGGCGGCGGCTTCCGCCTCACTGAGGGCGAGCAGCGCAGCCTGCCGTTCTCGGTGGCGCTCCCGTGGGAGACCCCGGTCACCGAACTGTACGGCCAGCCGCTCGGCATCGTGCTCGGCGTACGCACGGAGCTCGGAGTGGCCGCCGCCAAGGACAAGGGCGACCTCGACCCGCTCGCGGTACGCCCCCTGCCGGTACAGGAAGCGATCCTGGAGGCGTTCGGGCAACTCGGTTTCGGTTTCAAGTCGGCCGACCTCGAGTACGGCCGTATCGGCGGCTCCGGCCAGCAGCTCCCCTTCTACCAGGAGATCGAGCTCACTCCCGCTCCGCAGTACGCGCACGCGATCAACGAGATCGAGGTGACCTTCCTCGCCACCCCGGGCGGCATGGAGGTCGTCCTGGAGGCGGACAAGCGTGGCGGCCTGTTCTCCGGCGGCCACGACGCGCTCACCCGTTTCACCGTGAGCCACCACGACGTTCACCAGCGCGACTGGAACGCCGAAGTCGACAGCTGGATGCGCCAACTCGTCGAGCACCGCTCCTCCTACGGAACCCACGGCTCGTACGGCCACGGCGACCCGTACGCGTCCGGTCACGGCCATGGCGGGCACCACCACTCCGGACCGGGCATGGGTACCGCCATCGCCGCGGGCGCGGCCGGTCTCGCCGTCGGAGTCGTCGGCGGCATGGTCGCAGCCGAGGTCATCGACGAGATCGGCGACGCATTCGAGGACGAGGACGAAGGCGACGAGGGCTGACCGCCGCACTCCCCCGTGACGTCAGGGCCGGTCCCCTCCGGCCCTGACGGCCCGCCCACAAAGGCCGGTGCGGCGGAGAACCCGTCATTCGCGAATGTGTAACGCCCAGGCGGGCATACGCAGTTCAGAACACACCGGAAGGGGCGTCATGGAAATCTCCGGCATCTTCAGCGCAATAGTGATCGGCGCCGTCATCGGCGTGCTCGGACGGCTCGCCCTCCCCGGCCGACAGCGCATAGGCATCCTGTGGACGATCGCCGTCGGCATCGTCGCCGCCCTCATCGGCAGCGGCATCGCGTCCGCCCTCGGCGTCGCGGACACCAAGGGCATCGACTGGGTCGAGTGGGGCATCCAGATCGCCCTCGCCGCCGTGGGTGTGGCCGCCCTGGAACGTATCCGGGCACGCCGCTGATCGTCACAGCCCGATCACCACCGTCCGGCACGGCGGACTCGCCGCTCCCGCCTGCCGGTCGTAGGTCCTTCGATCCGCTCAGAGCGGTGTCGCCGCCTTGAGGACGAGGAAGAGCGCCACAGCCGAGTTCGCCGACGACAGAGCGGACGCCGTCGCACCGGCCGCAGCCGTCCAGACGGCAACGCCCGCCACGGTGAAGGCGGACGGCCACGACCGGGCCGGGGGCATGGGACCGAGCAGGGCGGCCACGCGCCGGGGCACGGGACCGGCAGCAAAACCGGCCAGTGCCGGCGAAGGCGTACCCCGTGAGACCAGGGCGGCCTTGCCGACCGCACGCGCCATCACCCGCCGGTTCCCGATCACCCGGGCCGCCTCCTCGTCCGCCCAGCGCTCCGCCCCGTAGGCGACGGCGGTACACAGGGGCCGCAGGAACGGGTTGGCCCGCGCGGCAAGTTGTGCGGCCAGGAGGTAGCGGTGATGGGAGGCCGTCAGATGGACACGTTCATGGGCGAACAGCGCCCTGCGCTCCCCGGAATCGAGGCAGGCCAGCATCGCCGTGGACACCACGATCCGCCCCCGCCTGCCCGGCAGCGCATACGCGTACGGCGACTCGTCGGGCAGCACCGCGACCGGTGACGGCCGAATCCCCGCCAGAGCCCGTACGGCGCTGCGCCGCACCCGGTGGTGACGCCAGACAGTCCAGACGCAGCTAGCGGCCACGACGGCCAGAGCCGGAATCGCGATGATGCCGACGACCTCGTCGTACGGGACCGCTTTGCGCACCTCCGGATCGGACCAGCTGTCCGGCAGCGGATTGCCCGGCAGTTGGGCGGTTCCGACCACCATGATCAACGCCAGGCACACGGTGCTGGACAGGGCCATCAGCGCGCTCACACCTGCCAGGAGCCGGGTCGCGGTGACCGGATGCAGGTGCTGCTCGGCGAGGCGCGCGATCGGCCATGCCGTCAAGGGCAGCACCAGCGGCAGGAAGACGAAGACGCCCACCCGGTCACTCCTCCGGATCGTCGCTCGTATGGCTGAGCAGACCGCGCAGCAGTCGTTCGTCCTCGGGGGAGAGCGATGTGACGAAACTGGCCAGCACCGCTTCCCGATCGCACTCGCCGTCCAGGACCCGTCGCATCCGCAGCGCGGCCAGGCCCGCCTGGTCGGATGTCGCCCGCCAGACGAAGGACCGGCCTTCCCGCTCCCGCGTGACGGCGTTCTTGGCCCGCAACCGGGTAAGGATCGTCATGACGGTGGTGTACGCGAGGTGGCCGGGCAGCTGCGCCTGCACCCAAACCGCGGTCACCGGGCCGGGCGCGTCCCGCAGCACGGACAGCACCTGCGCCTCGAGTTCACCCTGTCCCCGTCTACGGATGCCGCCCCCAGGGAGCGAGCCGGCAGTTTCCTGGTTACTCAACTCCGTTTCCCTTCACGTTCGCCCGCCCGTTGTGCGACCCCATCGTACTGAGTCGTCGGGCCCCGCCCCGCCATTCTCTACAGTGCTGTAGATTTTCTGGTAATGATCGAGTTACTGGCGCGCAGGCGCCCGCGACCTCCGACAGAGGGAGACAGCATGAGTGTGAGCCTCGCCAAGGGCGGCAATGTTTCACTGAGCAAGGAGGCCCCCGGTCTGAGCGCCGTGCTCGTGGGGCTCGGCTGGGACGTGCGCACCACCTCCGGCGCGGACTTCGACCTCGACGCCAGCGCGCTGCTCCTGGGCGACTCCGGAAAGGTCGTCTCCGACCGGCACTTCGTCTTCTACAACAACCTCACGAGCCCCGACGGCTCGGTCGAGCACACGGGCGACAACCTCACCGGCGAGGGAGAGGGAGACGACGAGTCCATCAAGGTGAACCTCGCCGCCGTACCGGCCGATGTCACCAGGATCGTGTTCCCCGTCTCGATTCACGAGGCCGATGCCCGCGGGCAGAGCTTCGGCCAGGTCCGCAACGCCTTCATCCGCGTGGTCAACCAGACCGGCGGCACCGAACTGGCCCGCTACGACCTCTCCGAGGACGCCTCCACCGAAACCGCCATGGTCTTCGGCGAGCTCTACCGCAACGGCGCCGACTGGAAGTTCCGAGCAGTCGGTCAAGGCTATGCCTCCGGACTCGCCGGCATCGCCTCCGACTTCGGCGTCAACGTCTGACGGACAACCGCCTGCCGGCCCGGGGCGTCACATGGCCCGGGCCTGCGGGCAGACGACTTCAACTACCACCCACCGCACTCCGAGGAGAAGCACCATGGCTCTGTGGGACCGCATCAAGGAATCCGCGTCGACGATGCAAACACAGCTCGTGGCCAAGAAGAACGACCTCAAGAGCGGCGCCTTCCGCGACGCGAGCATGGCCATGTGTGCCCTCGTCGCCGCCGCCGACGGCACCGTCGATCCCTCCGAGCGGCGCCGTGTCGCCCAGCTCATCGCCACCAACGAGGTCCTGCAGAACTTTCCCGCCGAAGACCTCCAGCGCCGCTTCGACAGCAACCTCGACAAGCTGACCGCCGACTTCGACTTCGGCAAGGTCAGCGTCCTCCAGGAAATCGCCAAGGCCAAGAAGAAGCCGGCCGAGGCCCGCGCCGTCATCCAGATCGGCATCGTCATCGGCGGCGCAGACGGCGACTTCGACAAGACCGAACAGGCCGTCGTCCGCGAAGCCTGCTACACCCTGGACCTGCCGCCGCACGAGTTCGACCTGTAACCGGGCCTGCGGGAGCGTGCCGGCCTCATCGCACGCTCCCCGCAGCGGCCCGACAACCGACGCCGCCGCCCGTCGCGCGCGACACTGGTTGTGGGCCCTGGCCACGGTCGCGGTCGTCACGTCGGGCGCACTGTACGACGAGGGTCCGCACACCGCCCCGGGCCGGGAAAGCCGTCCACGGGAGCGCTGGGCGCGAGGAGGGGGTCCACGCTGCCCTGGCCCGACCGCTTCGGCCGGGCCAGGGGGCATTCCGGTGGCTGTTCGGCCGAGGCGGCCGTTACGGTGAGTCGACCCTGTACTCCACATGACGCGTGCTGTGCGCACCGACGCAGGGAGGCGGCTTGGACGGCAAGAACCGAGCGAAGTGGAACCGCAGGCGCTTTCTGTGCGCGTGCGCGGCAATAGGTGTCACGAACGCGGCAGCCACCGCGTGCGAGCAGCACACGGCGCGCCCTCGGCCCGCAGAGAGCACAGGGCGGGCGGAGAACGAAACGGAACTGCCGGGCGCCGACGACTGGCGGATTCGCTCGCAGGGGCCTCCAGAGGCCGTCGCGGGGTACGCCGATCAGGTGAGCGTGCTGCCTGGTGAGTCCTTCGGGCTGCACGTGTCGACCACCGCACCCGGCTTCCGCGTCTCCGCCTACCGCATGGGCTGGTACGGCGGCGTGCAGGCACGGCTGGTGTGGCGTTCCGAGCGGGTGCCGGGACGCGCCCAGGGCGCTCCCCGCCTGGAGGGGGCGACGCGTACGGTGCGTGCCCACTGGAAACGTACTCTCACCGTCGGCACGCAGGGCTGGCCGGAAGGCGCGTACCTGCTGCGCCTGGACGCGGAGAGCGGTCATCAGCGGTACGTGCCGTTGATCGTCCGCTCAGCGCACGGCGCCGGCCGCACGGTACTGATGTCCGCGCCCGCCACCTGGCAGGCGTACAACCGATGGGGCGGCTACAACCTCTACGAGGGATCGGACGGCACATACGGCTCGAGGTCGCTCGTGGTCAGCTTCGACAGGCCCTACGACCGCAACGGCGCGGAGAAGTTCATGGTCTACGAGCGGGCAGCGGTGGCACTGGCCGAGCGCCTCGGTATCCCGCTCGCCTACACCACCGGCATGGACGTCCACCGCGACCCCCGCGTCCTGCGCGGCGCGACGACGGTGGTCGTGCTGGGGCACGACGAGTACTGGACCCCGCAACAGCGGGAGCACATCACCAAGGCACGGGACGCCGGCACCAATCTCGCCATCATGGGCGCCAATACGTGCTACCGGCGAGTCCGGCTGGAGCAGGGGCACGACTCCCCCGATCACACTGTGGTCTGCTATAAGAGCTCCTACACGTCCGACCCGTACTACCCACGTCGTCCGGCCCTGGTCACCACCGACTTCCGCGCGGCCCCCGCACCCGACCCCGAATCGGGTCTCACCGGGGTGCTGTACGAGGGATATCCGGTGGACGCGCCGTATGTCGTCCACACGCCCGACCACTGGCTGTTCGAGAGAACCGGCGTCCGGTCGGGCGACACGTTCGAGCATCTGGTGGGCGTGGAGTACGACCGGGTTTTTCCGGGCATGCCCGGCCCCGAGGACATCGAGATCGTCGCGCACTCCCCCGTCGTGTGCAACGGCCGCATGAGTCACAGCGACTCGGCGTACTACACCGTGCCCAGCGGTGCGGGCGTCTTCGCGAGCGGAACAATGCGCTGGGTGGAGGGCCTCATGGCGGGCACCCACGACAACGGACGCAACCACGGGATGGACGCCCGTACGGGCGCGTTCGTCACCCGTACCACGGAGAACCTGTTGAGAGCCTTCGCCGTCGGGCCGGCGGCCCGGCACCGCCCACCCGTCCGGAACAACGTGCAGCAGGTGTACCAGACCCTGCTGTAGGCCCGACGCGATCGGGCACGGCGGTCAGCTGCTGACGGACTGCCAGGGGAACGGGACGAGGTCGGGTTCGACCCAGCCGACGCGGGCTGACGCACCGGACAGCGTCTCAGGGCGGTAGAACCGGCTCAGCAGCTGCTTGTCGAGCAGGTCCGGGTGCTGGTCGGCGAAGGCGTCGAAGTCGGCGCTGTCGGATGCGGCGACGTGGTGCCCCACGAGTTCGACCCAGGCGCGGCTGACAGTGACGTTGTACTTCTGTGGCACTCCTGCGCGGCGGGCGGTGGCCTGGATGCCGTCGCTGACCAGATCGATCGCCGCGGTGGTGCCGTACTGCCGGATCGCGAGCCAGGTGAGGTGGATGTGCTGGCGGTGGCCGAACCGTTCGGCGTCGGCCATCACCTGGGCCATCAGCGCGGCGAAGGGCGACCGGTCGTCACCGGACGCGTCATGGGTGGAGTGAGGACTGGGGTGGTGGATGGTCATGCGCTTACCTTCGTCATTGCTTCCAGGACCGTGCGGAAACCCTCGACCGCCTCGGGGGACACCCCGGCCAGGACACGTTGCTCCAGCTCGCTGAGGGTCTGCCTGATCGTGGCGGCCGTCAGCCGTCCGGAGGGCGTCAGTTCGACGAGCACGGATCGGCGGTCGCCGGCGCGGGTGCCGCGGGTGATGTGGCCGCGACGCTCCAGCCGGTCGAGCACGCTGGTCAGCGTGGTGGGGCGCGCGCCGACGGCGGCGCCCAGCTGGGACACCGTGCGGCCGTTGCCGTCGGCGAGGTTGGCCAGCGCGTTGATCTCGGAGGCGGTCAGGTCCAGATCGACGAGCTCGGCGGCAAGCACGTGCAGCGTGGTGTGCGTGGCACGCTGCAGGGCAAGCAGGGCCGAGGGCACCATGGGAACGGAATCGGACTTCACGATTCCGGATATTACGATTTCGGAGTACCGAGTTCAAACTGAGCTCTCATACGTGGTCGGCCCCCGGCCGCGACGCCGGGGGCCTCACGGCCGGGCTCACCCCTCGGCCCGTTGGGTGATGGGCGCCTCGGTGCGGTCTCCCAGGAATTCGTACCACCGGCGCTCCAGACAGACGTATCGCACATCGGCTTCGACGAGGCTGAGGAACGCGGTCACGGTTTCGGTGAGGCGTTGCCGCAACCCCGGGTCGATCAGCGTTCCGTCCTCCGCGAATGCCTGGTAGCAATTGGCAAGGCTGAACATGTCCGGATAGACGCGAGTACCGAGGTGTTCCAAGGGGACTCTCAGCGCCCACAGCCCTCGGTTGCCACCGATCAAGGACGGCGAGGCGGAGACAAGCAACGCGTGCTTGGTCCTGAACGGCTGCGGCCGTACACGTGAGACCCAGTCGATCGCGTTCTTCAGTACGCCCGGCACGGAGCCGTTGTACTCGGGGGACGAGATGACGAAGGCATCGGACTGTTCGATCCGGTCACGCAGCGCGAGGGCGCCGTTCGGCAGTCCTGTGGCGGCCTCCACGTCGCCGTCGTACAACGGCATGTCGAAGTCGTGCATGGCAGCGTGGTCGACGGTGGCGCCGGTGTCGGAGATCAGCCGAACCACGAGGGACGCGAGGCGGGCGTTGGCCGATCCGGCCCGCAGTGCGGCGCCGAAGACGAGCACGCGCAGCGGGCCGGGATGGGCGTCCGTGGTCATGGGTACGTCCTTTCGTCATACGGGACCCGTACTCGGCCGGGGGCTCCGCGCGGACCAGTCCTGCGACGCCATGCGTCGGCTCGGGCAGCCAGGACCACCATGCCGACGTGATACCGGCCCACTCGGTGGACCATGCCGATCCGACTCCGTGTGGCCCACCTGTTCCCCGGCCAGGATCTCCCGGACACGTCCGGCGCGCATGGCAGAAGCTCACTACCAGTGCGCGTGACAACCGCCGCAGTGGGTCGCACAGGGACGAGCGTAGGCCAACCCCAGGTCGTGCGGCCGCGCTCGTGCACGTTGCGGGGGCCCGAGCCCGTTTCGGCGCGCGCGATCCGGCCGGAGCTGATCTGCTGGTCGTCGACAGGCCGAGGCCGGCACACGGGAGAGATCTGGATGAGCAGCTATCGAGTCGCGCAGGTGGCCGCCACAGGCGGGCCGTTCGAGATCGTCGAGCGTGAGGTACCACAGCCGGGTCCCGGCCATGTACGGGTCGCTGTGGACGCATGCGGAATCTGCCACAGCGACGCCCTGTTCGTGGACGCCATGCTGCCGGGCGTCCGGTTTCCGCTGGTACCCGGGCATGAGATCGCCGGACGCATCGAGGAACTCGGCGAGGGGACACACAGCGACTGGCGGTTGGGCGACCGGGTGGCGATCGGCTGGTTCGGCGGAAGCTGCCACCACTGCACGCCGTGCAGACAGGGCGACTTCATCGTGTGCCCGAACCTCAAGGTTCCGGGATGGGCGTACGACGGCGGTTTCGCCGAGACAGTGGTCGTGCCGACAGACGCCCTGGCCCGGATTCCCGACTCGCTGGCACCGACCGATGCGGCACCCATCGCCTGCGCCGGCGTGACCACGTACAACGGACTGCGGCGCAGCTCAGCGCAGCCGGGCGACCTGGTCGCCGTCCTCGGCATCGGTGGCCTGGGCCACCTGGGGGTGAGATACGCGGTCGCCATGGGCTTCGAAACCGTGGCCATCGCCCGCGGAGCCGACAAAGCCGACTTCGCCAAGCAACTCGGCGCGCACCACTACATCGACAGCACTACCGCCACCCCTGTCGCAGACGCGCTGCAGTCCCTCGGCGGCGCACGGGTCGTCCTGGCCACCGCGGCCAACTCCCATGCCATCACGGCGACCGTGGACGGGCTGTCCCACCGCGGCGAGCTGGTGGTCATCGGCGCGGACACCGAACCACTGGGAATCAGCCCGGTCCAGCTCCTCATGGCCGGTAAGATCATCCGCGGCCACCCGTCCGGCACCGCGCAGGACATCCAGGACACCTTGGCGTTCAGCGCCCTCCACGGGATCCGCCCGATGACCGAGACTGTGCCGCTGGGCCAGGCCGCAGAGGCGTACCAGCGGATGCTCTCCGGCGCGGCCCGCTTCCGGATGGTGCTCACCACCCGCTGACATTTCCCCTCACCCTTGAGGGTGTGCCGCACCGGGCGGGGACCGGTCCAGCAGCGTGGCCGCATAGTCGGGCACGTACGACTGGAGGTCCCTGGGGGGCCGCTGGTATCCCGTCGACGAAGGCCGCGGCGGCAGCTGCACCAGCGGTGGCTCGACCTGGCCGTACGGGACGGTCGACAGCAGGTGGGCGATCATGTTGATGCGCGCTGCGCGCTTGTCGTCGCTCTCCACGACGTACCAGGGCGCCTCGGTGATGTCGGTGTGCACGAACATCTCGTCCTTCGCCCGGGAGTACGCCTCCCAGCGGGTGAAGGACTCCACGTCCATCGCGGAGAGCTTCCAGCGCCGTGTCGGGTCGCTGAGCCGCTTGCGGAACCGGCGCTCCTGCTCGGCGTCACTCACCGAGAACCAGTACTTGCGCAGCAGGATCCCGTCCTCGGTGAGCATCCGCTCGAAGATGGGACATTGATGAAGAAAGCGCCGGTATTCATCCGGGGTGCAGAAGCCCATGACGTGCTCGACGCCGGCCCGGTTGTACCAGCTGCGGTCGAACAGCACGATCTCTCCCCCGGCCGGGAGCTGCTCGGCGTAGCGCTGGAAGTACCACTGGGTGCGCTCGCGCTCGGTCGGCACCGGCAGGGCGACGATGCGGGCGATGCGCGGGTTGAGGTGCTCGGTGACCCGTTTGATCGTGCCGCCCTTGCCGGCCGCGTCGCGGCCCTCGAAGAGGACCACGAGCCGCTCGCCTGTGGCCCGTACCCACTCCTGGAGCTTGACCAGCTCGATCTGGAGACGCAACAGCTCTTTCTCGTACGCAGCCGAGGACAGGCGGCCGGGGCCGTCCCCGGCCTTCGGCGTGCCGCCTTTCGTCCGATTCTTGCCAGGCACCACGATTGCCTCCCTCGCATACCGTCAACGGGTTCAGCGTGGCAGCCGCGGTGACGACAAGCGACGCCGCGCGCTGCCTGCGGGTCACCAAGAACCGGCTGGTCGCAGCCAGTCCTCCGGCAGCCGTACTCGAGCCCTTCGGCGTAAAGGCCGCGACCGGGATTCCCAAGGCACCTCTCGACCGCGACCGGCCCAATCACACCATTCGTCGGCTTCCCGCGCTGCTGTTCATGTGATCTTCCGCAGACGTCGACGCAACCACTCCCGTTTACTCCGTGCACGAAACCTACGGTGTGCGTGCTCATCCCGGAGATACGGAGACGTACATGTGCAGCCCGCACCACAAGCCTGACGGCCCACAACTGGGCACCAGCCGCCGATCGCTTCTGCGCAACGCAGGGCTGGTGGGCGCCGGAGCCGTGGCCGCCGGCGTGATCGGGACGCCGACCGCCGCCGCGGCTCCCTTGCTGCCGCCCGGCGCCGAAGCCCGGAGCGCGGAGCCCGGTCGTGGACGGCCCGATCCCGACAGCCCCCGGTTCACGCTGGTGGTGATGCCCGACACCCAGTACCTCTTCGACGGTCAGAGCATCCACCCCGAGCCGATCGAGGCGTCCTTCCGCTACATCCTCGACAACTCCGCGGACGAGAACATCGTCTTCATGTCGCACCTCGGCGACCTCACCCAGAACGGCCAGAAGAACGAGTTCGACGCGATCAGCAAGGCCTTCGAGCTGCTGGACCACAGTGACGTGGGCTACAGCGTGCTCGCGGGCAACCACGACGTCGGCTCGGGCGGCAACGACCAGCGTGGCAACACTCCGTACCGGGACGCCTTCGGCCCCCAGCGCTTCCGCAAGGCACGTACCTTCGGCGGCGCCAGCCCCGACGGCTACAACACCTACCACCTGTTCCGGGCCGCCGGCCGGGAGTGGCTGGTGCTCGCCCTGGACTGGCGGCTCTCCGCGGCCGGCTTCGCCTGGGCGCAGAACGTGATCGCGCAGCATCCCGGGACTCCGGTCATCCTGACGACGCATGAACTCGTCTACGCGAACAAACCCGGTGACGAGGCCCAGCTCTCCGGCTACGGCCGACAGCTGTGGGACAAACTGATCGCGGGCAACGATCAGATCTTCCTCACCCTGAACGGGCACTACTGGCCCGCAGGGCGGACGACCCGACGGAACGACGTCGGCAACGACGTCCACCTCCACATCACCAACTACCAGAACCGCTACTACGGCGGCGCCGCCATGATCCGGCTCTACCGGTTCGACCTGGCTCGGAACACCATCGATGTCGAGACCATCTCTCCGTGGGTCATGGGTCAGGCCGGTAGCCGGCTCAACGCCCTGGAGCGCCAGGAGATCGAACTCACCGGCGACCAGGACCGTTTCTCCGTCCCGATCGACTTCGAACAGCGGTTCTCCGGCTTCGCGCCCGTGCCGGCGCGCGCGGCGCGCCCGGCGAGTCGGATGCTGATCCCCGGCACGGTGGCGTACTGGCGCTTCGACAGCGCCCAGCAGGACGGCTCACCGCTGTCCGACTCCGAGCGGGTCACCGATCTGAGCGGCCATGGAAACGACCTGGTCAAGGCGACGGTCCCGGGGAGCCCTGCCGACGCTCTCACCTGGTCCGCCGAGTTCCACCCCGACCAGCCGGGGCACGGCAGCATCTTCTTCACCGGGCACCAGAACCCGCTGCAGGGCGCCTACCTGCAGACGGTCCCGCAGGCTCCGCTGAACCAGGCCACCTTCGCCTCCGGCTACACCATCGAGGCGTTCTTCAAGCTGCCCGCCGACTGGAACAGCCGCAACAACGCCTGGGCCGCCCTGCTCAGCCGGTGGGGCATGAGCGGCGAGGCGAAGAAGACCGGCGGCGACCCCGAGGAGCCGGTGGCCACGCTCAGCCTCTCCGGTGGCCGGGAGCTGCAGTGGGCGATGTACCCGCTGAACCGGGACGACTCGGTCACCAACTGGGGCCACGAACTCCCGCTCGACAGGTGGTGGCACGTGGCCGTGGTCAACGACGGCCGCCACACCACTATGTACGTCGACGGCTGCCCGGTGGTACGCAACCCCTCCACGGTGGCGAACGGCATCACCACTCTCGGCATGCCCTGGCTGCTCGGCGGCTACGAGTACGGCGGCAAGCTCGACCAGGTCCTGCACGCCTTCGTCGGCGACGTCCGCATCGTCGACCGGGCCCTGCCCGTCGGCGCCTTCATGACGGCCTGATCGGATCGTCCGTGTGCTCCCGGCGAGGTCGCCGGGAGCACACCGCGTCAGCCCCGCCCGGCCAGGCTCTCTCGAGGGCGGTGACACCGTTGAGCGTGCCGACATGCTGCGGCCAGAACTCGGCATCACGCGCTGCCTGGTCTTACGTGCGCTCCGCAGGCGTTTACCGCCGCCGTTACCGGCGTCGGGCCCCAGGTCCTGGGGTGGATGGTGCTGCCGCCGCGAGGATGCGGCGGCCTTCGTATCGGACGTTCTTGCCCGCGTTGAAGTCCCGGTCGTGCCGGGTGCCGCAGTTCGGGCACGTCCACTGCCGGACGTCGAGCGGCTTGGGTCCGTCGCGGTGTCCGCAGGCGGAACATATCTGAGAGCTGGGGAAGCCCCGGGCGACTTTGGCGAAGGAGCGTCCGCGCCGGATCGCCTTGTACTCGCAGAACATCACGAACTGTGCCCAGCCCGCGTCGTGCACGCTCTTGGCCAGTCGGGTACGCGCCAGTCCACACACGTTCAGGGTCTCGGTGAAGACGGCTTGGTTCTCGCTCGTCAGCTTGTGAGACCACTGGTGATGGAAGTTGCGGCGCGCATCCGCCACGGCGGCGTGTGCGCGGGCGACCCTGATCCGGGCCTTGTCCCGGTTGCTGCTGCCCTTCTTCTTCCGCGACAGCTCACGCTGCCGCTTCTTCAGCTTCTTCTCCGCCCGGCGCAGGTACTTCGGCGAGGCGATGTGCGAGCCGTCCGCGAGCACGGCAAACCGGGTCAGGCCCAGGTCGATGCCCTGGTCGCCGTCGGTGGGCGGGAGGATGTCGGCGGCGGGGTCGGTCTCCACGACGAAGCTCGCCCAGTACCGGCCGGAACGGTCCTTGACCAGCGTCACCGAGCTGGGTTCGGACGGCAGATCACGGGTCCACTTCACCTTGAGGCCGCCGATTTTCGGCAACCTCAGCTTGCCGTCCTCGGTGATCGACCACCGGTCGGAGCGGGTGAACCGGGCAGCCTGCCGGTTGTCCTTGCGGGACTTGAACCTCGGCGGGGCAACCTTCGGTCCCTTCCGCTTGCCGGTCTTGGAGTCCTCGTGCGCCTTCCACGCCGCGTCCAGATCCCGGAGGGTCTGCTGGAGTACGCCGACCGGCGCATCGATGAGGAACACCCGCTCGGGGGTCTTCTTCGCCTCGGTGATCAGCGTCTTGGCCAGGTCCGGGCTCTTCGGCACCAACTGGTACGGGCCGTGGGCGAGCCGGTCCTTCGGATTCCCGAGCAGCTTGTTCGACGCCTTGACCGGCTTGATCCGGGCCAACGCGTCGTTCCAGACCACACGCCTGCACCCGAACACCCTGGCCGCGCGAATGCGCTGACCGGGCGTCGGGTAGACGCGGAACTGGTAACGAAGCTGCACGACGACCACCCTATGCGGCGGGTCTGACAACACGGCACGTCCGCTCTAACCTGCTGGTCAGAGCAGTATTGAGAAGCGATTCCCTACCGGGCTGAAGCCTGGTACTCCCTCGCTAGAACCTGGTGGCGCTCGTACAGATCGGCGGCGATACCCAGCACGATTTTCTCGACTGGTCGGCAAAGACACTCCTGCCCGCCCTCCAGGCGGCGTTCTGAGCGCCGCCGACCGATCTGCCTCCGAGCCCGGGGCGAGCGCACCGCCGACGAAATCGAACAACGCCGACGCACCATGCCCATATCGGCACTGATTGATTCCGCGAGCTGCTGGTTACCCATATCGGCGAATCGAGCCGCCCGCAGACGGCGGTACGGGAGTCGACGGGAGAACGGGCGCATGCTCTTTCGGAAGCGGCGGGAACGACTGAAGGCCCAGGCCGGGCAGGCGGCGGTCGACGGCTTCAGCGCGCTGGACGGACGAATGCCCGCCGCGGAACTCGCCAGGCAGGTGCTGCGCAAGGCCTTCCCGGATCACTGGTCCTTTCTGCTCGGCGAAATCGCGCTGTACAGCTTCGCAGTGCTGCTACTGACAGGCACGTTCCTGACGCTGTTCTTCGACCCCGGAATGGTGGAAACGGTCTACCACGGCCCGTACACCCCACTGAACGGCGCGCTCATGACGCAGGCATACACATCCACGCTCAACATCAGCTTCGCGGTGCGCGGCGGCCTGCTGATCCGCCAGATCCATCACTGGGCCGCGCTGATCTTCATCTCCGCCATCGCCGTCCATATGCTGCGGATCTTCTTCACCGGCGCGTTCCGCAAGCCGCGGGAGGTGAACTGGGTCATCGGGGTGACACTGTTCCTGCTCGCCCTGCTGGAGGGATTCACCGGCTACTCCCTACCCGACGATCTCCTGTCCGGAACCGGCCTGCGGACGGCAGCCACCATTGTCGGGTCCATCCCGGTCGTGGGTACCGAGCTGGAGATGTTCGCCTTCGGAGGAGAGTTTCCGGGGTATGCCATCATTCCCCGCCTGTTTATCGTTCACGTACTCTTCGTCCCCGGAATTCTTGTCGCGCTGATCGCCGCACACCTCGTCCTGGTCGTCTATCTCAAGCACACTCAATGGGCCGCGCAGGGCCGCACGAACCGCAACGTCGTGGGCCAGCCGATGTTCCCGCAGTTCACCGCGAAGTCCACCGGCTTCTTCCTCATGGTGTTCGGCGTTCTGGCTTTTCTGGGCGCCGTCGCACAGATCAATCCCGTATGGAAGTACGGCCCTTATCAAGCCGACCAGGTCTCCACCGATGCGCAGCCGGACTGGTACGTCGGATTCCTCGAGGGCGCCCTGCGGCTCATGCCGCCCTGGGAGACAGATGTCGCCGGACACACCATCATGTGGAACGTCTTTCTCCCGGCCGTCGTCCTGCCGGCGATCGTGTTCCTGGTGCTGTTCCTCTACCCCTTTGTCGAGAAGTGGGTGACGGGCGACGGCCGTGAACACCATCTGTGCGACCGGCCGCGCAATCGCCCGACCCGTACGGGGCTGGGCGTCGCCGCCGTGGTGTTCTACGCGGTGCTCCTCCTCGCCGGCGGCAATGACGTCACCGCGTTCTCGTTCCATGTCTCGGTCGGTGCCCTGACATGGATCCTGAGGATCGCGCTCATCGTGGCCCCGGTGCTGGCCTTCGCCGTCACCAAGCGGCTCTGCCTCGCCCTGCAGGCGCACGACCGCCGGCTCCTGACCGAGGGAGAGGAGAGCGGCCTGGTGATCCAGACGCCTTTCGGCGGACTCTCGGGGGGGCGCCGCCCGCTGCCCGCGCCGCACCGCTACCGCGCCCTCGTGCGCGAACTTCCCCAGCCCCTGGAGCTGCCCGCAGAAGGTCCCGTCACCCGTCGGCAGCGGCTGAGGTCTGCCCTGAGCAGCTGGTACTACAGCGACCGCGTGGAGCTGCCCGTCACCGAGGAGCAGCAGGCGGAGATCGAGGCCCGCATCGCGCCGCCACCGGAGCCGGAGCCGAGGGCGGCGCCGGGGCCGGAGCCGACCGGGGACAGGCAGGAGTGACGCCTCGGCCGGGGTCAGTCGTGACCGAGGAACTCGAAGGCCATTCCGGCCACTCCCCCCGCAACGATGCCGACGCCGATCACTGCGAGCCACAGCCCGAAGACGACACCCAGCGCGAGCACGGCGGCGCCGAAGGCGGTGCATACAGGAAGGACACTGTGCGGGGGGAAGAAGTCCACCGGCCCTGCCCGGTCATGTACTTCCCCGTTCTTGCGGTCTTCGGGCCGCAGGCCCCGTCTGCGATAGGTCACCGCGAAGAAGTACGAGACCAGCGTCGCCATGAGGAAGGCAACGGTCAGTGCCGCCGTACCGGCCGGATCCCTGGACCACGCGGCGTACAGCACGTCTGTCACGAGAAAGAACCATGCCACTCCGGCAAAGAGCCAGGCTTCTGTTCTCACGCGTCACACCCCTCGTTCGTCGGGAGTTGCCGGGCCGCCACGACCGATGATCGGCGCCCTCTCCGCCACGTCCGGATGGTTGAGATCGAAGGCCGGCGAGTCGGAGCGCACGCGCGGCAAGGCCTTGAAGTTGTGCCGCGGCGGAGGGCAGGACGTCGCCCACTCCAGGGAACGGCCGTAGCCCCATGGGTCGTCGACCTCGACGTCGGGCGGGCGGCTCATGGTGCGCCAGACATTGTGCAGAAACGGCAGGGTGGACAGGCCGAGCAGGAAGGATCCGATGGACGAGAGGGTGTTCAGTGTGGTCCACCCGTCCGAGGCGAGATAGTCGGCGTAACGACGGGGCATGCCCGCCTCACCCAGGTAGTGCTGGACCAGAAACGTCAGCTGGAATCCGACGAAAAGCGTCCAGAAGTGAATACGCCCAAGACGTTCGTCGAGCATACGACCAGTCCATTTGGGCCACCAGAAATAGAAACCACCGAACATGGAGAATACCACTGTCCCGAAGAGGACGTAATGCAGATGAGCCACGATGAAGTACGAGTCGGTGAGGTGGAAGTCCAGGGGCGGTGAGGCGATCAGCACTCCGCTGAGTCCGCCGAGCAGAAAGGTGACGAGGAATCCCAACGACCAGAGCATCGGCGTCTCGAAGGAGATGCTCCCGTGCCACATGGTGCCGATCCAGTTGAAGAACTTCACTCCCGTCGGCACGGCGATGATGAATGACATGAGGGAGAAGAACGGCAGCAGGACCGCCCCCGTGGCGAACATGTGATGAGCCCACACCACCGCCGAGAGGACGGTGATGGTGATGGTGGCACCGACCATTCCGACATATCCGAACAGCGGTTTCCGACTGAACACCGGGATGATCTCGGTCACGACCCCGAAGAACGGCAGGGCCACGATATAGACCTCCGGGTGACCGAAGAACCAGAACATGTGCTGCCACAGAATCGCCCCGCCGTTGGCGGAGTCATAGACATGGGCCCCGAATTTCCGGTCGGCCTCCAGGGCCAGCAGCGCGGCAGCCAGCACCGGGAACGCCAGCAGGGCAAGGATGGAGGTGAACAGCACGTTCCAGGTGAAGAGCGGCATCCGGAACATGGTCATCCCCGGGGCGCGCAGACACACGATCGTGGCGGTGAAATTCACCGCTCCCAGCGTGGTGCTGACTCCGGAGAGCACCAGCCCCATGGTCCACAGGTCCCCGCCGGCGCCGGGTGTGAAGACCGCGCTGTTCAGCGGCGCGTACGCGAACCAGCCGAAGGACGCGGCGCCTCCGGGGACGACGAACCCGGAAACCACGATCAAGCCGCCGAAGAGGAAAAGCCAGTAGGTGAGCGCGTTGAGGCGCGGAAAGGCGACATCCGGCGCACCGATCTGGAGTGGCATCACGGCGTTCGCGAATCCGGCGAACATGGGTGTCGCGAACAGCAGCATCATGACGGTGCCGTGCACGGTGAAAAGCTGGTTGTACTGGTAGGCGCTGACGACCTGCAGCCCCGGCCGGGCGAGTTCCGCGCGCATCAGCATGGCCAGTACACCAGCCAGCAGAAAGAAGCCGAACGCGGTAACCATGTAGAGGTTGCCGATGACCTTGTGGTCAGTCGTCGTCAGCCATCCTCTGATCCTGATGCCCGCGCTGATCCGCCTGTTGGTGACCGCTTCCCTCGGCTGCGCGATTTCCCGCTGATCCTGCCCCATCGGTCCTCCGTCCGTCAGGCCGACATCCTTCCGATGGTCGAGGCATGAGCAGGTCCGGCTCGCGCGACGAGCGGACGACGCTCCGCGATTTCACCAATTCACCGCGCAGCGGTGACCTGCTCAGCGGTATCACCCGCTCACCACCACCTCGTCCGCCCAGGTGCGCCGAACGACGTCTTCCTCCCGCGAGTGGCTGTCGATGCCGGTCAGCCAGTCGAGGCGGCCGGACGCCTCCGGGACCGAGGACGCTCATGAGTTCGACGTCCAGCGCACTCGCGCAGCGCGTCGGTGTCCCCGTCCGTCAGGGACGGGTGATCAGAGAACGGCGCAGGCGTCGCCGATCGCCTCGTCCAGAATCGTCAAGCCGAGCGAGAGCTCGTCCTCGGTGGCGGTCAGCGGCGGTGCGATCCGGAAGACTCCGCCCATGCCGGGGAGTTGGACGATGTTCATATGCAGGCCGAGTTGTAGGCAGCGCCGGGTGACCCGCGCGCCCAGCGCGTCCGAGCTCTGCTTCGTCTCTCGGTCGACGACGAGTTCGAGCCCGGCCAGCAGGCCCCGGCCGCGGATGTCACCGACGACCTCGTGGCGCCCGGCGATGTCCACCAGACCCTGGCGCAGGAACGCGCCGAGCGATCGTGCCCGCTCATCGAGCTTGTCGCCGGTCAGGACGTCGAGGACGGTGTTGCCGACCGCGGCCACCAGCGGGTCGGCGACGTGCGTGGTGAAGAACAGGAACCCTCGCTCGTACGCCTCCTGCTCGATCTCGGCGCTGGTGACCACGGCCGCGAGGGGCAGTCCCGCACCAAGCGTCTTGGACAGCGTGAGGATGTCGGGGACAACGCCATCGCGCTCGAACGCGTACCAGGTCCCAGTGCGGCACAGTCCGGTCTGGGCCTCGTCGAGGATCAGCAGCATGCCGCGTTCCCGGCACTTGTCCTGCAGAGCCGCGAAATACCCGGCCGGCGGCTCGATGATTCCGCCCGAGCTGAGAATCGGTTCGACGAGGCACGCGGCCAGACTGCCGGTCGACTGGGCGTCGATCAGGTCGAAGGCGAAGTCCAGCTGGCGGCGCCAGTCCAGCGAGCCGTCGGCCGCGGTGAAGTCGGGCCGGTACACGTTCGGCACGGGGATGGCGAAGTTGCCCGGCGCGCCCGGGCCGTAACCCTTGCGCCCCGCGCTGTAGGTGGCGGACGCGGCGGCCTGCGTCATCCCGTGCCAGGACCGCGCGAACGAAACGATCTCGTGCCTGCCGGTGACGAGCTTGGCCATCCGGATCGCGGCTTCGTTGGACTCGGCTCCGGTCGTCAGCAGCAGCGCCTTCTCCAGCGGCGCGGGCAACGTGTCGGCAAGCCGCCGGGACAGGTCGACCACCGGACGGCTGAGCATGCCGCTGTAGAGGTGGTCGAGGGTCGCGACCTGCCGCTGGACGGTCGCGACGATCTCCGGGTGCGAGTGGCCGAGGATCGCGCTCATCTGGCCGGAGGTGAAGTCGAGGATCTTCCGGCCGTCCGCGGTGAACAGGAAACTGCCGGCGGCGCGGTCGATGATCTCCCGGGTGAACTCGCCACCGTAGCGGACGAGGTGCCTCTCGGCATCGGCCCAGAAGGTTTCAGTGGACGGCGGGGCGGTAGTCGAAGCAGCCATGTCTGTGACGGTAAGTCGCCCTCGAGTGACACGTCCATCTCACAATTCCGGCTGTCCTGTTCGGTAAAACCGCACAAGAATGACGGCATGATGAACCCCTGGAGGCTCCGGCTGCTGAGCCAGCTGGACACGCTGGGCACCGTCCGGGCGGTCGCCCAGGCCGCCAATCTGAGCCCGTCGAGTGTGTCTCAGCAGCTCGCCGTGCTCGAGGCCGAGACGCGCACACAGCTCCTTGAACGAACGGGACGCCGGGTGCGGCTGACCTCGGCCGGGCTGATCCTCGCGCGTCGGGCGCGGGCCATCCTCGATCACATGGACAGCGTTGAGACGGAGCTGCGCGGATTCGGCGATGAACCGGCCGGGCTGGTGCGGCTGGGGGCGTTCCAGAGCGCGATCCACTCCATGGCGGTGCCGGCGGTGACCCGGCTGGTGCGCGAGTATCCGCATCTCGAGATCGAGCTGCTTGAGCTGGAGCCGCACGAGAGCGTGCCCGCGCTGCGGGTCGGCGACGCGGACATCGTCATCACAACCACGGACTTCGACGAGCTGCCGTTGGGGCCGGACCTCGACCTCGTACCGCTGGCCAAGGACCCGATCTTGCTGGTGGTACCGCCCGAGCATCCCGCGGCCGGGCGCGGGGCCGCGGACCTTGCGGCCTACGCGGACGAACCGTGGGCGTTCGACATGCCACAGTCGTACATGGCGAATCTCACCCAACGGCTTTGCCGTCAGTCGGGGTTCGAGCCGCAGGTGGTGTGCCGGTTCAGCAATTACATGATGACCCTGCAGCATGTCGAGGCCGGGCTGTCGATCGCACTGCTGCCCGGCCTGGCGGTCGACCGCCGTTACCGCGTCGTCACCAGGGAACTCGCGACTCCATTGACCCGCACGATCACGGCGGCAATCCGCCGCGGCTCGCCACCCCGAGCGGCGGTGCGCGCCATGCTGGACGCGCTGCGCCACTTTCCGGACCTACCACTTTCGGGTCGTGAGTGAGAGAGCGAGTCGCTCGCGGCCTGTCTCGACGGATCGAACCGGAGGGAGATCCTCGTCGCGCAGGGCAATCTCACGGGCATCGCCCGTGCCGTGCTGCCCGACCGGAACGAGGGGCTGGCCAGTGCTGTGACCGGAAAGGTTTGCCGGAAGCTCGCGACTCCCCCAGCTACCTCCCCCAGCTACCGCTTAGGATGCCCCCCGATGTGCCCCCAGGTGCGGTGCATCGCAAGGCGGAGCGTCGCAGCTCGTACTCGGCCGTACTCGCGCGATGCGACAACGCCGCGAGGTGCCGTGCCTGGGGGCACCCCCAGCGGTAGCTGGGGGAACGTCGCGAGCCGGTGAACCATTCCGGTCACCGCACTTAGGCGAGCTGCGCTCGGACACCGCGCCCCGGGTCGCAGCTGGGCCCCGAAGGGGCAGACCCCGGTGGTGAAGGTCAACGGCAAGCGCCTGCGCGTGAACATCATGTCCGCCATCGCCTGCCGCGGAGCCCTGTGGTTCACCGTGCCGAGACGGCGCGACGCGCAGGGCAGAGCGTCGCCGCACTTCAGCGCTGCTACGCCAAGGTGCTGGACGGCGAAGAGGCGAAGACGAGCGCGCTCATGGCTTCGCACGGCCACGCGCTGCGTGTGGGATCTCATCTCGCCTTTCATGCGGCAGCGCTGTGCCCTGCGGTGCGAGAGGGTTGTCTCACGATGGCCGACGACTTGTGTCTCACCAGGGCACCCGGTTCCTCCGAGGGCGCTTCGAGCCCCGTCGCCTGATCGCCGGTTCAGACCTGTTGTGCAGCGCCCGGTCGGGGCGCGGCGAAACTGAGTCGGTAGCGGGGCAGAACGCGGCCATTGACCGGGAAGCCGCGTGCTTTTCAGCGTCTTGACGGTATGTCAGCATCCCGCCCAGCTGCCGGTTCACGGGTGCATACGCTTGAGAGCCCACTGGGCAGCCTGCGATGCCCTCAATGCCCGCCAGGCATCGAGAGTTTCACGGTCATCCCCGAGACGCTGGACCATCGAGCGCAGGACCGACCGGCCTTCGCAGCCCTGCGGCGCCCAGCGAAACCCACCCGCACCACCCCGCTAGCATGTTCGAACTCGCGATGATCACGTTCATCGCCCGTCCTTCAACGGAAAATAACCAACATCTAGCAAATCGGCCAAATAATTGACATCTATAGCATCGCGGGTGTTTTCGCGAATAAGCTCCAGAATTACGTTCGCCGCGTGGCGTCAGCCACGGGCGATACTGTGGGCCACGGCGGGTGTGGTGGCCCTCGGGTTCCTCATCATGCTGGAGATCGCCGCACGTCGCTACGGCGTACCGGGGCCGATCACCAACCAGGCGAAAGAGGTGATATTCGCCCCCAAATCGGGGCCACTGTTGTACGCCAGTATGGCGTTGATGATGGTGGTGCTCCCCTGGCGGCAACGGTTCATCGCGGCTGGTGTCGCGATCGGCATCGACATCGCCTTCTTTCTGGTGCGGTGGGCGGTCGACGCCAAGATGATGTTCGGCAACGGCGCGTTGTGGGTGGTTTTGGGCTATGCGGTCATCGCTGTCACGCGCCGCACCGGCCGGGAACGTGTCCTGCTGCTGAAGGGCGTCGGGCTGGCCCTGCTGCTGGTGGCCGGCCGCAAGACCGGCGATACCTGGCTACTCATCACGTCGAAGACCCGCCCGGCGGTGCTCGACCAGTACGTGGCAACCGCCGATCACGCGCTGGGCAACCCGTCGTGGCTGGTAGGCCGGATTGTCAGGGCCACCGGTCCGATCGGCGCCCACGTTCTCGACTACGTCTACGTTCAGCTTGCGGTGGCCGCGGTCATCGTCACGCTGTACCAGCTGCGTAACGTGGCGGTCGAGCGCCGCTTCCCAC